>NZ_JACAQY010000018.1:216625-423917 GCF_013386835.1 Pseudomonas sp. IPO3774
GCCCGCTCCCACATTTTGTTCCGCGTTAACCGGCCTTTTTCAGCGCCTCAATCAACTCATCCTTGCGCATGGTCGAGCGCCCGGGAATGTCCTTGGCACGCGCTTCTCTCAGCAAGCTTTCCTTGGTCTGCGTACCCAGCGAAACCCGGCTGTTACGCGGATGCCCCTCACGGCTGGCCGCAGCCCGCTTGGCCGACTCATGCCGGTCCTGGGACTTCTTCGCCGGCGCCTTGCGCTGGCCTGAACCGCCGGCCTTTTCGCCGCCGCCAGACTGCTTGTTGACGGTGGCCCAGGCCCGCGCCTCGGCTTCTTCTTTCGACAAGCCCTGGTGCTCATAACTCGCTTCGATATGGGCGGCCTTGCGCTTCTGTTCGGTGGTGTATTTGGCTTTGCTTCCACGAGGCATTGCGATACTCCTTCTGGCCCTCATACAAGATACGAGGGCCAGACCAGGCAAGGTGTGTTATTGGCTCGCTTCGCTTTCAAGCTTGCGAGCCGCTTCCACGCCGGACGCGGTGAGCTTGATCGGCAGGTTCAGCGAATGTTCACCGGCATCGTTGCAGGTCACATGGCCTTCCTTGATCCACCCGCGGTCCTGCAAGGTGGCCAAGGCGCTGGCCACCACTTTTTCACCTCGGTAGTTGTCCAGCACTTCTTTGCCCAACCCACTGGGATGAGCGTGGAGCAGACGGGTGAGGACTTCTTTTTCAAGGTTGTGATCGACGTTCATGCATACCTCTTCACTGGGAAATGGTTGGGTGTTCGTCTTTCTTGCGCATTAAGGCGCTGGCTGTTTTGGCGCGCCGGGGATGTTGGAGTCATCGCCTTTATTGATCGAGGGCGAAGTGGCACCTGGGCCCATTTTGCCGTTAGGCACCGCACCGCTGTTGCGATTGGTGTCGTCGCCCTGGGTGCGTGGGTCCCTGCTGTTGTCGATGATGGCGCCGCCGTTGGTGTCCATGCCGGTACCCATCGAGTCCTTCGACTCCTGGGCGGCCGGGTTGGGCGGGCTGCCGACAGGGTCGGTCGGGCCGGTGCTGGAACCTGTGGAGGCGGCAAAGCTGCTCAGCGAAACAGCAGACAGCAAACCGGTGAGGGCGAGGGCGGCAAATTTGGAAGTCGTCATGATGGTGTCTCCATATGATTAATGTCCTTACCTGATATTGGTCCGCCCCCGTTTGTGATTCGTGCCTCGATACCGACGAACGGTCTTAGGTCGCTTGTAAGATTTTGTGTGACGAGATTCGGCGCCAGATCAACCGCGCCACCGTGATCAGCCAATTGAGCAGCGCCACCGCCAGTACACTCATCAACAGGGTCGGCATGCCGTATTCGACGATGAGCTTGCCCGCCAGCAACGGGAAACCGAACACCCCGATAAAGTACGCCAGGCTGAACAGCAGCAACGCCTGGGACGTGGTGCCCGCAGGTGCCTCGTTCGCAGCCAAACCATTGATCACCGAATACGTCAGGCCATAACCCACGCCCAGGGTGACGGCCGCCAGCAGGTAGCTGTAGTTGCCACTGACCCTGAACCCGAACAGGAAAATCGACCCCAGCATCAACCCGGACAACACACACGCCGCCCAATACGGATCACGCTTGACCACGATGCCGGCGATCAGCAGGCGGCTGGTAATCGCCGCACTCATGAAGCCCAGGAAGAACAGCGAATAGTCCAGCCCGTGCAACGCCGCGTAGCTGGTCTGGAAACTCGACAGCCCGCCAAACACGCAACCGCCGAGGCCCACCATGATGATCGCGAACACCGCCCGGGACGACAGCACCTTGCGTGTCGCCGACCAGGAAATCTTCGCCGCCGGCGCGGTGTGTTGACTCAGCGCGCGACCCAGTCGCCAGAAAATCAGCACACCTACCAAGCTCGCCAGCGCTGCTATATGAAAGGCCGCCGTCAGCGAAAAATCCAGGGCACTTGCCGCCCGCCCCAGCAGTGGCCCGGAGCCGATTCCGGTCATCATGCTGCCCGACAGCAGGGCAAAATACTTGGCCCGTTGCGCCGGTTCCACCAGCATCGCGACGATGATCGGCCCCAACGTGTAGAACACGCCCCAGCCCAATCCCAACGACAAGCCAAAGAACATCAAGCCCTCGCCGAACCCCGGCGCCAGCGCAAAGCCCAGGCACGCCACCACCAGCAATACGCCGAGCAGGGCGATCGACCTGGCAGCCCCCAGCAGGTCGGCCAGATGCCCGGAAACCAGCACCGCCACAAAGGTGCTGAGCATCGCCATGGAGATCACGCTGCCGGCGTCGTGTTCGTTGCCGCCGCGCGAATGGATCAGCAGCGACAGCAAGAATGTCGAGCCATAGGATAGGGAAAGCAAATAGCTGGCGAGGCAGAAGAGGGCGAACAGTTTTCCGCCAACCGCAGGTGAGGCGTGCATGGAAGAGCCTTGCGTCTGTTGGATTTATGCCCAACTTTTTACCATGCACGGCACGTGGGATTGTTCTGTGGTTCGCGGTGCTTGCGTTAGCCCGCAGCGGAGTATGGTGTGCCGATTTCTTCGATGAACAGATCCATGAATCCCTTCAGCCGTTCATGGCGCGCCAGGGCCATGCGTTGCCCCGTCGGCGTCTGAAATCCGCTCGCCAGATGCAGCAGCTTGGTCTGGAAATGATCGAGGCAAAAGCGCTTGTCGTCGTACTCGCGATGCTGCGCCGTTGGGTCAGCCGGGTCATACAGCCCGCTGCCCATGCGCCCGGCGATGTAAAATGTGCGGGCCACGCCGATCATGCCCAGGGAGTCCAAACGGTCGGCATCCTGCATAATCTTTGCTTCAAGCGTCACCGGCGTCAGGCCCGCCGAAAAGCTGTGGGTCTCGATGGCGTGGGTCACCGCTGCAATCGTCTCGGGCTGCCACGCCAACCCCTGCAAAATCTGCCCGGCCTTGTCCGCCGCCAATGTTGAGGCCTTGGAACGCAACGGCGAATTCTTCTCCACCGCGACGCAGTCATGGAGCAGCACCGCCGCCAGCAGCACCTCCAGATCGCCACCTTCCTCTGCCTGGATCGACCGCACGTTGTGCCACACCCGTTGCAAGTGGGACAGGTCGTGGGCGCCGTCTTCCGAAGGCTCAAGGGCGTGAGGCAATAACGTCGCGGCGAGGTCGGTCAAGGGCGTGAAGGGCATGGGGATTCTCAAAGGTCGATGGCCTGCAGGTTAGCCGCGAATCAAATTGCACTGCAATCGGTCATTAAAGCGCCTTAGTATGTGTGCTTTATTTCCCTGACAAGGCCTGCCCATGACCATCGAGATTCGCCCCGCCGTGCCCAGCGATGCTGCGCAGATCCTGACCTTCATCACCGAGCTTGCCGACTATGAAAAAGCCCGGCACGAAGTGATCGCCAGCGTGGTGGACATCGAGCGCAGCCTGTTCAGTGAAGGTGCCACCGCCCACGGCCTGATCTGCCTGCGCGACGGTTTGCCGATCGGCTTTGCGGTGTTCTTTTTCAGCTATTCCACGTGGCTGGGCAGCAACTGCCTGTACCTCGAAGACCTGTACATCAACCCCGAGCAACGCGGTGGCGGGGCGGGCAAGAAGTTGCTGCGCCACCTGGCGAAAATCGCCTGCGACAACGGCTGCGGGCGTTTCGAGTGGAGCGTGCTGGACTGGAACGAGCCGGCCATCGCGTTCTACAAATCCATCGGTGCCCAGCCCCAGGAAGAGTGGGTACGCTACCGCATGGAAGGCGACGCCCTCAGGGATTTCGCACAGGGTTAAGTGTGCATAAAGGACCGGCTTTTAAAGCCGGTTTTTTTATATATTTGCTCACTATATGGGATGATAATTTATATATTGAGATGTTCCGGTTTCTGGGTTTATAGTCTTGCGCATCAGCACTCACTACCAAAAACAAAACAGGTGAAGCGATGCAGGCACAACCGTTGTCGTTACCTCCGGTGCCCGAGCCGACTTACGGCGAGCGACTGAAGAACAAAGTCGTGGTCATCACCGGTGCCGCCCAAGGCATTGGCGAGGCTATCGTCGCCTGCTTCCAGGCTCAGCAGGCGCGCCTGGTGATCGGTGATATCCAGGGCGAGAAGGTCGAGCAGGTCGCCGCCCACTGGCGCGAACACGGCGCCGAGATCTACGCACAACCTGTCGACATCACTTCCAAGGATCAATGGCGCGCCCTGGTGGACGTCGCTATCGAACGCTTTGGCCGCGTCGATGTGCTGGTCAATTGCGCCGGCGTCAACGTGTTCCGCGACCCGCTGGAAATGACCGACGAAGACTGGCGCCGCTGCTTCGCCATCGACCTCGACGGCGCCTGGTACGGCTGCCGTACCGTGTTGCCGCACATGATCGAGCAAGGCATCGGCAACATCATCAACATCGCCTCCACCCACTCCAGCCACATCATTCCCGGCTGCTTCCCGTACCCGGTGGCCAAGCACGGCTTGCTCGGGCTGACCCGCGCGCTGGGCATCGAATACGCGCCCAAGGGCATCCGCGTAAATGCCATCGCGCCGGGCTATATCGAAACCCAACTCAACGTCGATTACTGGAACGGCTTTGCCGACCCGCACGCCGAGCGCCAGCGTGCCTTCGACCTGCACCCGCCCAAGCGCATCGGCCAGCCGATTGAAGTGGCGATGACGGCACTGTTTCTTGCGACCGATGAGGCGCCCTTTATCAATGCCACCTGCCTGATGATCGATGGTGGGCGGTCGGTGATGTACCACGATTAAAACTTTTCCAAATAACAAGAAGAGGTGGTTCATGCTCAAGAAAACACTAGGCACCCTTGCCCTCACGATGGCGCTCAGCGGCCTGGCCTCTGCCGAAGAAGTAAAGATCGGCTTCCTGGTCAAGCAGGCGGAAGAGCCCTGGTTCCAGACCGAATGGGCCTTCGCTGAAAAAGCCGGCAAGGACCATGGTTTCACCGTGATCAAGATCGCCGTGCCCGACGGCGAGAAAACCCTGTCCGCCATCGATACCCTGGCCGCCAACGGCGCCAAGGGTTTCGTGATCTGCCCGCCGGACGTGTCCCTGGGCCCTGCGATCATGGCCAAGGCCAAGCTGAATAACCTCAAAGTGCTGGCGGTAGACGACCGCTTCGTCGACGCCAAGGGCAAGCCCATGGAAGACGTGCCTTACGTCGGCCTGGACGCCTACAAGATCGGCCAGAAACAAGGCGAAGCCATGGCCACCGAAGCCAAGCATCGCAACTGGGACTGGAAGGACACCTACGCCGTCATCAATACCTTCGACGAGCTGGAAACCGGCAAGAAGCGCACCGACGGTTCGGTAGAAGGCCTCAAGGCCGCCGGCCTGCCGGTTGACCATATCCTGTTCACCGCGCAGAAAACCCTCGACGTGCCGGGCGCCATGGACTCCACCAACTCGGCCCTGGTGAAACTGCCCAGCGGCGCGAAAAACCTGCTGATTGGCGGCATGAACGACAGCACCGTACTGGGCGGCGTACGCGCCACCGAAAGCGCCGGCTTCAAGGCCACAAACGTGATTGGCGTGGGCATCAACGGCACCGACGCCATCGAAGAACTGAAGAAATCCGACACCGGTTTCTACGGCTCGATGCTGCTCAGCCCCGATGCGTCCGGCTATAAAACTGCGACCTCGATGTTCGAGTGGGTGACCAAAGGCACTGAGCCTGCCAAGTTCACCGCACTGGATAACGTGACCCTGATCACCCGCGCCAACTTCAAGGAAGAGTTGAGCAAGATCGGTCTGTGGAAATGAACAGCGCCGCTGCAGAGAGCCTGCGCTTCAACGGCATCGGCAAGGAGTTTCCCGGGGTGAAGGCCCTGGCGCAGATCAGCTTTGAAGCGCGGCCCCATTCGGTGCATGCGCTGATGGGCGAGAACGGCGCGGGCAAGTCGACCTTGCTGAAAATCCTCGGCGGTTTTTATCCGCCCAACAGCGGCAGCTTGCAGTTGGGCGAACGCAGCGTGAGTTTCAAGTCGGCGGCCGACAGCATCGCCAGCGGCATTGCAGTGATTCACCAGGAGCTGCAACTGGTGCCGGAAATGACCGTCGCCGAGAACCTGCTGCTGGGGCATATGCCGTCGCGCTTTGGCGTGGTCAATCGCGGGGCGATGGTGCGCAAGGCACGGGAACTGCTCAAGGGCCTGGCGGATGAAATCGATCCGAACATGCGCCTGGGCAGCCTGTCCCTCGGCCAGCGGCAACTGGTGGAAATCGCCAAGGCCATGTCGCGCAACGCCCATGTGATTGCGTTCGACGAACCCACCAGCAGCCTCTCGGCCCGTGAGATCGAGCGGCTGATGGTGATCATCGCCCGGCTGCGGGATGAAGGCCGGGTGATCCTCTACGTGTCGCACCGCATGGAGGAGGTGTTCCGCATTTGCGATGCGGTGACGGTGTTCAAGGACGGGCGCTTCGTGCGCACGTTCGAGGACATGACGCAGTTGAACGTCGACCAACTGGTCAACTGCATGGTCGGGCGCGATATCCAGGATATCTACGACTACAGGCCGCGCGAGCACTGCGGTGAAGCGCTGCGAGTCGAAGGTTTGCTCGGGCCGGGGTTGCAGGAACCGGTGAGCCTGCAGGTGAACAAGGGCGAGATTCTCGGGCTGTTCGGCCTGGTGGGGGCCGGGCGCACAGAGTTGTTGCGCCTGCTCGCCGGGCTGTCCCGCAGCACCCAGGGGACTCTGGTGCTGCATGGCCAGGCGCAGACGTTCAAGACACCACGGGATGCGATTGCGGCGGGGGTGTTGCTCTGCCCCGAGGACCGCAAGAAGGAAGGCATCGTGCCCCGCGCGAGTGTTGCGGAGAACATCAATATCAGTGCGCGGCGTGACCATGCGCGCTTCGGCTGGCTGATCCAGGGCGGCTGGGAACGCACCAACGCCCAGCGGCAGATCAGCGCGCTCAACGTGCGCACGCCGTCGGCGGACCAGCCGATTCTGTTCCTGTCGGGCGGCAATCAGCAGAAGGCGATTCTCGGCCGCTGGTTGTCGATGCCGATGAAAGTGTTGCTGCTGGACGAGCCGACCCGCGGCATCGATATCGGTGCCAAGTCGGAGATCTACCAGATCATTCATAACCTGGCGGCCAGTGGCATCGCGGTGATCGTGGTGTCCAGCGACCTGATGGAAGTGATGGGCATCTCCGACCGCATCCTGGTGATGAGCGAAGGCGCCCTGACCGGCGAATTGACCCGCGATCAAGCGGACGAAGCACGGCTGCTGCAACTGGCTCTTCCGCGTACGCGGGACTGAAGAATACGAGGTGGGTATGTCACAGGTAAAAACTGCAAGAAGCTTCTGGCCGGGGTTCAACCAGCGCAAGTTTCTCGATGATTGGGTCATGCTGCTGGCGGCCTTGAGCATCTTTGTGCTCAGCGCCATCTTCATCGACAACTTCCTCTCGCCGCTGAACATGCGTGGCCTGGGGCTGGCGATTTCCACTGTGGGGATTGCGGCCTGCACCATGCTGTTTTGCCTGGCGTCGGGGCACTTCGACTTGTCGGTGGGTTCGGTGATCGCCTGTTCGGGCGTGGTGGCGGGGATCGTGATTCGCGACACCGACAGCGTGTTCTTCGGCGTGTCGGCGGCGTTGGCCATGGGCCTGGTGGTGGGACTGATCAACGGCATCGTGATCGCCAAGCTGCGGATCAACGCGTTGATCACGACGCTGGCGACGATGCAGATCGTGCGTGGGCTGGCGTATATCTTTTCCAACGGCAAGGCGGTCGGCGTGATGGACGAAAACTTCTTCGTCTTTGGTAACGGCCAGCTGTTTGGCGTGCCGGTGCCAATCGTCATCACCGTGCTGTGCTTTGTATTTTTTGGCTGGTTGCTGAACTACACCACCTACGGGCGCAACACCATGGCCATCGGCGGCAACCAGGAAGCGGCGCTGTTGGCCGGGGTGAATGTCGACCGCACCAAGATCATCATCTTTGCCGTGCACGGGGTAATCGGGGCGTTGGCCGGGGTGATCCTGGCGTCGCGGATGACCTCGGGGCAACCGATGATTGGCCAGGGGTTCGAGTTGACGGTGATCTCGGCGTGCGTGCTGGGCGGGGTGTCGCTGAGCGGCGGGATCGGGATGATCCGGCATGTGATTGCCGGGGTGCTGATTCTGGCGATCATCGAAAACGCGATGAACCTGAAGAACATCGACACCTTCTACCAATACGTGATTCGCGGCTCGATCCTGTTGCTGGCGGTGATTATCGACCGCATGAAACAGCGATAAAAAGGGCGCCACACGACCAATGTGGGAGCGGGCTTGCTCGCGAAAACGGTGTGTCAGTCAGCGTATGCATTAACTGGAAAACCGCATTCGCGAGCAAGCCCGCTCCCACATTTTGATCTCCTCTGTTTTGCTGGTCCGCATTTGCCATAATGCTCGCCGTTTTCGTACTTCCCAATAGGCCCGATATGCAGGAAAACGCCCAAACTCCCGTCAAAGAAGCCGCGCCCACCGGCACTCAAACCCTGCTTCGTGGCCTGGGCGTGGTGCAGGCAGTGGCGGCCGGTGCGCGGGATCTGAAGGAAATCGCCAAGCGCATCGGCACCACCCGCAGCACCACTCACCGCCTGGCCAGTTGCCTGGTGGAAGAACGCTACCTGCGCGTAGTGCCGCAAGTCGGTTATCTGCTGGGCCCCAAATTGATCGAGCTGGGTTTCCAGGCCCGTGAAGAACTGCCTTTGGTCAGCCTGGCAGTGCCGTATCTGGACGAGTTGTCGGCGTTGACCGGCGATACCATCCACCTGGCTATTCGCGAATACGACGACGTGCTGTACCTGCACAAGAACCCTGGCCGCAACGGCCCGGAAATGCGCTCGCGCGTCGGCCATCGCATGCCGCTGGCGCGCACCGGGATCGGCAAGGCGTTGTTGCTGGATGACAGCGTGGAAGAGTGGCAGCGCCTGTATCAGGTCAGCCTGCCGACGGGCGGGAAGAATCTGCAGTGGCCGCAGCACCCCGAGCAATCCTGGGCGCAGTTTGAACAGCGCATGCAGGAATACGTGGCGGGCGGTTATGCATTCGACCTGGAAGACAACGAACCGTCGATCCGTTGTGTCGCGGCACCGGTGCGCGATGCCAGCCGGCGAATCGTCGCCGGCATCAGCATCGCCAGTACCGTGCCCTACATGCCGCTGGAGAAAATGGCCGAGCTGATCCCTGTGATCAAACAGGTCGCAGCACGGCTGTCAGCGGAGTTGGGCGCGAAGGCCTGATCAGGCCGTGATCGTTCCCATGCTCCGCGTGGGAATGCCGCTTCGGACGCTCCGCGTCCAGCAGGACTTGAGCCCTGCGCAACGGTGACGCAGAGCGTCACAGCATGCGTTCCCACGCAGAGCGTGGGAACGATCATGATCAGGCCTTCAGGGTCGCCATGTCGATCACGAAGCGGTACTTCACATCACCGGCAATCATGCGGGTGTAGGCTTCGTTGATCTGGCGGATGTCGAGCATCTCGATGTCGCAGGTGATGCCGTGCTCGGCGCAGAAATCCAGGACTTCCTGGGTTTCGGCAATCCCACCGATCAACGAACCGGCCAGCACTTTGCGGCCCAGCACCAGCTTGGCAGCGTTGACGGGCGGGTCGACCGGCTCGATCAAACCTACCAGGATGTGCACGCCGTCAAAGCGCAGTACGTCGAGGTAGGGATTCAAGTCGTGCTGCACCGGAATGGTGTCCAGCAGGAAGTCGAAATGCCCGGCAGCGGCTTTCATCTGGGCTTCGTCGGTGGACACGATCACGTGGTCGGCGCCCTGGCGACGGCCTTCTTCAGCCTTGCTCGCGGAGCGGGTGAACAGCGTCACTTCCGCGCCCATGGCCTTGGCGAACTTGATGCCCATATGGCCCAAACCGCCCATGCCCAGAACGCCAACCTTGTCGCCAGCCTTCACGCCGTAGTGCTTGAGCGGCGAGTAAGTGGTGATGCCGGCGCAGAGGATCGGCGCGGCGCTGGCCAGGTCGAGCTTGGCCGGGATCTTCACCACGAAGTGCTCGCTGACCACGATGCTGTCGGAGTAGCCGCCCATGGTGTTGCTGCCGTCGACCCGGTCCGGGGTGGCGTAGGTCATGGTCGGGCCTTCGAGGCAGTATTGCTCGAGGTCCGCGTGGCAGGCGTCGCAGTGACGGCAGGAGTCGACCATGCAGCCAACACCCACCAGGTCACCGACTTTGTGCGCGGTGACGCTGGCGCCGACGGCGGTGACTTTACCGACGATCTCGTGGCCCGGCATCAGCGGGTACACGGCGATGCCCCATTCGTTGCGTGCCTGGTGGATGTCGGAGTGGCAGACGCCGCAGTAGAGAATTTCGATCGCCACGTCATCGACGCGCGGGCTACGGCGTTCGAAGGACATGGGGGCGAGGGGAGTGGTGGCCGATTGAGCGGCATAACCGATGGCGGTGTACATGGAGAAACCTCGCAGGTGCAGTAACAGGTGAGGTGGCGCATTCTCCGCGCCGTGCCTGGGTGCGGCCATGGCGATTGCTCCGAGTCTCATGCCTATTCGTCCGGGAGTGCACCTGGATTGGATCGTTGTGGCGCCAGACCTGCGATGATGGTCTCATCCCCTTTTTCGCGAAGTTTTTGCCATGTTGTTGACCCGCCATGTCGATGCCAATGCCGCGTTGGTTGCCTTGATCGAACCCCTGACACCCCGTGATGGGTTCTCGCCCACGAACCTGCCGGGCGTGCAGGTATTGCGTGCCAGTTGCGATGTGGCGCGGGGCCCGCAGATTTATGAACCGAGCCTGATGATCGTCGCCCAGGGCAGCAAGGTCGCGTACCTGGGCCCGCGTACCCTGGAGTACGGCGCGGGGCATTACCTGATCCAGGCGATGCCGGTGCCGTTCGAATGCGAGACTTTTGCCATGCCGAATGCACCGCTGTTGGGGGTGACGGTGGGCATTGATCGGGTGGTGCTGGGTGAGCTGGTGATGGCGATGGGGATCCAGAGCGGGCCACCGCCAGCGGCGCAAACGTTGGAGTCGATGAGTTCGGTGGTGCTGGACGACGCCATGCGCGGCTGTGTCGAACGCCTGTTGCAGTGCCTGCACGATCCGCTGGAGAGCCGGATCATGGGTCCGGCGCGGGTGCGGGAATTATTGTTCACCGCATTGCGCGGGCCACAGGCGGATGTGTTGCGCGCGCTGGTGGAGCAGCAGGGGCAGTTTTCGCGGGTGGCGACTTCGTTGAATCACCTGCATGCCCATTACGCCGAGCCGCTGAATATCGAGACGTTGGCGGGTTATGCGCACATGAGCGCGTCGACCTTCCACGAACACTTCAAGCGCTGCACGCTGTTGTCGCCGGTGCAGTACCTCAAGCGTCTGCGGCTGCTCAAGGCGCAGCAGTTGCTGCTGGTGGAAGGCATGGGCGTGGCGCAGGCGGCCCATAGTGTGGGGTATCAGAGCACGTCGCAGTTTAGCCGGGAATACAAGCGCTACTTCGAGCGCAGCCCTGGGGATGAGCGGGCGGCATAACTCTCCCGGGCACAATTCGGTCAAAAATGTGGGAGCGGGCTTGCTCGCGAAAGCGGTGGTTCAGCCAAAACATCTGTGACTGATACACCGCTTTCGCGAGCAAGCCCGCTCCCACATTTGACCGAGTCGATGGGTCTTTTTCTGGGCTACAAAAAAGGCCCCCATTTGGGAGCCTTCTGTTCAAGCAGCGGATTTACATATTCGGGTAAGTCGGCCCACCCGCACCTTCCGGCGTCACCCACGTAATGTTCTGCGAAGGGTCCTTGATGTCACAGGTCTTGCAGTGCACGCAGTTCTGGGCGTTGATCTGGAAGCGCTTCTCGCCGTCTTCCTTGGTGATCACTTCATACACGCCGGCCGGGCAGTAGCGCTGCGCCGGTTCATCGTAAAGCGGCAGGTTGGTGCCGATCGGGATGCTCGGGTCTTTCAGCTTCAGGTGGCACGGTTGTTCTTCTTCGTGGTTGGTACCGGAGATGAACACCGAACTCAGCTTGTCGAAGCTCAGCTTGCCGTCGGGTTTCGGGTAGTCGATCTTCTTGCTGTCCTTGGCCAGCTTGAGGCAGGCGTAGTCCGGCTTGGTATCGTGCAGGGTAAACGGCATTTTGCCGCCGAGGATGTTCTGGTCGAACCAGTTGAAGCCGGCACCAATGATCGGGCCGAACTTGTGCATCGCCGGGCCGAAGTTACGGCTGGCGAACAGTTCTTCGTAGAGCCAGCTGTTCTTGAAGCTGTCGACGTAAGCGGTCAGTTCGTCACCGCCTTCGGATTCGGCGAACAGGCGGTCAGCCACGGCGTCAGCGGCGAGCATGCCGGACTTCATAGCGGTGTGGCTGCCCTTGATCTTGGCGAAGTTCAGGGTGCCCAGGTCGCAGCCGATCAGCGCGCCGCCCTTGAACACCATTTTCGGCAGCGAGTTCAGGCCGCCTTTGCAGATGGCGCGGGCGCCGTAGCTGATGCGTTTGCCGCCTTCCAGGTACTGGGCCAGCACGGGGTGATGCTTGAGGCGCTGGAACTCGTCGAACGGCGACAGGAAGGTGTTGCTGTAGGACAGGTCGACGATCAGGCCGACGACCACCTGGTTGTTTTCCAGGTGATAGAGGAACGAACCGCCGGTGTTCTCGGCGCTCATGATGTCCAGCGGCCAGCCGGCGGTGTGCACCACCAGGCCTGGCTGGTGTTTGGCCGGGTCGATTTCCCAGATTTCCTTCAGGCCGATGCCGTAGTGCTGGGCGTCGGCGTCGCTGTCCAGGTTGAAGCGCTGGATCAGTTGCTTGCCGATGTGGCCACGGCAACCCTCGGCGAACAGCGTGTACTTGCCACGCAGTTCCATGCCCGGGGTGTAGACGCCTTCTTTCGGGTTGCCTTCACGGTCGACGCCCAGGTCACCGGTGATGATCCCGCGCACCACGCCGTTTTCGTCGAACAGCGCTTCCTGGGCGGCGAAGCCCGGGTAGACTTCCACACCCAGGTTTTCGGCCTGCTGGGCGAGCCAGCGGCACAGGTTGCCCAGGGAAATAATGTAGTTGCCTTCGTTGTGCATGGTCTTGGGCACAAAGAAGTCAGGCACCTTGGTGGAAGCTTCGCTGGAGCGCAGTACATAGATGTCATCACGCACAACAGGGGTGTTGAGCGGCGCACCGAGTTCTTTCCAGTCCGGGAACAGTTCGTTCAGGGCACGGGGTTCAAACACGGCACCGGACAGGATATGAGCGCCGACTTCGGAGCCTTTTTCGACCACGCAGACGCTGATTTCCTTACCGGCTTCGGCGGCCTTCTGCTTCAATCGGCAGGCGGCAGACAGGCCTGCCGGGCCAGCGCCGACGATGACCACGTCGAATTCCATGTATTCGCGTTCCACAGGCTATCTCCTACTCAAGGCTCAACGGCTTTTTTTTCTAATGGGTGGAGGTTCGGTGATCCGTCCCACAATGCCTGCATCAATCTCATGCAAAGGGCAGGGGACGACCCACCTTTCTCTCTAGGTGGCGCATTATATCTACACCACTCTCAGCGTCCAATACAAACGTTTGTTTGAATTGCCCGCAAGCTAGGTAAATCAAAGCAACGCGGCTTATAACTGACCATTTTGGCGTATTGACCGGAATAGGCGTTCCGGTCAATATACGGTCGGTTTTGCGCATCCCGTAGGCAGACTGTGGGTTTCAAGGCCACCTCGAAAGACAGGCTGAAGGCAAATAAGGGTGACGCGCGAGCCACGATGGCGCGCAGTTTACACGCCACGATAATGAATGACCTCTCAGTCACCGCTGACGAACGGTCATCACTCCCGTGAGCAAGGTCCCCCGCCGACGATTGCCGGTGTTTTTGGAGGTGCCCTTGTGTGCCGATGAGCATCAAACCGCCAGGTTCGCCTAGGCGACTTTCTTTTCACCGGAGAGTAACGAGGAATCCATGAAGGTTCTTGTAGCTGTCAAACGCGTTGTCGATTACAACGTGAAAGTTCGCGTCAAGGCGGACAATTCCGGCGTCGACCTCGCTAACGTCAAGATGTCGATGAACCCTTTCTGCGAAATCGCCGTGGAAGAAGCCGTACGCCTGAAAGAGAAAGGCGTTGCGACTGAAATCGTCGTCGTTTCCATCGGTCCGACCACTGCTCAAGAGCAGCTGCGTACCGCCCTGGCGCTGGGTGCCGATCGCGCCATCCTCGTCGAATCCGCTGAAGAGCTGACTTCCCTGGCCGTTGCCAAGTTGTTGAAAGCCGTTGTCGACAAGGAACAGCCATCGCTGGTGATCCTCGGCAAACAAGCCATCGACAGCGACAACAACCAGACTGGCCAGATGCTGGCTGCACTGACCGGTTACGGCCAGGGCACCTTCGCCTCGAAAGTCGAAGTGAGCGGCGACAAGGTTGCCGTGACCCGCGAAATCGACGGCGGCGCGCAGACAGTTTCCCTGAAACTGCCGGCCATCGTCACCACCGACCTGCGTTTGAACGAGCCGCGCTACGCGTCCCTGCCAAACATCATGAAAGCCAAGAAGAAGCCTCTCGAAGTGCTGACTCCGGACGCTTTGGGCGTTTCCACCGCCTCCACCAACAAGACCGTCAAAGTCGAAGCGCCGGCTGCACGCAGCGCGGGCATCAAGGTCAAGTCGGTGGCTGAACTGGTCGAGAAACTGAAAAACGAAGCGAAGGTAATCTAACCATGACTATCTTGGTAATCGCAGAACACGACAACAAGGTCGTGGCTCCGGCCACCCTGAACACTGTCGCCGCCGCCGCCAAAATCGGTGGTGATATCCACGTCCTGGTCGCTGGCCAAAACGTTGGTGCCGTGGCTGAGGCCGCTGCCAAAATCGCTGGCGTGAGCAAAGTACTGGTTGCCGATAACGCAGCCTACGCTCACCAATTGCCGGAAAACGTTGCGCCGCTGGTAGCAGAGCTGGGCGCTGGCTACAGCCACATCCTGGCTGCTGCCACCTCCAATGGCAAAAACATCCTGCCGCGCGTTGCTGCGCAACTGGACGTTGACCAGATCTCCGAGATCGTTTCGGTAGAAAGCGCCGACACCTTCAAGCGTCCGATCTATGCCGGTAACGCCATCGCTACCGTGCAGTCCACTGCGTCGGTAAAAGTCATCACCGTGCGTGCCACCGGTTTCGACCCGGTTGCAGCTGAAGGTGGTTCGGCTGCGGTTGAAGCTGTGGCTGCTGCCCACGACGCTGGCACTTCCAGCTTCGTTGGCGAAGAGCTGGCCAAGTCCGATCGTCCAGAACTGACCGCTGCCAAGATCGTCGTTTCCGGCGGCCGCGGCATGCAGAACGGCGACAACTTCAAGCACCTGTACGCCCTGGCCGACAAGCTGGGCGCTGCGGTCGGCGCTTCCCGCGCTGCCGTCGACGCAGGTTTTGTACCGAACGACATGCAGGTCGGCCAGACCGGCAAGATCGTTGCGCCACAGCTGTACATCGCCGTCGGTATCTCCGGCGCGATCCAGCACTTGGCCGGTATGAAAGACTCCAAGGTGATCGTTGCGATCAACAAGGACGAAGAAGCACCGATCTTCCAGGTGGCTGATTACGGCCTGGTGGCGGACTTGTTCGAAGCCGTACCCGAGTTGGAGAAGCTGGTCTAATCCAGCCGCTTCACTTATAAAGAGCCCGGTCTTTTGACCGGGCTTTTTTTTGCCCGGTAATTTTTCAACTGGAGAACCCTGCCATGGAATTGCGTCCCTGGACTGTACTGCTGGCCCTGTCACTGCTGCCGACGGTGTCGCTGGCGGCGGGCAAATGTGATCGGCTGGTGATCACCGGCAGCCCGGACGCCCCGCCTTATCTGTGGCGTGATCCCCAGGACCCCACGCACTTGATCGGCGCCACCGCCGACATGCTGCAGCAAGTGGCCAAAGACCTCGGGGTGAAAATCGACCTGCTGTACGGCGGCAAACGTTCCCTGGCGCTGGAAGAAGTGCGCAGCGGGCGCATGGACATCCTCGCCGACGCGCCATTGACCCTCGACGCCCTGGACTCCCTCGACTACATCCACCCGGCATTGGTGCAAACCGATTATCTGGTCTGGACCCGCAAGGATTCGACCCTGGCCTACAGCCAGGCCGGCGACCTGCACGGCCACAAGGGCGCGGTGTCGGAAAGGGCACGCCTGAGCCGCGACTTTGAAACCTTCGCCGGTGAGCAACTCACCCTGCAGCGCCTGCCCACCCTGACCCCGGCGTTCCAGAAATTGCTGTTGGGAGAAGTGGACTACGTACTCGCCGGACGTTATTCCGGCATGGCCATGGCCCAGACCCTGGGCATGAGCAACGACCTGGTGGCGCGGGAAATCCCCATCGACCAGCCGGGCCTGTACCTGGCCATTTCCCACAACTCCGCCTGCAACGATCCGTGGTTGCGCGGACAGCTCGCCAAAAAGATGACAGAATTGCCCGCGTCCGGTCTGGCGGAAACCGCGCTGCAGAGCAATCTTGAGCGCTGGAAAGCGCAGTTGCAGCAACCCGTCGGCACCCCAACAAAGTAGGGATTTTCAGTGACTATTCGACCTCTTTTCGCGGCCCTCGCCGTTGTAGCTCTGGCGGGATGTGCAGCCGATCCTGCGCCGAATGAACAAATGCGCCTGACCCAGCAAGCCCTGGAACAAGCCAGCGCCGTGGGCGCCGTCGCCAGCGATTCGCCCGAGCTGAAGCTGGCGGAAGACAAGTTCACCCAGGCCCGTGCCGACATGGCCGATGAATCCTACAAGGACGCCCGCATGCAGGCTGAAGAAGCCGAGCTGGACGCCCGCCTGGCGGAAGCGCTGGTGCTGACCCGCAAAAGCCAGGAGCAACTGAACGTGCTCAACACCCGTATCACCCGCCTGCGCAAGCAGTTGCAGTTGGGAGACGCCCAATGAGCCCGTTGATGCGTGGGTTGAGCTGTGTGGTGTTGCTGGGCAGTGCGCTGGGTGGTTGTGCGACCCATCCCGACAGTAACCTCGCCTTGCAACAGGCCAGCACTGACTTCCAGAAGGTCAAGGAAGATTCGAATGTGCTGCGTATCGCACCCAAGGACGTGATTCGCGCCGGTGAGTCCCTGGCCCGTGCCGACCGTTTCTCCAGCTTCTGGGGCAGCGGCGTCGATGTGGCGCATTACGCCTACCTGAGCCAGCGCTACAGCGCGATTGCCCGGGAACACACCGAGCAGGCACTCAATCAGGAGCGTGGGGTCAAGCTGGAGCTGGAACGCCAGCGCCTGCAACTGGCCCTGCGTGAAGCCAAGCTCTCCAGCGTTCAGCAACAGGGCAAATGGATTGAGGCGCAGATATCAAGCCTGACCACCGTCCAGCCTGATCGCGGGCTGGTGATGACCCTGGGTGACGTGCTGTTCGATACGGGTGATGCAGAGCTGCAAAACTCGGCCAACCGCACCGTGCTCAAAGTGGTGCAGTTCCTGCAACTGAACCCCAAGCGCGTGGTGCGCATCGAGGGTTACACCGACAATACCGGCGGCGAACAGGAAAATATCAAACTGTCCCGGGACCGCGCTCAAGCGGTTGCGGATGTACTGAGCGACCTGGGGATCGACGAAAAACGCATTCAGGTCGAAGGCTACGGCGATCAGTATCCGGTCGAAGCCAACGCGTCTGAGCGGGGCAGGGCGCAGAACCGTCGGGTAGAAATTGTGTTCTCCGACGAGAAAGGCCAGCTGGGCGCTGCTCGCTAAACCTGATTCTCAAGGTGAAAGGTGATTCCTGTGGGAGCTGTCGAGCCCCAGCGAGGCTGCGACAGGATCGCCTCGGTGCACCTGCGAGACCGCAGCGCCTGCATCGCAGCCTCGCTGAAGCTCGACAGCTCCCACATAAGCCCGATCAATGATCGGGTTTTTTATGCCCGCGATTCAGTTCGCAACCCTTACAGTTTTTTCTATCACTGCCGCCCGCGCTCGACTATTGTGGCAACTGTCCCCGTACACTTCTAAACTGTGCCGGTATGTTTCACACAAAAATAAAATACCCGTGAAATCGAGTGCTGCGTCATGACCAATCTGTTGCTCTACCAACGTATCGCCCAGCAGCTGGCTGAGGATATCCGCCGCGGTGTCTATCAACCGGGCGAGCGCGTGCCTTCGGTACGCAAAATGAGCTCCCAGCTCAACGTCAGCCACGCCACCGTGTTGCAGGCCTACGCGAACCTGGAAGACCAGGGTTTGATTCGCGCGCGGCCGCAGTCCGGGTATTACGTGCACCAGACGCCGGCGCTCACTGCGCCCACGCCGGACATCGCCCGGGTCGAGCGTCCAGGGTTGGTCACCCGCAGCAGCATCATTCAACAGGTGTTGGTGGAATCCCGCCGCGAAGGCGTGTTCCCGCTCGGCGCCGCCGTGCCGAGTGTCGACTACCTGCCTGTGCGCGCGCTGCATCAGCAACTGGCCAAGGTCACGCGTTTCCAGAGCCCGCGGGCGTTCAGCTACATGTTCAGCCCGGGTTTCGAGCCGCTGCGGCGCCAGGTGGCGATCCGTATGCGCGATGCCGGGGTGGTGGTCGACCCCTCCGAAGTGGTGATCACCCATGGGTGTGTCGATGCATTGCAGATGTCGCTGCGGGTGCTGACCCGCCCCGGCGACCTGATCGCCGCCGAATCGCCGACCTATTACGGCTTGCTGCAACTGGCCGATCTGCTGGGCCTGAAGGTCATCGAAATCCCCAGCGACCCGGCCACCGGCATGAGCCTGGAAGCCCTGCAACTGGCAGCCAACCAATGGTCGATCAAGGCCCTGGTGCTGACCACGCGCCTGAGCAATCCCCTGGGCGGCACCATGCCCGAAGAGCGGCAGAAACAGTTGCTGCGCCTGGCCTCGGATTTCGATATCCAGGTGGTCGAGGACGATATCTATGGCGAACTGATGTTCGAACTGGGCCGCACCAAGGCCCTGAAAGCCTACGACCGTCTGGACCGGGTCATCTATTGCTCGAGTTTCTCGAAGACCCTGTCACCGGGCATTCGCATTGGCTGGATGATTGCCGGCAAGTACCAGCAGGAAATCCAGCGCCTGCAAATGTTCAGCACCCATTCGGCCTGCAGCGTGACCCAGATGGGCACGGCGGCGTACCTGGAGAATGGCGGCTACGACCGCCATCTGCGCTATATCCGCCAGGAGTACCGCAAGAACCTCAGCGCGTTCCAGCTGGCCGTGCAGCAGTATTTTCCCGAAGGCACCCAGATGACCCGCCCGACCGGCGGTTTTATCCTGTGGGTCAGTTTGCCTGGACGGGTCAATACCCAGGAACTGCACGTGCGCGCCTTGCAGCAGGGCATCAGCATTGCACCGGGGCTGATCTTCAGTAATACGGAACAGTTCAACCACTGTATTCGCCTGAACTGCGGCACCCCGTGGAACCGCGAGGCGGAGCGCGCCTTGATGACCCTCGGGATGCTGGCAAGCCAGTTATGCCAGGAGACTGCGGCGGGTTTTTGAGGCATGGAAAGGGGACACGACGGGTAGCTGGCTAATTACCATGCTTGTCATACCGTCCTCAACAAGCGAGCATATGGCCTTCTGCCGTTAATGCTGCTGGCGATATGACTTATACCTTTCCTGCTGCCCTGCTGATCTGCGTGTTAAGCCTGTGTAACGCTGGCGCTGTCCTGGCGGCTCCCGCTAGTGAAGCGGTGCCTGCTGCCAGCTCCCAGCAAACGGTGCCGGCGAAAAAAGCCGCTGCGGCCAAGAAGGCACCGGTCGCGAAGAAAGCCCCCGCAAAGAAAGCAACGCCGGTGAAAAAACGTGCGCCTATCGCCAGCAAGTCAAAGTCGGCCCACGAAGTCGCCAAGACGCCGCTGCCGCCTGCAGAGCTGGATTTGAGCCTGCCGTCGAACATGGTCCGCCACCTGCAACCCCTCGGCACCATGCCGCAGCCGAAGAACGTGCCGCTGCTGCCGCCGATGTTTGCCGAAAAGCCCACTGACAACAGTGCATTCCAGATCAACGGGCGCCTGCTCAGCAATGAAATGCAGCTGCAACTGCGCAACGAAGAACGCCGCGAAGTAGAAGGCGCAGCGCTGGATTTCCAGTTCAAGCAATAAACCCGACGAGTAAACGTGACGCGCACCCCTGACCTTCTGTCGCAGACTGGTCAGTCACTTTTGTTTTCGGTGAAAAACCCCTGTTAAGCCAATTTAAAACGTCTGTTTAAGGGCGTAGTCTTACGTGGCCATCAACGCTTGAGTTGTCGAGGATCTGTTCGTCATGAAATGCCGTGAAGGCTGTGGCGCTTGCTGCATTGCCCCATCCATCAGTTCTCCGTTGCCGGGAATGCCTGCCGGCAAACCGGCGGGCGAACGCTGCCTGCATCTTTCGGTCGAACAACTGTGCCAGTTGTTTGGCCAGCCTGAGCGGCCGGCAGTGTGTAGTTCGTTCCAGGCGGATATCGAGGTCTGTGGCAGTAGCCAGGCAGAAGCGATCAGGTTGATCGGCTGGTGGGAACAGATGACGGCGGCTTAGTGGGCTGTTCAAAGTACTGAACTTCAACAATAAGGAATAAGACCATGGGTTCACTGAAACGAATTGCTGTGTTGTGCGGTTTTACCGCGTTGTTCGCTGCCGCAGCGCATGCTGAAGACTGGCAGACGGCCAAGGATGAAGACGGCATCAAAGTGTCCTTGAGTGAAATTGCCGGTTCCAAGTACAAGGCTTATCGCGGTGTGACGACCATCAAGGCGCCGCTGGCCAAGATCCAGGCGCTGCAGGAAGACGTGGCGGGGGCCTGTTCCTGGATCCACGAATGCAAGTCGCAGAAACTGCTCAAGCAGGAAGGCGACAAGAGCTGGACCTACACCCAGTTCAAGGCACCGTTCCCGGTGACCGATCGTGACTCGATCCTGGAAATCACCACCACCAAGGCTGCCGATGGCACCGTCACCCGCAAGCTGTTGGAAGTGCCGACCTACCAGCCAGAAGTCAAAGGCTATGTGCGCGTAGCCCAGGTCGATGGTTACTGGAAACTGGTGCCTAAAGGCGACAACCTGACCGAAGTGACCTACCAGGTGCACACCGAGCCAGGTGGCAGCGTGCCGTCGTGGCTGGCCAACAAGTTTGTGGTGGACGCACCGTTCAACACCTTGAAAGCCCTGAAAGAACACGCTGAAAAATAACTGCAGTTGATCAGGTGCCTCCTGCCTTGAGTGGAACGATTTCCAGGCCCTCAAGGTCCAGATAGATGTAAGCCCACCCATGGGTTTTATCGAGGAGGCTCTGATGCCAAAGTGGAACGTTTCCTTCACCAATGATCATGGTGAGTCGGTAGTCGAGCAATTCGAGTGCGAGCAGAAACCCACGCTTGAAGAAGCTGCGCGCCTGGTTCGCGCCCGCGTATCACCGGTGCTGGAGGAACTGGATCTCAACGATCTGGAGGGGCGTATCGCCGAACCCACGGTCAAGATTCTGAAAGATCAAAACAGCATCAAAGACCTCAAGGTCGACCCCGCCGCCTGAACATTCCCTGTACGCCTTTAAACAGACTCTGGTGGAGGTGATAGCTTCGCGCTACTCTGCAATGGAGATCAGCGAATGAATCGCTAAGGTCTGGTCTTGTCAGCTACATGCTTGTCTCCCAGCGGCGACGTCACTGCCGTAACACCCGCGTCCTTGCAGCGCGGGCCTTGGGAAGCACGGAAAGTCTATCCATCGGTTTGAGGAGGACGTTTCATGAGCACAGCCTATCAAGAAGACATCAGCACCAACGTGTTGCGCCGCATGAAAGAGGGCGGCTTTGACTTCTCGCGTTTCCACCCCATCGAGTTCTACGCCATTTTCCCGGATGAGGAACGTGCGCGGCGGGCTGCGGGTCGGTTTCGTGGGGAATCCCTGAATGCCCAGGTCAGCGCGCGGGATGACGGCGCCTGGTACCTGGAATTGAGCAAAATCATGTTCGCCACCTACGACGGCATAGGAGACTTCGAGCAGGACTTTGAGGCGGTGGTCGAGCCCTTGGGCGGAATCATCGAGGGATGGGGCGTGAAACAGGAGGTGCGTGGGTTACCCATGTAGCGACATGAGCAACAACACAGCGTATCGGCTGACCTTTGGGTCGGCCGTTTTTGTTTCTGGCGCGGGAAAAATCCTGCGCAAAAAAAAGCCACCCGAGCAGGGTGGCCAAAGGGAAGATCGCAAAGGAGGAGAGCGATTCGGTACAAGCGGTAATGCGCAATGGATGGAGCTGTAGGACGCGTCCTGTTCAGCTGATGGAGGTGATTATCCGCGGGGTTTGCCGGGCAGTGAAATCAACTCTGACTATGCTGGTGATAGTCATGGCCTGCATTGCAATGAGGCGCCGCCCATGACAGCGGGCATTTGCTGCACCGGGACGGTGCGATGAGACCTGCGTCTATATCCAACTGATTGATACTTAAGTGTTTATGCCGCTGGCACGGGCCTTGCGATGGTTCTGGCGTCCGGGTGACAAGGAGTACGGCATGATCCGCACTTATTATGATGAGATGTACGACGGGGCAGGGCAGGTGCGCCCCCATTACCGCGAATTTGCCCGCTGGTTGGCCGACACGCCGGCCGAACTGCTGGCCCAGCGCCGGCGCGAAGCCGATTTGCTGTTTCACCGGGCCGGTATCACCTTCACCTTGTATGGCGATGAGCAAGGTACCGAGCGCCTGATCCCCTTCGACACGATCCCCCGCAGCATCCCGGCCAGTGAATGGCGGATCGTCGAGCGCGGCTGCATCCAGCGGGTCAAGGCGCTGAACATGTTTCTCGCCGACCTCTACCACGAACAACGCATTATCAAGGCTGGGATCATCCCCGCCGAGCAAGTGCTGGCCAACGAGCAATACCAGTTGGCGATGCAGGGCCTGGACCTGCACCGGGATATCTATTCCCACATCTCAGGTGTCGACCTCGTACGCGATGGCGACGGCACTTACTACGTCCTCGAAGACAATCTGCGCACCCCCAGCGGCGTGAGCTACATGCTCGAAGACCGCAAGATGATGATGCGCCTGTTCCCCGAACTGTTCGCGGCCCAGCGCATCGCGCCCATCGACCACTATCCCAACCTGTTGCTCGACACCCTGAAAAGCTCCAGCCCGCTGGATAATCCCAGTGTGGTGGTGCTGACGCCTGGGCGTTTCAACAGTGCGTTCTTCGAGCATGCATTCCTGGCCCGGGAAATGGGCGTGGAACTGGTGGAAGGCGCCGACCTGTTCGTGCGTGATGACCGCGTGTTCATGCGCACCACCGATGGTCCCAAGGCGGTGGATGTGATCTACCGTCGCCTCGACGACGCGTTCCTCGACCCGCTGGCCTTCAACCCGGACTCCATGCTCGGCGTACCGGGCCTGCTGGCGGCGTATCGCTCGGGCAACGTGGTGTTGGCCAATGCCATCGGCACCGGGGTGGCGGATGACAAGTCGGTGTACCCCTTCGTCACCGAGATGATCCGTTTTTACCTGGATGAAGAACCGATCCTGAAGAATGTTCCGACGTTCCAGTGCCGTAATCCCAGTGAACTGTCCCACGTACTGGCCAACCTTCCGCAACTGGTGGTGAAGGAAACCCAGGGCTCCGGTGGCTATGGCATGTTGGTCGGCCCGGCCGCCTCGGCAGCGGAAATCGAAGCCTTCCGTGCACGCATCAAGGCCAAGCCCCACGCCTACATCGCGCAGCCAACGCTGTGCCTGTCGACGTGCCCGACCTTCGTCGAAAACGGCATCGCCCCACGGCATATCGACCTGCGCCCGTTTGTGCTGCAAGGCAAGGAAACCCGTGTGGTCCCCGGCGGCCTGACTCGTGTGGCGCTGCGGGAAGGCTCGTTGGTGGTCAACTCGTCCCAGGGCGGCGGCACCAAAGACACCTGGGTGGTCGAGGATTGAAATATGTTGAGTAGAACTGCCTCGGATTTGTATTGGATGTCACGCTACCTGGAGCGCGCGGAAAACCTCGCGCGCATGCTCGATGTCAGTTATTCGCTGTCGCTGATGCCCCAGGACGGGCGCGGCGATGGCCTGCATGAACTGGCGATGCCGCTGCTGATCACCGGCACCCTCGACGATTACCGCGAGCGCCACGGTGAACTGCACGCCGAACGCCTGCTGCACTTCTTCGCCCTGGATGCTGCCAACCCGGCCAGCATCTATAGCTGCCTCGGCGCTGCACGCGCCAGTGCCCATGCCGTGCGTGGGCGAATCACCGCCGACATGTGGGAAAACATCAACGCCACCTGGCTGGAGATTCGCGACATCGCCCAGCAAGGCCTGAGCCGCTACGGCATGAGCCGGTTCTGCGAGTGGGTCAAGGAACGTTCCCACCTGTTCCGCGGTGCCACCTACGGCACCATCATGCGTAACGACGCCTTTCGTTTTATTCGCCTGGGCACCTTTATCGAGCGCGCCGACAACACCCTGCGCTTGCTCGACGCCCGCTATGAAATGGCCGGCGACCAGGCCGAAGCGGTCACCGATGGTACCGCCCACGCCTACTATCAATGGAGTGCGTTGTTGCGGGCGTTGTCGTCGTTCGAGGCCTACACAGAAATCTACCGTGATGCCCCCGGCGCCCGACAAGTCGCCGAGCTGTTGCTGCTGCGCGCCGACGTGCCGCGATCACTGCGGGCCTGCAGTGAAGAGATCGACCAGATCCTTGGCAGCCTGCCCGGCATCAACGGTCGCCCGGCCCAACGCCTGGCAGCGGAAATGGACGCACGCCTGCGCTATACCGCCATCGACGAAATTCTCGAGGAAGGCCTGCACGCTTGGCTGACCGACTTCATCCCGCTCGTGCGCGAGCTGGG
Source organism: Pseudomonas sp. IPO3774 (assembly GCF_013386835.1). Taxonomy (NCBI): domain Bacteria; kingdom Pseudomonadati; phylum Pseudomonadota; class Gammaproteobacteria; order Pseudomonadales; family Pseudomonadaceae; genus Pseudomonas; species Pseudomonas sp. IPO3774. The sequence continues at coordinate 241,338 of NZ_JACAQY010000018.1, forward strand.
CGATGCTATTTACAGTTCCTACCTGGAGGCGGCATGAGACTTTCCATCAGCCACGAAACCACCTACCACTACGAAGACCAGGTGCGTGCCAGCATCCAGTACCTGCGGCTCACGCCCCACGACAGCGAGCGCCAGCATGTCCTCAGTTGGCAGTTGGACTTGCCCCGGCCGGTACGGGCGCAACTGGACCCGTTCGGCAACATCCTGCACGTGTTGACCCTGGACGAGCCCCATGAAGCCATCATCATTGGCGCCCGTGGCCAGGTGGATATCGACGAATTGCGCGAGGCCGAGCATGAAAGCCAGTCGGCCTTCCCGTTCCTGCGCTGCACCCGGTTGACCGAGCCGGACGAGGCCCTGCGCAGCTTTGCCGAAAAGCATTGCCATCAACGCCGCGACCGCAGCGCATTGATCGACCTGATGCACGCGCTGAACCAGTACATGACCTATTCGCCGGGTTCTACCGAAGTCGACACCTGTGCGGCCAAGGCGTTTGCCGGGCGTGCCGGGGTGTGCCAGGACCACACCCACGCCTTCCTCGCCTGTGCCCGCAGCCTGGGGATTCCGGCGCGTTATGTGTCGGGGTATTTGTATAGCGAAGACTGCGAGCACCTCGCCAGCCATGCCTGGGCTGAAGCGTGGCTGGATGACGCCTGGTACAGTTTTGACGTGACCAATCAACTGGCGCGGCCGGAGCGGCATTTGAAGCTGGCGGTGGGTCTGGATTACCTGGACGCCTGCCCGGTACGAGGCATGCGTCGTGGGGGAGGGCATGAGCAGATGCATGCCAAGGTATTTGTAGCGCCGACACCGGTGATTTCGGTGCAGCAGCAGTAGGATCCAGGGAGAGAGGGAGCTCTGTGTAGCAGGAAAGCTCTCCGTGCCAGGACAGCTTTTTGTGGCGAGGGAGCTTGCTCCCGCTGGGCCGCGAAGCGGCCCCAAGGCATGCCCCCGAGTTCTGTCTGGAGAAATGTGATTGCCTGATTGGGGCTGCTGCGCAGCCCAGCGGGAGCAAGCTCCCTCGCCACAGATTTACCCGAGCCTTAAGGCTGCTTTCTGCCCGCCATATGCTTCAAATACCCCACCAGCAGATCCAGGTCCGCATCCGGCAGCACGCTGGTGGCAAACGCCGGCATTTTCGCCTGTGGCCAGTGCCGCATGCTTTGCGGATCGCGGATGTAGCGCTTGAGGAAATCCCCGGCAAAATATTCAGTGGGGTTGTAAGGAATATTCAGGTCCGGCCCCACCTGCGCATCGCCGGCCCCGTTCAGGCGATGACATGCCAGGCAGTTCTTCTGGAACAGTGCGAACCCCTGATTCACCGGGTCATTCGCCGCCAGTTTCGGATCCGGCAACAACGCCGGGAAGCGCTCCGCCACCGACTTCAACTGCTTGATCCCGGAAATCTGAAACGGCCACTGCTCAGGGCTGATATGCCCGGCTTGTGGATCGGTCCACACCAGATAAAACGGCCCGGCACTGGGCTTGCCGTCTGCCAGTGGTGGCCACGGATGCGCCGGATCTTCCACCGCCAGCCAGGCCCGCGCGCCGCTTTTTGATAGCAGCGGTGCCGCCGTCAGTTCCGCGGCAAAGCCGTCGAGGGCCACTGCCTGCAGATGGTTATCCGGCATGATGCCTGGCAACAGCGCTGCCAACGGCACTGCGCGATACGTCATGTTGCGCTTGTAGGAAACGTCATCAACGATCTGCACCGTCTGCGCATCCGGACGCTTGAGCAGTTCGGTGGTTTCCCAGGTTTTGCTGGCGTGATCCAGCTCGACGGTCAATTTCGCGGCGTGCGCCGGCAAGGCCAGCAGCAGGATCAGGAGGACGATGATCTGTTTCAAGGAAGGGCCACATATCGGAAAAGGCGGTGGAACTCACGATACCGCAAAATCAAAAAATCTCGGCGCGCAAAACGGCAGCCCCTGACGGGATCGCTATACGCAATATCCCGAAAGGCGCTGCCAAAGGCTGCGATCCTGGCGCTGTGTCTGCGCAGAATGTGGGGTGTGAGAGGTCACCCAATGACCTTGGTGAGGTTGGGCAAGATCAGAATCAGGGTGGTGGCGAACAGAATAAGTCCCGCCTGACGTACTTTCGAATGCTTGAACATGGCTGACTGCCTTTTGTTGTTATTCCTGAGCGTCAAATGCGTGCCGGTCGATTCAACTATGACGGTGCTACATGACTCTTTTCTTACAGTTCCTACGGGTGCTCCAGCAAAACCCGGCAGCAACCTTTAACTTCTCTTACAGATTCAACCTTAGAGCCCTCGTTCTACATGGCTTAGATCCATTTCATCTCATTAACTTAATAAAACTTATTAAAAAGGCATGAGGCCAATTGCCAGCCAGACGCCAGCCCTACGGCTAGACAGCTAAAACGATTAATCAGCCGATTCCCGTAGCCTCCTACCGTTCGTCTGAGCGTGAGCGTCAAGGTCAATGAGCGGTTCGGTCATTGAATCCGGCGCCCTGGCGCCTAAGGTAAGGGCACGATTCGTTGCATAGTGATTCGAGGACGTCATGACCCAAGCTTTGATCTTTGATGCGATACGCACGCCCCGGGGCAAAGGCAAGGCGGATGGCGCCCTGCACAGCGTCAAGCCGGTGAACCTGGTGGCCGGTTTGCTGACGGCACTGCAACAGCGCACCGACCTCGACACCCGGCAAGTGGATGACATCGTCCTGGGCTGTGTCACACCGATTGGCGACCAGGGCGCCGACATCGCCAAGACCGCCGCCTTGGTGGCGGACTGGGATATCAGCGTCGCCGGTGTGCAGATCAACCGGTTTTGCGCCTCGGGCCTGGAAGCCGTGAACCTCGGCGCGATGAAAGTGCGCTCCGGCTTTGAAGACCTCGTGGTGGTGGGCGGCGTCGAGTCCATGTCCCGAGTGCCCATGGGCAGTGACGGCGGCGCCTGGGTGCTCGACCCGCAAACCAATATGCACAGCCATTTCACCCCGCAAGGCATCGGTGCCGACCTGATCGCCACCCTGGAAGGCTTCACCCGCCAGGACGTCGACGCCTTTGCCCTGCACTCACAGCAGAAAGCGGCGCGGGCCAGATCAGACGGTTCCTTCAACAAGTCGCTGATCGCCGTGCAGGACCAAAATGGCATTGTGCTGCTGGATCAGGACGAATTCATCCGTGCCGACTCCACCCTCGAAGGCCTGGGCAAACTCAAGCCCAGCTTCGAAATGATGGGCCAGATGGGCTTCGACGCCACGGCGTTGCGGGTCTACAGCCACGTCGAACGCATCAATCACGTGCACACACCGGGCAACAGTTCCGGGATCGTCGATGGCGCGGCGCTGATGCTGATCGGTTCTGAAGCCAAAGGTCGCGAACTCGGCCTGCAACCCCGGGCGCGGATCGTCGCCACCGCTGTCACCAGTACCGACCCCACCATCATGTTGACCGGCCCGGCACCGGCAACCCGCAAGGCACTGGCCAAGGCGGGTTTGCGGGTTGAAGACATCGACCTGTTCGAGGTCAACGAAGCGTTTGCGTCGGTGGTGCTCAAGTTCATCAAGGACATGGGCATCGACGCCGCCCGGGTCAACGTCAACGGTGGCTCCATCGCCATGGGCCACCCGCTGGGCGCCACGGGCTGCGCGATTCTCGGCACCTTGCTCGATGAGCTGGAGGTGCGCCAGCAGCGTTATGGCCTGGCCACCCTGTGTGTCGGCGGCGGCATGGGTATCGCCACTATCATCGAACGCCTCTGAGCCTAAGGAATCAGTCATGACCGATGCCATTCGTTACGAAAAGGGCCAGGACCAGATTGTGGTGCTGACCATCGACATGCCCGGCCAGAGCGCCAACACCATGAACGGGGTGTACCGCGAGGCCATGGCGGCCACCGTCGCCCGCCTGGACGCCGAGAAGGATTCGATTGCGGGCGTGATCATCACCTCGGCGAAGAAGACCTTCTTTGCCGGCGGCGACCTTAATGAACTGATCAAGGTCGACAAGCCCCACGCCAAGGATTTCTACGACAGCGTGCTGGTGCTGAAGGCGCAACTGCGCACCCTGGAAACCCTCGGCAAACCGGTAGTGGCCGCGATCAACGGCGCAGCGCTGGGCGGTGGCTGGGAGATCTGCCTGGCGTGCCAGCACCGTGTGGCGCTGGACCACAAGTCGGTACAGATTGGCCTGCCGGAAGTCACCCTCGGGCTTTTGCCGGGTGGCGGCGGTGTGGTGCGCATGGTGCGGATGCTGGGCCTGGAAAAAGCCTTGCCCTACTTGCTGGAAGGCAAAAAGATTACGCCGCAGCAGGCGCTGCAAGCCGGGTTGATTGATGAGCTGGCGGCAGACCGTGACGAGCTGCTGGCCAAGTCCCGGGCGTGGATTCTGGCCAACCCCGAGGCGAAACAGCGTTGGGACATCAAGGGCTACCAGATCCCGGGTGGTACGCCGTCCAACCCGAAAGTCGCGCAAATGCTCGCCATTGCGCCATCGATCCTGCGCGCCAAAACCAACGGCTGCTTCCCGGCCCCGGAAAAAATCCTCTGCGCCGCCGTGGAAGGTGCCCAGGTGGATTTCGACACCGCGCACTTGATCGAGACCCGCTACTTCACCGAGCTGGTCACCGGGCAAGTGGCGAAAAACATGATTGGCACCTTCTGGTTCCAACTCAATGAAATCAATGCTGGCAGTTCGCGGCCCAAGGGCTTTGCACCTTATGTAACACGCAAGGTCGGCGTGCTCGGCGCCGGGATGATGGGCGCGGGCATTGCCTACGTCAGCGCCTCGGCGGGCATTGAGGTGGTGCTCAAGGACGTCAGCCAGGCGGCGGCAGAGAAGGGCAAGGCCCACTCGGCCACGTTGCTGGACAAGAAGGTCGGGCGTGGGCAATTGACCGCCGAACAGCGGGAAACCATCCTCGCGCGGATTGTTCCTACCGAATCCGACGCCGATCTTGCCGGCTGCGACCTGATCATCGAAGCCGTCTTCGAGGATCGGGAACTCAAGGCCAAGGTCTCGGCGGCCGCGCAAAGCGTGGTGGGTGCCGAAGCGGTGATCGCCTCCAACACCTCCACCTTGCCCATCAGCGGGTTAGCCACCGCCGTTCCAGACCAGGGCAAGTTTATCGGCCTGCATTTCTTCAGCCCGGTGGACAAAATGCCCCTGGTGGAAATCATCAAGGGCGCCCGCACCAGCGACGAAACCCTGGCGCGGGGATTCGACTTCGTACTGCAAATCAAGAAAACCCCGATCGTGGTCAACGACAGCCGCGGCTTCTTCACTTCAAGGGTGTTCGGCACCTTCACCAATGAAGGTATCGCCATGCTCGGCGAAGGCGTGGCCGCACCGATGATCGAGACCGAGGCGCGCAAGGCCGGGATGCCGGTGGGGCCGCTGGCGGTCTCTGACGAAGTTTCCCTCAGCCTGATGAGCCATATCCGTCAACAGACGGCCAAGGACCTACAGGCCGAGGGCAAGCCGTTACCGCAGCACCCGGCGTTTGCCGTGATCGACCTGTTGCTCATTGAATACAAGCGCCCGGGCAAGGCGGCGGGTGGCGGTTTCTACGAATACCCGGCGGGCGGGCAGAAACACCTGTGGCCGGAGCTGAAAAACCGCTTCGAAAAGCCTGGCCAACAGATCTCGCCGCAAGACGTGCGCGACCGTTTGCTGTTCATCCAGGCCATCGAAACCGTGCGCTGTGTGGAGGAGGGCGTATTGATGTCGACGGCTGATGCCAACGTCGGCTCGATCTTCGGTATCGGCTTTGCCGCCTGGAGCGGCGGAGCGCTGCAATTCATCAACCAGTACGGCCTGAACGATTTCGTCGCCCGCGCCCGCTACCTGGCCGAGCAATATGGTGAGCGCTTCACGCCGCCGGCGCTGCTGTTGGAGAAAGCTGCACAGAACGCGACCTTCTGACGCTTTTGGGCATGTGCGGGGCTTGCCTTGAAAGGGTATTTCAAGGCAGGCTCTGGGGGTGTTCATTATTCCCATCGCCGTGTCAGGTATTTTTTATGTCGTTACGCGTGTGCATCCTGGAAACCGATATCCTGCGTCCTGGGCTGATCGATCAGTACCAAGGGTACGGGCAGATGTTCAAGCGCCTGTTCTCCAAACAGCCGATTGCCGCCGAGTTCGTCATCTATAACGTGGTGCAGGGTGAATACCCGGCGGATGAAGAAGTGTTCGACGCGTACCTGGTGACGGGCAGCAAGGCCGACTCCTTTGGCACCGATCCGTGGATCCAGACCCTCAAGACCTACCTGCTGGACCGCCATGCCCGCGGCGACAAGCTGATCGGCATCTGCTTCGGCCACCAGTTGCTGGCGCTGCTGTTGGGTGGCAAGACCGAGCGGGCGACCAAGGGCTGGGGCATGGGCATCCATGACTACAAACTGAACGCCAAGGCACCGTGGATGAGCCCGGTGGTGGAAGAACTGACGCTGTTGATCAGCCACCAGGACCAGGTCACCACCTTGCCGGAAAACGCCACCGTGATCGCCTCCAGCGAGTTCTGCCCGTTTGCGGCGTACCACATTGAAGACCAGGTGCTGTGCTTCCAGGGCCACCCGGAATTTATCCACGACTATTCCCGCGAGTTGCTGGAGATTCTTCAGACAACGCTGGGGGAGAAGGTCTACACCAACGGTGTGGCCAGCCTGGAGCGAGACCATCACGGCGTTACCGTGGCGGAATGGATGATGCGGTTTGTGGCGCACAAACCAAAAGCGGACGTGGCCTAACTATTCGGGTTGATTGACGAGCTTTTTGTGGCGAGGGAGCTTGCTCCCGTTCGGCTGCGCAGCAGTCGCAAGCCTTGGGGGCGCTTCGCACCCCAGCGGGAGCAAGCTCCCTCGCCACAACAGCAGTTTTCCTACAGCCAGCCTGAACGCTTGAAGCTGGCCCACAAACTTGTACACCCCACCGCAATAAACCCCAGCACCGCAAAATAGCCGTAGTGCCACTGCAGCTCCGGCATGTTCTGGAAGTTCATCCCGTAAATCCCGGCCACCGCCGTTGGGAACGCCAGAATCGCTGCCCACGCGGCAAACTTGCGTTGCACCACGCTTTGGCGCGAGGCTTCCAGCAACACCCCAATCTCGATGGTCTGGCTGGCGATATCCCGCAAGGTGGTCAGGTCTTCCATCTGCCGGGTGACGTGAATCTGCACATCGCGAAAGTACGGACGCATGTTCTTGTCGATAAACGGGAAGCTCAGTTTCTGCAATTCCTGACTGATCTCCACCATCGGTGCCACATAGCGCTTCAGTCGCAGCACATCGCGGCGCAGGCCGTGGAGCTTCTGGATATCCGCTTCACTCAGGGAGTTGCACAACACGTTGCGCTCCAGCTCATCGACCTCGGCATGAATCGCCTCGCTCACTGGCTGGTAGTTCTCGGTAACAAAATCCAGCAGCGCATAGAGTACGAAATCTTCCCCATGCTCCAGCAACAGCGGCCGCGCCTCACAGCGCTGGCGCACATAGCCGTAGGACGCCGAATGGCCGTTGCGGGCGGTGATGATGTAGCCGTTGCCGGCAAAGATATGGGTTTCGATAAACTCCAGCTTGCCGTTATCGCGCACCGGTGAGTAGGTCACGATAAACAGCGCGTCGCCGAAGGTTTCAAGCTTGGGCCGGCTGTGTTTTTCCAGGGCGTCTTCGATGGCCAGTTCGTGCAGGTTGAACTGGCGCTGCAGGTTGGCCAGTTCCAGTGCGCTGGGCTCTTCCAGGCCGATCCACACAAAGTGGTCAGGCTTGGCGGCCCACGCGGCGCCTTCGTCGAGGGTGATATCAGTGACTTTCTTTCCGGCGCTATAGACGGCGGCCGCAACAACTCTACCCATAGTGCTGATCGCTTCTTCTTGAATGGCAGATGACAACTGTCAGGCAGCTTAGCTGCCCTGCCCAATCAGAGTCAGCAAATTCGGCGGGGTTCAGCCGTGATTGCAGGCGTGGTTTGCAGCTCGCGGTCCATCGCCTCGATGCAGTCGCGCATTTGCTCGCGACAGGTCTGCATTAACAGCGGCATGTCATCCATCGTCAGCCCCTTCGTAGGAATCGGCGGCAACGAGCGAATCAGAATATCGCCACTGTTCCAGCGATTGAGCTTCATCTGCTTCACATAGGTGCTGACACACACCTGCACAATCGGCACGCCTGCGGCGATCGCCATCTGGAACGCGCCTTTCTTGAACGGCAGCAGGGTTTCACCGAAGTTGCGCGTGCCTTCCGGGAACACCCAGATCGAGGTGTCGGCATGCTGCAAGGTGTGGGTGGTGGTCAGCATCGAACGCCGCGCCTTGTGCGCATTGCCCCGGTCGATCAACACATTGCCCGCCAGCCAGAACAACTGTCCGAACAACGGCACCCACTTCAGGCTCTTCTTGCCGATACACACCGTGCGGTACGGCACCACGGTGCCGAACACAAACAGGTCGTAGTTGGATTGATGGTTGGCGATGATCACGCAACTGCTGGGCTTGTTACGCAGCGAGTCGACATCGGCCTTCACTCGCAGGCGCAATAGCCACATCGCCGGCACCGCATACAGGCGCGCGCAGTAACGGCTGTTGTCCGGATTGAACGGCCGACAGATCCCCAGCAGCACGCCCAGTACGCCCGCAATCATAAAATGCAGGCCCATCAACAACATGCGTAACAAAAAAAGCATCGACACAGCCCATCGGGACAAAAGGTCGCGCAGTGTACGGATGTGCACTGTATTCGGCAATTGCCCCTATAGAGTCAGAAGATAGGCGATGTTTAAGCGCATGTTTCAACATGCTGTGACAGACACTGTCTAGAGCGGTTGTAGGCAAACCGGAATTCTTTGTAAGAAAAAGCCCGACTCAAGGTCGGGCTTCGATTCAGCAGGCGTAGGTTTGATTAACCCAAGTGCCCCTGATCCTGAATGATCGCGTCATCCAGGGCTTCCAGCAGCGCCTTACGCACCTTCAGCTTGGTGTGCTTGTGGGCGTTCATATTGATCTTCTTCAGTTGGCGAGCGGCTTCCAGCGCTGCGGCCTGCAACTCTTCCGGCGCGACCACCTTATCCAGGAACCCGGCGCTCAACGCGTCCTGCGGGTTAAACATCTCGGCATTGATCACCGATCGGTGGAAGGCCGACTTGCGCAGACGATCCCGCGCCAGCTCGATCCCGGCGTGGTGCATGGTCATGCCGATCATCACTTCATTCAGACCAATGCTGAACGGTCCGTCTACACCGATCCGGTAATCCGCCGACAACAGCAGGAATGCCCCCTTGGCCACCGCGTGCCCGGGGCACGCCACGATCACCGGGAACGGGTGCGACAACAGGCGGCGGGCGAGGGTCGAACCCGACGTCACCAGGCTCACCGCTTCTTTAGGGCCGGCGGTCATCACCTTCAAATCATAGCCACCGGACAAAATCCCCGGCGTGCCCGTGATGATCACCACCGCCCGATCCTTCTCGGCCTGATCCAGCGCTTGATTAAACGCACTGACCACTGCCGGCGAAATGGCATTCACCTTGCCGTTGCTCAGGGTCAGGGTCGCGATACCGTCTTCGAGGTGGTAGGCAATCAACTCACTCATGACGCGATTCCTTGTAATGCTTGTAATAGAAGGACAGACGGCAGACGTTACCCACCGCGCCCGCCCTGGTAAAGCGCCATGACTGACTACCCAGTCAGACTTTTCCCGCATGCCCGCCCGCAGGCGGCCTTCGGCAAGGCGCAGCAGCTACTATAGACAAGCGCCGTGAGTGCCCGAGAATGGCAGAATCGCCGTGGTGTGCATGGCGCCACAGAGGGCTGGAACGGCATAACCGCCTAAGCGCATGAAAATTCTGAAAAAAACCTTTGCCATCGGAAAAGCTTTCGACTACATTAGCGCGCCTCGACAGACTGAATCAGTTTGACGAGATACGGTGAAGTGTCCGAGTGGCTTAAGGAGCACGCCTGGAAAGTGTGTATACAAGAAATTGTATCGAGAGTTCGAATCTCTCCTTCACCGCCAAATTCGATGTAAACAAAACCCCTGGTTTCGAGAGAAGCCAGGGGTTTTGTGGTTTCTGGGGTTTGAATAGGTGGTTGTGCCAGGGAAAATTAAGCCAATGGGTTTAGGAACACTGCGTAGCCATACGTCGCCCAATAACATCCAGCAAATCACAACCATCGCGCAATGGAATTGAACACAGCAGCGAAAAATCGCTAAGCACAACCGTATCGCTGCTGATTTCCGCACGCAGTGCCAGATTTTCAAGAACTTGAGTAACAGCACGAATTCGATACCCAGCAGCGTCCAGCAAAACGTCCAGCGGCGCAGTGGTATCTACAAAAAGGGCAGGTGTCTCGCAATCGTTGCTGGTGAGGGCCATGTATTGGTTCATGCGTGAATCTCCGTTTGCTTAAGGAGAGCTGCCACACATTCGTTACCAAACAAAAGGGTGGCAGCTGTACGCAGGTTGGCGAACCGGACAAATTGGAAAACCGGCAGACCCGAAGGTCTCCCACGCACAGCTACCATCGAGCAGCTTATTGCGCGTAGGGGCATCCCGCAAACTTAGCCGGGAGGCCTCTGCCAATTTGTAGTCGAGTCGCCAAACCCGGTCGCTATGAGAGCGACCGGCGAACTATATGCCCCACCTCACAAACCCGGCAGGGCATGCCTTCCGATTGATCTGTAGGAAATCACTCCGACTGACCAACTGCACGCCCTCAAGCCTGCACATACACCCAAGCCGTCAACCCCGAAGCCAACCCCACCGAAACCCGCTTATAGTCCGACACTTCATACGCATCCGCCGCCGCCAGTTCCTGCTCGGTAATCTGAAACACCATCCCTTCAACACTGTCCTCATTCCGCCCGCTCGGCGAAACAATCGGATGATGGGTCTTGCCACTGGCCGCCAACACCTCAGGATCGGTAATCTCCACCCAGCTTGTCGAATACCCCAGCATCGCATCCTGCTGACCCACCAACTCCCGCCCAAAGTTGGCCAGCTGCACTGCCTTGTCCTGCAACGTGCCGTAGGAAAACAACAGCACGGGAAATTCGGTCGAGCGTTCCATCTTTATTCCTTGAAAAAGTTAAGCCAGCAAATCTTCGTAAAACGCACCATAAGCCCCGCTCGGGTGCGCGATCTGTATCTCCAGAATCCACAGCCCTTCATTCGGATACTGGTCAAAATCCCCAAGATCACCGCCACGGTAAATCGCATGGGGAAAGTCGCTGACACGGTGCCCTTTGATGTCCAGGTTCAGCACCCAACCCATTTCCTTCGCTTGCTCTTCGGCAAAACGATACAGCTCCAGGCCGACGACTTTATCGTTCCTCCAGCGCCGCTCAACCCGATCAAACAACTCTTTTGCCGCGCTCGCACACGCCTTCAGCTCGGGGTCGTTACCGGTGCTGAAGGTCGCCCCCGCATCACCTTCATGGCCTTGCCAAACGGCGCCCATGTCGATGAAGTAGATGTCGTTTTCCCCCAGCACCGGGTCGCCGTCGGAGCGTTCCTTGAAGGTCTTGAGGGTGTTGGCGCCGAAGCGCACCAGCAGCGGGTGCCAGATGCGCTGCATGTCGAGGTCGGCGAGGACTTTTTTGCCGAGTTCGCGGGCTTCGGATTCGAGCATGCCGGGGCGGATGAGTTTGGACAGCGCTTCGATGGCGCGCCAGGTCATGGCCTGTGCGTAGCGCATTGACTCGATGCTGTAGGCGACGCCCACAGCTTCCTTGGATGATTGTGCGGTCACCGGCTTTTCCTCGGCTTTATAGTGTCAGGCGTTATGCGTTTTACTATATAGCGAGTAGGTGTAGGGCCCCAAGCGGATATGCCGGAATATGCCGATGTTTTCTGACGCGAGGGGTCTGGTGAATATAAGTGAGTCTAGGAGGAGGGGGTATCAGATGGTCAGTAGAAGATTCCCGCAAGATTGCCCTTTTCTACGAATTCACGCGGCTCGCGTAAAATTTGCTCCAGAATTGAGAGTCTCGAGCTGCCTTCTTCGCGTAGAAGGGTACCGACGAGTAGGCCTCTTTTAAGCGTCGCGAGCCCTGCGCCCGCCTTTCGGCTTCCTGGATGCTCAAAGCTCCACTTTGCCAGATTTCCATCCAGAAGCTGTCGGCCCGCAGTGTCTCGGAAGGTTTTGTTTGCGAAGTCGTAATAAGCATTTCGTACCTCCGGCACGTTGCGAGCGATGGCGAGTTTTATAGTCGGTTTGGTTTGGTGATAGCTATCAGCGAAATACGACGATACGTGACGTCGTATTTCTGCTTTCGAGGGGCGATGAAAATCCAGCTCTCAAATATGCAACCACGCCATCCCACCCAACACCACACTCATGCCACCGGCGGTATAGGCCATGCGTTTCAACCACTCCTTCCTTGTCAGCAAGGTAATCGCCGCCATCGAAATCGCGATCTGAATCGCGGTCATCGCCTGCGCCCAGCGGTGATGCTGATGCAGCGCCTGTTCTGACTTTTCATCCCATTCCTTCGACGTGGCCTCGAGCTTTTCGGCTTGTTTGCGCACGTCTTCCTTCTGGGTTTTATAACGCTCGATCTCGTCGGTGTAGTGCTTGGCATCAACCCCCGGAATATGCGTCGCCAGCTCCGCAAGGTTCTGCCGGCTGGATTTGGCCTGGTAGTAGTTCCACTGGTTGGCGGCTTCGGTCTTGAAGATGGCGGCGTTGTTTTTGTCCATCGCCGCTTCGCTTTCGGTGGAGCCGGCCTGGTAGCTGAGCATGGCGCCGACGGTGGCCATGATGGCGGTCATCACGGCGATGCGGCTGGCGAAATTGTCCCCGCTGCGGTGGGCATGTTCGGTGGCGTGTTCGACGTGTTTTTCGTGGGGGCTGGGGACTTCGAAGGCTTCGGACATGGGGGCGTCTATGAAGGGTTTGAGGGACTCTGATTCTTCACCAGCGAAGCTGTCTCAATCCTGTACGTAATGCTGCAAACCGGCCACCAGGGCGTCAAAGGTGACGCGGCAGCGCGGGCTGTTGCGCAGGTCTTCGTGCATGGTGACCCAGGTGTCCAGTTGCAGGGCAAATGCGTCCGGCAGCACTCGGCTCAGGCGGGCGTCTTGCCGGGCCAGTTTGACCTGGCAGCCACCGATGCCGGCGCCGGCGCGGATCAGGGCCAGTTGTGCGAGGTCGCTGTCGCTGCTGAGGGAAAAGGCGCTGCGGTCGAAGCCTTTGACGGCCAGGCTGCGGATGAAGGCGCTTTCCTGGTCGTAGCCGATGACTGAATGGGCCGTGAGGTCATTCAGGCTCTGGGGCGTGCCGTGTTGTTGCAGGTAGTCGTTGCGCGCGTGCAGGCCGACTTCAATAACGCCGATCCTTTTCGCCAGAAGTTGTTCCTGGCTGGGTCGGATCATTCGCACCGCGATGTCGGCCTCCAGTTGCAGCAGGTCCAGCAGGCGATTGCTCAGCACCAGTTCGACCTTGAGGTGCGGGTGCTGTTGGCGCAGGCGGGTGATGATCGGCGGCAGGACTTCCACGCCGATCACTTCGCTGGCAGACACTCGTACCACGCCGCGCACTTCGGGGCCTTGGGGCGACGCGGCGCGCTCGAGTGCGGCAGCCGTGGTTTCCATGGTTTCGGCATGGGTGCGCAGGGTGAGGGCGACCGCCGTGGGCAACAGGCCGCTGGCGGAGCGGGTGAACAGCACCACGTTGAGGGATTTTTCCAGCGCAGCGATGTGCCGCCCGACCGTGGGCTGCGTGATGCCGAGCTGCCGTGCGGCCCCCGACAACGATCCTTCCTTGAGTACCCCGAGGAACGACCGGTAAAGCTCCCAACCAATATTTGATGCCATGCATAAATGTATAGCGTCTGGATGATCTTCGGCAATTCCTCTATAGCTCGCCGGCGAACAGAATCGCCCCATCACACAACCCTCAGGGGAAAAAGCATGAACAAGGTTCTGGTAATGGGCGCGACAGGCGGGATTGGTGGCGAGGTGGCGCGGCAGTTGTTCGCTGCCGGCTGGCAGGTGTGCGCCCTGACGAGGGATGTGGATAAGGCTCACAAGCAGAATGCCGATTTCACCTGGATAAAAGGTGATGCGCTGAACCGTGGGGAAGTCGTCGCAGCGGCCCGGGGTTGTTCGGTGATCGTGCATGCGGTGAATCCGCCCGGTTACCAGCGCTGGGCGGAGCTGGTGCTGCCGATGATCGACAACAGCATCGCGGCGGCAGTCGCTGAAGGGGCGACGATTGTCTTGCCGGGCACGGTGTACAACTTCGGGCCTGATGCATTCGCGCGGTTGGAGGAAGATTCGCCGCAGCATCCACTTACCCGCAAGGGCGCGATCCGGGTAGAGCTGGAGCAGCGTTTGCTTGAGGCGACCCGGCAGGGCGCACGAGCGCTGATCGTGCGGGCAGGCGATTTTTTCGGCGCCAAGGCCGGCAGCAGCTGGTTTTCCCAAGGCCTGGTCAAGCCCGCAAAACCGGTGGCCAACGTGAGCTATCCAGGGGCGCCAGGCGTGGGGCATCAGTGGGCTTACCTGCCTGATGTGGCGAGGACCATGGTCGAGTTGATTGCCCGCCGCGACAGCCTTGATGCCTTCGCCCGTTTTCATATGGCGGGGCACATAGATGCCGATGGTCGGCAGATGAGCCAGGCGATTCAGCGGGTGGTGTCACGCAGGACCGGCCAGCAGCCTTCTGTACGTGCTTTCCCGTGGTGGCTGCTGAAACTGGCCGCGCCCTTTGTCACCACCTTCCGCGAGATGCAGGAAATGCGTTACCTGTGGCAAACCGAGGTGCGCATGGATAACGGCCGTCTCGTACAGATATTGGGCAGCGAACCGCACACGCCTTTGGACGAGGCGGTTGAGGCGACATTGGTGGGTATCGGCTGCTTGCCTAAGCGCGCCTGATCAGCCGCACATACACCGCGATATTGATCAACAGCACCAGCGCGCCCAGCCCCAATTGAATCTGCGGCGTCAGCCCGGCCGGGTAGATCAGGGTCAGGATGTAATGCTCGATAAAGCCGCCGCCATATCCGTCCTGCCCGGCCAAATGACGAAACAGATTTTCCCAGCGGGTCAGCGGGCAGGGCAGGTGGAACACTTCCACCGCAACGCCCCACGCAGCGGCGGGCAAATGCAGCCACATCACGGGCCGCCATTTTAGGGCGAGGAGGCCGCCGAACAATACGAAGAGGATGAACGACAGGTGAAACAGCACCAGGCCGTCGGCGCAAAGGCGGTAGAGCATTGGGGGCACTTCCATGGGTAAGGCAGATATTCTAAAGGGCAGTACTGCCGGTCGGAAGCTTAACGGTTGCTTGCAGGCAAGGCGGGCCGTTATTGTGCTGAATCCTTTTAGTCCTTTTGCCCACGGATCTGTAGTGATGAATGCACCGCGTACCGCTGTCCCGATCAAGGCTGTCATTTTCGATATGGACGGGTTGTTGCTGGACACAGAAGGCATCTACACCGAAGTCACACAGATCATCGCCGAACGCTATGGCCGTACCTATGACTGGGGGATCAAGCAGCACATCATTGGTCGCGGCGCCCAGGACCTGGCGGATTACGTGGTCAAGGCGCTGGACCTGCCGATTACCCCCGCAGAATTCCTGGTGATCCGCGAGCCGCTGATGAGCGAGCGTTTCCCCAAGGCCTTGGGCATGCCGGGTGCTGAGGCGCTGGTGCGGCATTTGAAGGCGCATAACATTCCGATTGCCGTGGGCACCAGTTCGTCGCGCAACTCGTTTGGCCACAAGACTACGTTGCACCGTGAGTGGTTTGGGTTGTTCGACACCATCGTCACGGCGGATGACCCGGAGGTCGGGGCGGCCAAGCCGGCGCCGGATATCTTCCTGACGGCGGCGCGCCGCTTGGGTGTGGCACCGGAGGATTGCCTGGTGTTTGAGGATTCGCCGTTTGGCGTGACGGCGGCCAAGGCTGCGCACATGACCGCGATTGCGGTGCCGGATGAGGCGATGGCGGACAGCAAGTATCACCATGCTGACCAGATTATTCGCAAGTTGGCTGACTTTGATTTGGCGGCGTATGGCTTGCCGCCGATGCGTTGATCCCTCTGAAGCGACTGGATTAAAAATGTGGGAGCGGGCTTGCTCGCGAATACGGTGTGTCAGCCGATACATGTGCTGACTGATCCACCGTATTCGCGAGCAAGCCCGCTCCCACATTTAGTCCTGCGGTGCCTTGGGCAAGGTCTTCTGCCGCAAAATATAAACCGTCACCAACACCGCACTGGTCAGCATGAACCCTCGCGCCCAGATCAGCGGCACCAGGTAGCAGGAAAACCCGATACTCACCCACATCAACCCAATGGCATACACCTTGCCCTTGAGCGGAATCCCGTTGCCATCCAGATAGTCACGAATCCACGGCCCCAGGCGCGGGTGTTCCACCAGCCAGCGGTAGAAGCGCGGGGAGCTACGGGCAAAGCAGGCGGCAGCCAGCAGAAGGAAGGGGGTAGTGGGCAGCACCGGCAGGAAGATGCCGATTACCCCGAGCGCCACGCTCAACCAGCCGATGGCCAGCAGAACGTAACGCAGGATCGCGGAACGGTTGCCCATGGGCGCCACGGGCAACGGTCTTAGTGGTGGCGAGGCTTGAGGATCGCCGGCTTTTCGTCAGGTGCGTTGCACAGCAGGTACAGGGCGGTCAGCGCTTCCGGGATCTGAACGATCATGTCGTCCATCAGGTTGGCGTCGGCGGCGATGTCGGAGAACTCAGGTTGCTCGTCGAACAGGCCGGAACCGACCATGATCGGCAGCAGCATTTCGCTGACTTCTTCTTCAGCCGTTTCGAACCAGGCCTCTTCACGCAGGAACACGCCTTCCATGAAACCGATGCACCAGCCGCGCAGTTCGGAGTCGTCCGGGTCTTCGCCCAGGTCCAGGTCGCAAGGCAGTTCGAACTCTTCATCGGAAGCCAGTTGGCGGCCAATGTGAGCCTTGAGGGCCAGCAGGGTCGATTCGATTTCTTCGCGCTGGGCGGCATCACTGTAGTGAGGCTCTTCGGAGAACAGGGCGTCGATCCATTCACGGTCGGGAACGACATCGGAGCAGATCGACAGCGCGGTCAGATAGCCGTGGGCGGCCACGTAGTCCAGCGCCTCGTCGTGCAGCTCATCGGCATCGAGGAAGGCTTGCAGGCGGGTTAGTTGCTCAGCGAAGGACATTGACGGACTACCTTGGGAATAAACGATGGGCAATTCTAGGCTTTCTTGAGCTGCCAGGCCAGCCGCAGCACAGATTTGAGAGGTATTTGAGCCCGGCGGCAATTCACCAACGGCACCCTTTGCCGGGTAACGCTCGGGTATACTGCCGCGTTTTGTGATGCCCCTGCAGGCCAAGCGCCAGTCGCGGGAAAAGTTCGCTTACGGATTATTTCCCGCTCAAGCGTGCTTTTTCGACCAGCCTGTACAGAGGGATTTCGGCGATATTTGGAGTTTTTCATGCTCGAGCAGGCTCAACGCGTCCTCAAGGACATCTTCGGCTACGACAGTTTTCGTGGCCGCCAGGGTGCGATCATTGAGCGCGTGGCCAACGGCGGCGATGCCCTGGTGCTGATGCCTACCGGCGGCGGCAAGTCGCTGTGCTTCCAGGTACCGGCACTCCTGCGGGAAGGGCTTGCGGTGGTGGTGTCGCCGTTGATCGCCCTGATGGACGACCAGGTGGCCACCCTTGAAGAGCTCGGCGTGGCGGCCGCTTCGCTGAACTCCACCCTCAGCGCCGAACAGCAGCGTGACCTCGCCGCCCGGATCAAGCGCGGCGAAGTGAAGATGCTTTACCTCGCCCCCGAGCGCCTGGTGCAGCCACGGATGCTGGCGTTCCTGCAGAGCCTGGAAATCGCCCTGTTCGCTATCGACGAAGCCCACTGTGTGTCCCAATGGGGCCACGATTTCCGTCGTGAATACCTGCAACTGGGCCAACTGGCGGAACTGTTCCCCAACGTCCCGCGCATCGCCCTGACCGCCACCGCCGACAAGCGGACCCGCGAAGAAATCGTCGAGCGCCTGCACCTGCAGAACGCCGAGCGCTTCCTCTCGAGCTTCGACCGGCCGAATATCTTTTACCGCATTGTGCCCAAGGAACAGCCGCGCAAGCAGTTGCTGGCGTTCCTCTCCGATCGGCGCAGCGACGCCGGCATTGTCTATTGCCTGTCGCGCAAGAAGGTCGATGAGGTCGCCGCATTCCTCAGTGAACAAGGCTACCCGGCACTGCCGTATCACGCGGGTTTGCCCAACGAACTGCGGGCCTACCACCAGAAGCGCTTCCTCAACGAGGAAGGCCTGATCATGGTCGCCACCATCGCGTTCGGCATGGGCATCGACAAATCCAACGTGCGCTTCGTGGCCCACATGGATTTGCCCAAATCCCTTGAGGCGTACTACCAGGAAACCGGGCGTGCCGGCCGTGACGGCCTGCCGGCGGATGCGTGGATGGTCTACGGCCTGCAAGACGTGGTGATGCTCAAGCAGATGCTGCAGAACTCCGAAGGCGACGAGCGCCACAAGCGCCTGGAACAGCACAAGCTCGACGCGATGCTGTCGCTGTGTGAAGAAACCCGCTGCCGTCGCCAGACCTTGCTCGCCTACTTCGACGAAGACATGCCCAAGCCCTGCGGCCACTGCGACAACTGCGTGGACGGCGTGCAGACCTGGGACGCCACCGAGCCGGCGCGCCAGGCGTTGTCGGCGATCTACCGCACCGGTCAGCGCTATGGCGTCGGCCACCTGGTGGACGTGTTGCTGGGCAAGGACAATGAAAAGATTCGCAGCTTCGGCCACGAAAAACTCTCGGTCTACGGTGTGGGCAAGGCTCGCGCCGAAGGTGAGTGGCGCTCGCTGTTCCGGCAGATGGTCGCCCGTGGCCTGGTGGACATCGACCTGGAAGGCTACGGCGGCCTGCGTCTGAACGACAGTTGCCGGCCGCTGCTCAAGGGCGAAGTCAGCCTGGAGCTGCGCCGCGACCTCAAGCCGCAAACCACCGCCAAGAGCAGCACCAGCCAGGCCAGCCAACTGGTGCGTTTCGAAGAGCGCGAACAGTGGGAAGCCCTGCGCGCGCTGCGTAAGAAGTTGGCGCAGGAACACAGCGTGCCGCCTTACGTCATCTTCCCGGACTCCACCTTGCTGGAAATGCTCCGCGACCATCCCACTACCCTCGGCGAGATGGCCAGGGTCAGCGGCGTCGGTGCGCGCAAGCTGGAGCGTTATGGCCAGGCCTTCCTCGAAGTGCTCGGCGGCCAGGTCGAGGCGCCGAAAGAGGTCGCCGACATCCGCCACGAGTTGATCAGCCTCGCCCGTGCCGGCATGACCCCGATCCAGATTGCCGGGCAGCTGCAGTGCTCGGAAAAGAACGTCTACACCTTGCTCGCCGAGTCCATTGGCAAGCAGCAGTTGTCGTTGGAGCAGGCCCTTGATCTGCCGGAAGATTTGCTCGGTGAAATCCAGGATGCATTTCTGGACGGAGAAGGCGAATTGCCACCCGTTTCCGAGATTGCGCCGCTGTTTACCGGCCGCGTTCCCGAGGGCGTTTTGTACTGCGTAAGGGCCGCTTTGCAGTCGGAATTCGAGATTTGATGTGCCAATTACGACAATGTAACGAATCAGTACATACCGGGTCTTGCCTACTGGCATGGGTCATGCTTAGCTGACTAATAATTAGCCACACTTTATTTTCAGTCTAATCCATGAGTTTTTTATGCCGTTAACCGATCAACACCGTTTTGGCATGCAGTTGGCGCATATGTCCCGAGGATGGCGTGCCGAGCTGGATCGCCGCTTGGCAGGTTTGGGACTGTCCCAGGCACGCTGGCTGGTGCTGCTGCACCTGGCCCGTTTTACCGAACCGCCTACCCAGCGTGAGCTGGCGCAGAGCGTCGGGGTAGAGGGGCCCACCTTGGCCCGTTTGCTCGACAGCCTGGAAAGCCAGGGCCTGGTGCAACGCCAGGCCGTGGTGGAAGACCGCCGCGCCAAGCGCATTGTGCTGTGCGACACCGCGAAGCCGCTGATCGAGCAGATCGAGACCATCGCCACGGCCTTGCGCCATGAGCTGTTTGTGGGGGTTGATGAAGAGGATCTGCGGGTGTGCATGCGGGTGCATGAACACATCCTCGGAAATCTCGAGAAGTCCTGATCCCAAGTACACAGAAGATCAAAAATGTGGGAGCGGGCTTGCTCGCGAAGGCGGAGTGTCAGTGAATACATGTGCTGACTGACACACCGCCTTCGCGAGCAAGCCCGCTCCCACATGGGTTTTGCGGCGTAGTTAGAAGGTTTGCCCCAGGTTCAGGTACACCGCCTGCTGACTGTCATCGTTAAACCCATAACTGAAATTCAACGGCCCCAGCGGCGTATCAAACCCCAGGAAAATACTGGCGGCGTTGATGTACCCGCTGTCGTATTCATTGTCGTTGTTCCACGCTCGCCCACGTTCCAGTGATGCGCCCAGGTACAACGGGAAATCCAGCGGCAAATAAGACCGCGGCGTCAGCCGGCGATAGTAGACCGCGCGCATCAGGCTGATGTTCTGCCCGGCAATCGCATCCTCCCGGAAGCCCGACAGCTGCCGCGCGCCCCCCAGCAGGAAGCTGGAAATCACCACGTCCGACTTATCCAGGGTGCGCCCATAGCGCCCGCCGAGGATCAGCGTGTCCGGCCCGCTGCTCATGGCTTTGTCCAGCTTGAACTCCCACTGGCGATAGCGCTGGTCCGAACCCAGCCCCGGTTCGAACTCCCGGAAGGCCAGGCCAATGTCTTCGCCGGTATGGGGGAAGTACACGTTGTCGAACGAGTCGAAGGAGTACTTCAGCTCATAGAAACCCTCGCTGAAGTTGATGCTCGGTGAATTCCGGTCGCCAATGCGCACATCCGCCTTGCCCCAGGCCTCGCCGACGCCGAAACGAATCTCGCCGCTGTTGCCGATCTGCCGGCCCACGTTCAGGCCGAAGCCGTAGCGTTCCAGGCGGTATTCGGAGATCGGGTTATTGTCTTCAATCAGTTCGACGTTCTGTGCCTGGGCACTGATATAGGGCGCGACGAAGTAGCGTGAACCGGTGTCCATCGGCTGATAGAACTCGCTGTACAACTCCTGCTTGTCCCCGATCTGCACCCGCGTCAGCCATTCGGCGCCGAGGCGGTTGATGCCGTTCATGCGGTAGCTGGCGCCGAGGTTGAAGGCGCTGTCGCCGCGCATGTCATCCGACAGGTTCAGGCCCAGGCGCAGGTAGTCGGTGCCGCTGCGTTTGCCCCGGGCACTGATGACCAGGGTGTTGTCCTTGCCCTTTTTCACCACGCGGTATTGCACCTGTTCGAAGTAATCCAGGCCGTACAGAGTGCCCATGTCGGTTTGCAGGCGGGCCAGGTCCAGAGGCTCGCCGAGGTTCTGGCGGATGTAGTAGCGGATCACCTCGTCGCCCACCTTGGAGTCGTTCTCTACCTTGATTGCGGTGATCACCGGGTTGCGCTCGCCGGGCGTTCGCGCGGCCACCAGCGACGGGTCCACCGGTTCGGCCGGGCGCAGGTGCGCCAGGCGCACGTCGAGTGCGCGGGTGGCGCGGTAGCCCGCGTCGATCATGTCCTTGGCGCGCCCGAAATCCGTCACCCCGTAGGCGGCCAGGGGCGGCTGGATCAGCACGTCGCGGGGCGCCAGGGCCTTGAGTTGTTCTTCGGAATTGCGCCGGGTCATCAGGGTGATGGACTGGTTGAGCACGTCCACCACGGTGTTGAGTTGCTTGCGTGAGCGCAGCGGGGTGCCGATGTCGACGACGATGGCGATGTCGACCCCCATTTCCCGCGCCACATCCAGCGGGATGTTATCGGTCATGCCGCCATCCACCAGCAGCCGGCCATCCAGCTCCACCGGGGCAAACACCGCCGGGATCGACATGCTGGCGCGGATTACCTGGGGCAGGTGGCCTTTGCGGAACACCACTTTTTCACCACTGGTGATGTCGGTGGCCACGGCGCGGAAGGGGATCGGCAGCTTGTCGAAATCCCGCACGTTACTGGTGTGGGCGAACATGCTTTCCAGCAGCAAGGCCAGGTTCTGACCCTGGATCACCCCCAGTGGCAGGCCGAGGCTGCCGTCGTCGCGGAAGCTGAGTTTCTGTTTGACCAGGAAATCCCGGTCATCCTGCTTGCGCCGGAATGGCACGTCTTCCCGCGGTGGCGCGTCAGACAGGGCGAGCTTCCAGTCGATGTTCAGCGCGAGTTTTTCCAGCTCGTCGATCTTGTAGCCCGAGGCGTACAGCCCGCCGATCACCGCACCCATGCTGGTGCCGGCAATCGCATCGATGTGGATGCCCTGTTCTTCCAGGGCCTTGAGCACGCCAATGTGCGCCAGGCCACGGGCGGCACCGCCGGAGAGCACCAGGCCGATCTTCGGGCGCGGATTTTCGACGGCTTGGACGAGGACAGGGAACAGGCACAGCAACAGACAGGACAACAGGCGGCGCATCATCAATCTCAAGGCAGGACGATAAAGGCCGGTATTATAGCCACTCGATCCTTTCAACCCGCCAAGCAGGAGCCAGTCAATTCATGTCAGCGGCCAAGCCCGAGATTGTCATCACCTATTGCACCCAGTGTCAGTGGCTGCTGCGCGCCGCCTGGCTGGCCCAGGAACTGCTGAGCACGTTCGCCGATGACCTCGGCAAAGTGGCCCTTGAGCCGGCCACTGGCGGTGCGTTTCGCATCACTTGCGATGGCGTGCAGATCTGGGAACGCAAGGCCGACGGCGGCTTCCCGGAAGCCAAGGTGCTCAAGCAACGGGTACGTGACCAGATCGACCCGCAACGGGACCTGGGGCATAACGACCGTACTCAGTGAACCTCGGCCGTGGTGGCCGGCTGCTTGGCCGGTTTGGCGCCGCCCATCAGCCCGGACACCACGATGGCCACGATGATCAGCGCGCCGCCCATCAGCATGCGCAGGGTTGGTGTTTCAGCAAACAGTAGCCAGGCCGCGGTGATGCCGTACACCGGCTCCATGGCAAACACCACCGCCGCCGTGCGGGCCTTGAGCACCGCGAGGCTGGCGACAAACAGGCTATGGGCCAGGCCGGTGCAGAACACCCCGAGCAGGCCGATCCACAGCCAGTCCAGTGGTCGCACTTCGGCCAGCCCGGGCGCGGCGACGGGCAACAGGCACAGCGCTACCACCACGTTCTGGCACAAGGCGGCCTGCACCGGCGGGATGCGCCCACTGGCGCGGTTGTTCAGCGACAGCAGCGAGAACAACAACCCGGAGCCGACCGCCCACAACAAGCCGCTGGTGGCCTGGCTGGCGAGATTGAAATCCGGCGTGACCAGCACCAGGCCGATGCTCACCAGCACCACCAGCAGGATCTCGTTGGCGCGAATCCGCTCGCGGAAAATCAAGCCTTCTAGAATCACTGTGAACGCCGGGAAGGTGGCGAAGCCCAGGGTGGCGATGGCCACACCGGCGACCTTTACCGCAATAAAGAAACTCACCCAATGCCCGGCCAGCAGCAGGCCGCTGACCAGCAGGCGTCGCCAGTCGCGGGCTTGCAGCTTCTGCCAGGGCGTGTTGCTGGCAAAGCGCGCAAAGATTGCCAGGGCAATGACCGCGAACGCGGCGCGGCCGAACACGATAATCGCCGGCGAAGCGGCCGCCAGTTTGCCGAACACGCCAGTGAGGCCAAACATCAATGCGCCGATATGCAGGGCGCCGAGGGCTGTGCGGGGAGTCATTGCGATCCTTAAACGACGGGTTTACAGGATCGCAGTCTAGAGGGTTGCAGGCATTCGCGTCTGTCGTTGGGCTCGCGGCTTTTGTCGCAGGACTCTTGCTTGGTGAAGATCCCTGTGGGAGCTGGCTTGCCTGCGATGCAGACAACTCGGTCGTTCAGATAGCGCGCGGTGATGCTATCGCAGGCAAGCCAGCTCCTGCACCGGGCGGTGCTCGTCTGAAGGCTCGGGGCGAGAGGCCAAACTCGCGCAGCATCGCCGCAGCAAATGCACTTTGCGAACCATAGCCCACCCGCGCGGCAATCTCGCCGATCGGCAGCTGGCTGTCGCGCAACAGGCCGCGGGCCATCTGCAAGCGCCGGGTGCGTATGTAGTCCATCGGCGTCTGCCCGCTTTCCGCGATAAATCGTGCATGCAGGCGGGCGACGGACAGGTCGGCGAGCTTCGCCAGGTCCGCCACTTGCAGTGGGTGCGCGGCGTGCCGCTGGATATGCGCATCGAACGCGGCATAGGGCAGGCGCTTGCCCACCGGCGGCTGCGCAAGGTTGAGGCTGGCCAGCAGCAATACGGCGCCTTGCTGGGCGATCAGCGGATCGTCCACCGGGCTGCTTGCCAGCCATTGCACCAGTTGGCTTTGGCGATTGTCGAGGGTCAGGTGTGCGCACCGGTCGAGCAAGCGGCGGCTGGCGTCGGCATGCTCGCCCAGGGACTGGGCCAGCCAGTGCTCATCGGGCACGTCCAGCACCAGGCAGCGGCTGCCATCGCGACTGCGGCACGCGTGATGGGCGGAGTAGGGCAGCACCATCACACTGCTGTGCTGCACCTGGCCGCCCCGGCCATCCACCTCGAAGTCCAGGTGCCCGGACAGGCCAAACACCAGCTGTGCATGGTCGTGGCTATGGGCGATAGGCGCATCGGGGTAGTGGCGTAGCGTGAGGTTGGGTCTCATCGCAGTCTCCTGGGCAGGCCCGCAGTTTACATCGCTTCGCCGCCTGTGGGCGCTGTCATCAGACTGACGCAACACTGTCATGGGCTATTAATCCCATGGGCGCAAGCTCGCGAAAACACCGTGAGGCATGCCCATGACCAGCGCCGAACTCGCCAAACCCAGCCGCAAGCAACGCGTGCGTACCCTGTGGATTTCCGACGTGCATTTGGGCACCCGGGATTGCCAGGCCGAACACCTCTCGCATTTCCTCAAGGGCTACCACGCCGACAAGGTCTACCTGGTGGGCGACATCATCGACGGCTGGAAGCTGCGCAGCGGCATGTATTGGCCCCAGGCCCACACCAACGTGATCCGCCGCCTGCTGACCATGAGCAAGCGCGGCACCGAGGTGATCTACGTCACCGGCAACCACGATGAATTCCTGCGGCGTTATTCGAAGCTGATCCTTGGCAATATCCAGTTGGTGGACGAAGCGGTGCACGTGACTGCCGATGGCCGGCATTTGCTGGTGATCCATGGCGACCAGTTCGACGTGATCACCCGGTACCACCGCTGGCTGGCGTTCCTCGGCGATTCGGCCTACGAATTCACCCTCACGCTCAACCGCTGGTTGAACCACTGGCGGGCGCGCTATGGCTACGGCTATTGGTCGTTG
Organism: Pseudomonas sp. IPO3774; assembly: GCF_013386835.1. Lineage (NCBI taxonomy): Bacteria > Pseudomonadati > Pseudomonadota > Gammaproteobacteria > Pseudomonadales > Pseudomonadaceae > Pseudomonas > Pseudomonas sp. IPO3774. The sequence continues at coordinate 266,603 of NZ_JACAQY010000018.1, forward strand.
TCGGCGTACCTCAAGCACAAGGTCAAGACGGCGGTGAGCTTTATCAGTGATTTTGAAGAAGCGATCGCCCACGAAGTGACCAAGCGCGAGCTGCATGGCGTGGTGTGCGGGCACATCCACCATGCGGAGATTCGCAAGGTGGGCGAGGTGGACTACCTCAATTGCGGGGATTGGGTGGAGTCGTGCACGGCGCTGATCGAGCACTGGGACGGGCATATCGAGCTGTATCGATTGGCGGATGCCCAGGCGAAAGAGGCACAGCTAAAGGCCGAAATGGTCGCGGGCTAAGCCTCAAACCCACAGACTCACTCGGTCTAAATGTGGGAGCGAGCAAGCCCGCTCCCACATTTGGAGCCGGTTTCTTCAGTCAGGTGTGGGAAACATCCGCGATCGCTTCTGCCAACAACGTCAACCGCGTCGCATCAATCCCCGCCACGTTCGCACGCCCGGAATTGACCATATACACGCTGTGCTTGTCCCGCAGTTGCTTCACCTGTTCCGCACTCAACCCGGTATAGGAAAACATCCCGCGTTGCGCCGCGATGTGCGCAAACCGCTCCGACAACCCATGGGGCGCCAACGCCTCCACCAGCCCGGAACGCAGCTGTGCAATCCGCGCCCGCATCGCTTCCACTTCCTCGGCCCACTGCTTTTTCAGCCCGGCGTCACCGAGAATCGTCGCCACCACAGCAGCACCATGGTCCGGCGGCGTCGACCACAAGTTACGCGCAATGAACGCCAGCTGGCTGCGCACATCCGTCAGTTTCTCGGCGTCCGCCGCGCACACAATCAACGCGCCGACACGGTCGCTGTACAAGCCGAAGTTCTTCGAGCAGGAACTGGTGATCAGCACTTCAGGCAGCTCAGCCGCGAACAGCCGCACGGCCCATGCATCCTGTACCAGGCCATCGCCAAAACCCTGATACGCAAAGTCGATCAGCGGCAGCAACTGACGCTCCTGGACGATCTTCAGCACCTGGCGCCAGTCATCGTGGGACAGGTCGAAACCGGTCGGGTTGTGGCAGCAGGCGTGCAGCAGCACCACATCGCCTTTTGGTACGGTGGACAGGGTGGCCAGCATCGCCGCTACGTCCAGGCGATTGTCGCTGCCCACGTACGGGTAATGGCTGACCTTGAGCCCGGCCTTGGCGAAGATGGTTTCGTGGATCGGCCAGGTCGGGTTGCTCAGCCATACGCCACGGCCGGGCAGGCTGTGGGCGATAAAGTCGGCGCTCAGGCGCAGCGCGCCGGTGCCGCCAGGCGTCTGGGTGGCGCCGGCGCGGCGTTCACTCAGCAGCGGCGAACCAGCGCCCAGCACCAACTCACTGATCAGCGTGCCGAACGCGGCATTGCCATGGCCGCCGATGTAGGTCTTGGTGGTTTGTTGTTCCACCAGGCGCTGCTCGGCCAGTTTTACCGAATGGGGGATCGGCGTCAGGCCCTGGTCGTCCTTGTACACGCCCACGCCGAGGTCGAACTTGTTCGGGTTTGGATCCTGGGCGTACAACTCCATCAGCCCGAGGATCGGGTCCCCGGGTACCCGGCCAATTGCGTCGAAATGCATTACTTGCGGCCCTCGGCATCCTTGGCCACTTCGTCGGTGCGCGCGGCCATGATGAAGTCGTTGCGGTGCAGGCCCTTGATGGAGTGGCTCCACCAGGTCACGGTGACTTTGCCCCATTCGGTGAGCAGGCCCGGGTGATGGCCTTCAGCTTCGGAGATCGCGCCCACGGCGTTGGTGAAGGCCAGGGCGAATTTGAAATTCTTGAACAGGAAGACCTTTTCCAGCTGCATCACGCCATCGCGTACTTCGATGTTCCAGTCGGGGATCTGCTTGATCAGCACCGGCAACTCTTCGTCGCTGACTTGCGGGGCGTCGGCGCGGCAGGCTTCGCAGTGGGCTTGGTTCAACGTGGTCATGTGGGTATTCCTGAAATCGAGTATTTGGAAACGGTCGTCAGTAGCGTCACCCTAAAGCAACGCGGGGCCAGGGAACAGACTCACCTGGCCCTAAAAGCCGCAGTTCAAGCAACTTTTGGCTTGGGCGGGAACTTCGGTGCGTGCAGCCCCAGCTGCATCCCGCGTTCGACCATACCCATGATGTCTTCCTGCGCCACTTCGAACAGGCGCTTGAGGTTGGGCAGGGCGAAGTACACGGGTTGCAGAATGTCGATGCGATACGGCGTGCGCATCGCTTCGAGCGGGTCGAAGGCTTGATGCTCGGGCACGTCCGAGAGGCAGTACACGGTCTCCTTGGGCGAAGACAGGATGCCGCCACCGTAGATGCGCCGGCCTTCGGGCGTGTCCACCAGGCCGAACTCGATGGTCATCCAGTACAGGCGCGCCAGGTACACGCGCTGTTCCTTGGTGGCGGCCAGGCCGAGCTTGCCGTAGGTGTGGGTGAATTCCGCGAACCAGGGGTTGGTCAGCAGTGGGCAATGGCCGAAGATCTCGTGAAAAATGTCCGGTTCCTGCAGGTAATCCAGCTCTTCACGGGTACGAATAAACGTCGCCACCGGAAACTGCTTGTTGGCGAGCAATTCGAAAAAAGTCTGGAAGGGGATCAGCGCCGGCACCCGGGCGACTTGCCAGCCCGTGGTCTCGGCCAGCACTTTGTTGACTTCCGCCAGCTGTGGAATGCGGTCGTGGGGCAGGCCGAGCTTGTCGATGCCGTCCAGGTATTCCTGGCAGGCGCGGCCCTCGATCACTTTCAGTTGGCGCGTGATCAAGGTGTTCCACACCGCGTGTTCTTCGGGCGGGTAGTCGATAAAACCGTTCGCGTCGGGCTCGCGGGCCACGTACTGCGTCTGCTTCATACTGCTCTCCTGCTAGGCATTCGTTCTTGTTATGTCCTGGGATGAGCCTATTGATACGCCGCCTGGGCCAGGAAGCCATCCTCCTGCGCCACGCTTTTGTAGGAAAAGTTACCGGTATTCGTAAAGTTTTCGTTACGGCTGAGGCGATTCGTTCTCCCTGTGGCGTATTTTGGGTGTGAATCGCCTCGCAGCTGTCACATAATCTTGACGATTATCTGCGGCCGGCGGCAAAAAGACGCAGCGACTCCACCTCTTCGGGCCTTCTCATGCGTATCAAAGTGCATTGCCAGAACCGCATCGGCATCCTGCGGGACATCCTCAACCTGCTGGTGGAGTACGGCGTGAACGTTGCCAAGGGCGAGGTCGGTGGCGAGCACGGCAACGCCATTTACCTCTATTGCCCGAACCTGGTGAACCTGCAGTTCCAGGCATTGCGCCCGCAGTTCGAGGCGATTGCCGGGGTATTTGGCGTCAAGCGGGTAGGGCTGATGCCCAGCGAGCGTCGGCATATGGAGCTCAACGCGCTGCTGGGGGCGCTGGAGTTTCCGGTGCTGTCCATCGACATGGGCGGCTCCATCGTCGCGGCCAACCGCGCGGCGGCGCAGTTGCTCGGAGTACGGGTGGATGAGGTGCCGGGCATTCCGTTGTCGCGCTACGCCGAAGATTTCGATTTGCCGGAACTGGTACGGGCCAGCAAGTCTCGAATCAACGGCCTGCGGGTCAAGGTCAAGGGCGATGTATTCCTGGCCGATATTGCGCCGCTGCAATCCTCCGAGCATGACGACAGCGAAGCCATGGCCGGCGCCGTACTGACCCTGCACCGCGCCGACCGGGTGGGTGAGCGTATCTACAATGTGCGCAAGCAGGAGCTGCGCGGCTTCGACAGCATTTTCCAAAGCTCCAGGGTCATGGCTGCCGTGGTGCGTGAGGCTCGGCGCATGGCGCCGTTGGATGCGCCTCTATTAATAGAAGGCGAAACCGGCACCGGCAAAGAGTTGCTGGCCCGCGCTTGTCACCTGGCCAGCCCACGCGGCCAGTCGCCGTTGATGGCGCTCAACTGCGCCGGTTTGCCCGAGTCCATGGCCGAGACCGAGTTGTTCGGCTATGGTCCCGGCGCCTTTGAAGGGGCGAGGGCGGAGGGCAAGTTGGGACTGCTGGAGCTGACGGCGGGCGGTACGTTGTTTCTCGACGGCGTCGGCGAAATGAGCGCGCGGTTGCAGGTGAAGTTGCTGCGCTTTCTGCAGGACGGCTGCTTTCGCCGTGTAGGCAGTGATGAAGAGGTGTACCTGGATGTGCGGGTTATCTGCGCGACCCAGGTGGACCTTTCCGAACTGTGTGCCCGGGGCGAATTCCGCCAGGACCTTTACCATCGTCTCAATGTGCTCTCGCTGCATATCCCGCCGCTACGCGAGTGCCTCGACGGTTTGCCGCCGCTGGTGGAGCACTTTCTGGATCAGGCCAGCCGGCAGATCGGCTGCCCGCTGCCCAAGCTCGCACCGGCGGCGATGGAACGCCTCAGCCATTACCACTGGCCGGGGAATGTGCGGCAGTTGGAGAACGTGCTGTTCCAGGCGGTTTCGCTGTGTGAGGGCGGCACCGTCAAGACCGAGCACATTCGCCTGCCGGACTATGGCGTGCGCCAGCCGCTGGGGGATTTTTCCCTGGAAGGCGGGTTGGAGGAGATCGTCGGGCGCTTTGAAAAGGCCGTGCTGGCGCAGTTGTATGCCGAACATCCCAGCAGCCGTCTGTTGGGCAAGCGGCTGGGCGTGTCCCACACCACTATTGCCAACAAGTTGCGGGACTACGAAGTCGTCAAAGCCGAACGCGGTTAAACCTGTGGGAGCGGGCTTGCTCGCGAATGCGGTGGGTCAGTCGAATTATCCGGTGACTGACACTCCGCATTCGCGAGCAAGCCCGCTCCCACATGGGTTCTTTGTCGGTCTTGATACCTGCACTTGCCGTTAGCGGCATAAGTCCGCCGTTTTTTCGACTCTCTTCCTGCTGCCCTCAGCTGCCACCTGCCGGCAAACCCCCGCCCCGCCTGGACTTTCCCTCATTTCAAAAAGTTGGTTCGCAAATTGCTTAAGCCTCATCAGTACAGCGGTGGGCGGCAAGCGTCCGTCAGAAAGAGGAAAGAGCGTGGATAAGTACCTTTACGTGGCAATGACCGGCGCCAGCCAGAATGCACTGGCGCAGAAGGCCCACGCCAACAACTTGGCGAACGTTTCCACCAATGGTTTCCAGCGTGACCTGGAACAGGCGCGCTCGATGCCGGTGTTCGGTGACAGCTTTCCGGCGCGGGCCTTTGCCTTGACCGAGCGCCCAGGCACGGACTTTTCCCCTGGCGCGATGATTGAAACCGGCCGTGACCTCGATGTGGCCGTCAGCGGTGACGGCTGGATGGCCGTGCAAAACCCGGATGGCGGCGAATCCTATGTGCGCAGCGCCAGCATGAACGTCGATGCGCTGGGCGTGCTGCGGGCCGGCAACGGTATGCCGATCATGGGCAACGGCGGCCCGATTGCCGTGCCGCCCCAGCAGCAGATCGAAGTCGGCCAGGACGGCACCATCAGCATCCGCGCCATGGGCGAAGGCCCGCGGGTGATGGCTGAAGTGGACCGGATCAAGCTGGTGCAGCCCGACCTCAAGAACATGACCAAGGGCCTCGACGGCACCATCCACACCAAGGATGGCCAGCCGGCCCAGGCCGATGCCAACGTCAAGCTGACGTCGGGCTTCCTGCAGGCGAGCAACGTGAACGCCGTCGAAGAAATGACGGCAGTCCTGGCCCTGTCCAAGCAGTTCGAATTGCACATCAAGATGATGAACAGCGCCAAAGAAGACGACCAGGCCATGACCCGCGTCCTGGCGATGAGCTGATAGCAGCCACACACTAATTTTTGTAGCGCGGCGCCATAAAACAGGCGCACGAAGGAGAAGAACATGCTTCCGGCTCTATACGTTGCCAAGACAGGCCTGTCCGCCCAGGACACCAACCTGACCACCATTTCCAACAACCTGGCCAACGTGTCGACCACGGGTTTCAAACGTGACCGCGCCGAGTTCCAGGACTTGCTCTATCAGATCAAGAAGCAGCCTGGCGCCCAGTCGACCCAGGACAGCGAATTGCCGTCGGGCCTGCAACTGGGTACCGGTGTGGCAATCGTTGGCACCCAGAAGAACTTCAGCGCCGGTAACCTGCAGCAGACCGGCCAGCCACTCGACCTGGCAGTCAACGGCAAGGGTTTCTTCCAGATCCTGCAGCCGGACGGCACCACCACCTACACCCGTGACGGTACGTTCCACCTGGACTCCAACGGCCAAGTCGTGACCGCCAATGGCTTCGCGCTGGAGCCGGCGATTGTCGTGCCGAACAACGCCCAGACCTTCACCGTCGGCAACGACGGCACCGTGTCGATCACCGTGGCCGGCAACCCGGCGTCCCAGGTGATCGGCAACCTGCAAACCGCCGACTTCATCAACCCGGCCGGCCTGCAGGCGATCGGTAACAACCTGTTCCTGGAAACCGCGTCCAGCGGCGCGCCGCAAATCGGCACCCCAGGCCTCAACGGTTTTGGTACCACCCTGCAAAGCACCCTGGAAACGTCCAACGTCAGCACCGTTGAAGAGATGGTCAACATGATCACCACTCAGCGCGCCTACGAGATGAACTCCAAGGTGATTTCCACCGCCGACCAGATGCTTTCGTTCGTAACGCAGAATCTGTAATCAAGTCTATGGGGCGCCCTTGAAGGCGCCTGCAACACCGTGAGGTATGGGTCATGAATCGCTATGTTTCTGTTCTGGCATTGAGTGGGATTGCTGTGCTCGCGGGCTGTGTCGCCCCGACGCCTAAGCCCAATGACCCGTACTATGCGCCGGTGTTGCCGCGCACGCCGTTGCCGGCGGCCGCCAACAATGGCTCGATCTACCAGGCCGGGTTCGAACAGAACCTGTACAGCGACCGCAAGGCCTTCCGGGTCGGTGACATCATCACCATCACGCTGAACGAGAAGACCCAGGCGAGCAAGAACGCCAACTCGCAGATCGGCAAGACCAGCAAGACCAGCATCGGCCTGACTTCATTGTTTGGCGGTGTACCGAACACCAACAACCCGCTGGGCAGCGGTGACCTGAGCCTGGACGCCGGCTACAGCGGCGACCGCGCCACCAACGGCAAGAGTGCGGCAGGGCAGGGCAACAGCCTGACCGGCTCGATCACCGTGACCGTGGCCGACGTGCTGCCCAACGGCATCATTGCCGTACGCGGCGAGAAGTGGATGACCCTCAACACCGGTGACGAACTGGTGCGCATTGCGGGCATGGTTCGCGCCGACGATATCTCCACCGACAACACCGTGCCGTCGACACGGATTGCCGATGCACGCATCACCTACTCGGGTACGGGTTCGTTTGCTGACGCCAGTCAGCCGGGCTGGTTTGACCGTTTCTTCCTTAGCCCGCTGTTCCCTTTCTAGGTGATCACTTTGAACTTCAAACAGCTGATGGCTGCGATGTTGCTGCTGGCCCTGAGCGCAGGCGCCCAGGCCGAGCGCTTGAAAGACATCGCGAGCATTTCCGGCGTGCGGTCCAACCAGCTGATCGGCTACGGCCTGGTGGTGGGGCTTAACGGCACGGGTGACCAGACCACCCAGACCCCGTTCACCCTGCAGACCTTCAACAACATGCTCTCGCAGTTCGGCATCAAGGTACCGCCGGGCTCGGGCAACGTGCAGTTGAAGAACGTCGCGGCGGTGTCCATCAGCGCTGACTTGCCGCCGTTCGCCAAGCCGGGGCAGGTGGTCGATATCACCGTGTCGTCCATGGGTAACTCGAAAAGCCTGCGCGGCGGCACCTTGCTGATGACGCCGCTCAAAGGTATCGACGGCAACGTCTACGCCATTGCCCAGGGCAACCTGGTGGTGGGTGGCTTTGATGCCGAAGGCCGCGACGGTTCGAAGATCACCGTCAACGTGCCGTCGGCCGGGCGGATTCCCGGTGGTGCCTCGGTGGAGCGCACCGTGCCCAGCGGCTTCAACCAGGGCAACAGCCTGACCCTGAACCTCAACCGCTCTGACTTCACCACCGCCAAGCGCGTGGTCGACAAGATCAATGAGCTGCTCGGCCCGGGCGTGGCCCAGGCCATCGATGGCGGCTCGGTTCGTGTGACGGCACCGCTGGACCCAAGCCAGCGTGTGGACTACCTGTCCCTGCTGGAAAACCTTGAGGTTGACCCGGGCCAGGCGGTGGCGAAAGTCATCATCAACTCGCGGACCGGCACCATCGTGATCGGCCAGAACGTCAAGGTTTCGCCAGCGGCCGTGACCCACGGCAGCCTGACCGTGACCATCACCGAAGACCCGATCGTCAGCCAGCCTGGCCCGTTGTCCAACGGCCAGACTGCCGTGGTACCCCGTTCGCGGGTGAATGCCCAGCAAGAAGCCAAGCCGATGTTCAAGTTCGGCCCCGGCACCACCCTGGACGAGATTGTCCGTGCGGTGAACCAGGTGGGCGCAGCGCCCGGCGACTTGATGGCGATCCTCGAAGCATTGAAACAGGCCGGCGCCTTGCAAGCCGACCTGATCGTGATCTGACGCCATGGCCATGGACATGCGCAAGAGCGGCCTGACCAGCACGGCGGATTCGGGTTCCTATTCCGACCTCAACCGGCTTAACCAGTTGAAGGTCGGCGACAAGAACAGCGACGGCAACATGCGCAAGGTCGCGCAGGAATTCGAGTCGCTGTTTCTCGGCGAAATGCTCAAGTCCATGCGTTCGGCCACCGAAGCCCTGGGCAAGGACAACCCGCTGAATACCCCGGCGGCCAAGCAGTACCAGGAAATGTACGACCAGCAGTTGGCGGTTTCCCTGTCTCGCGAGGGCGGTGGTATCGGCCTGGCGGACGTGCTGCTGCGCCAGATGCAGAAGAACAAGCCGGTGGACGCCCAGGCGGCCACCCTGCAAGGCCCGGCTGCGCCCGCGAAGAAGGTGGATGTACCGACTGAAATTGCCGCCGGTACCAAGGCCGATGGCCCGCTGGGCCGCAGCAATGGTCAGCGGCCATTGTGGGCGTACCGCGTGGCGGTGCCTGAAGGCACCAACTCCCACGCCAACGACATGGCGCTGATGAACCAGCGACGCATCTCGTTGCCCAGCAAGCTGACGGATCGCCTGCTGGCCGGCATCGTGCCGGGTGCCGAGGCTACCACTGCCGCCAAGGCCGCGCCGCTGCGCAACAGCGCTGCCGATGATGGCGTGGTCAACAGCACCGCCCGCAGCCTTGCCGCCATACCGCCTCGCGGGCAGATGCAGGTTTACGGCCGCGCCGTGGCCCAGCCACCGCTGGCACCGGCGAAGAAAGCCTTCAGCTCGCAGGATGAATTTGTCGCCACCATGTTGCCGATGGCCAAGCAGGCCGCCGCGCGGATTGGCGTCGACCCACGCTACCTGGTGGCCCAGGCCGCCCTGGAAACCGGTTGGGGTAAATCGGTGATGCGTGCCGAGGATGGCACCAGCAGCCACAACCTGTTCGGTATCAAGGCCGGCCAGAGTTGGCAGGGCGAACAGGCCCGGGCGATCACCAGCGAGTTTCGCAATGGCGCGATGGTCAAGGAGACGGCGCAGTTTCGTTCCTACAATTCCTACCAGGACAGCTTCCATGACCTGGTGACGTTGCTGCAAAGCAATGATCGCTATAAAGAAGTTGTGAAATCAGCCGACAACCCGGAACAGTTTGTGCGCGAGTTGCAAAAAGCCGGTTATGCAACCGACCCGGATTACGCCAGCAAGATTTCGCAGATCGCAAAAACGATGAACAGCTACCAGAACTACGCTGCCGCGGGCGCTTCCACTCATTTATAAGGTCTGAATCATGAGTTTGCTCAATATCGGGATGTCGGGGCTCAATGCCGCCCAGGGATCGTTGTCGGTCTTAAGTAACAACATCGCCAACGTCAACACCCCGGGATACTCGCGTCAACAGAGCGCTCAGACCGCGAATGCGTCGAACGCCTACGGCGGCGTATTTATCGGCACCGGTACTACCCTGGCGGACGTGCGTCGGGTGTACAACCAGTTCCTCACCACGGCTTACCAGAACAGCACGGCACTCGACAGCGACGCCAACGCCTACCTGGACCAGGCCAGTGCCATCGACAAGACCTTGTCGGATTCCAACACCGGCATGTCTTCGGTGCTCAGTGCCTTTTTCGCGGCGGCGCAGACGGCTTCTGCCACCCCGGGCGACGTGTCCGCGCGCCAATTGCTGCTGACCAGCGCCCAGACCCTGAGCAACCGCTTCAACTCCATTTCCGGCCAGTTGAACCAGCAGAAACAAACGATCAACAGCCAGTTGAGCACCATGACGGACCAGGTCAACAAGCTGACGTCCTCGATCGCCTCGCTCAACAAGCAGATTGCCCAGGCCCAGGGGACTTCCAGCAGTGCGCCGGCCAACCTGCTGGACTCGCGTGACGAAGCGGTGCGCTCGCTCAACGAGCTGATCGGCGTTACGGCCACGGAAAAAAACGGACAGTTCAGTATTACGACCGGTACGGGGCAGTCGCTGGTGGAAGGCGGGATATCCAATAATATCTCTGCGGTACCGAGTAGCACCGACAATAGCCAGTACACCATCCAACTCTCGATGGGCGACTCGTCCATTGACCTTGGCAATGTAGTCACCGGCGGCAGTATCGGTGGCTTGCTGCGCTATCGCAGTGACGTGCTGATGCCGGCCATCAATGATCTGGGGCGCATCGCGATTGCCACGGCAGACACGATCAACAACCAGTTGGGCCAGGGCCTGGACCTCAACGGCGAATTCGGTTCGTCGCTGTTCACCGATATCAACAGCGCGGCGGCGATTTCCCAGCGCAGCCAAGGGGCCGCCGGCAACAGCGCGGGGTCTGGCAACCTGAATGTCACGATCAAGGACAGCAGCCAGCTGACGACCTACGACTACAAAGTCACGTTTACCAGTGGTAACCAGTACAACGTCGTCCGCTCCGACGGCAAGGCCATGGGTTCGTTCGACACCACCACCACGCCGCCGCCGGTGATTGATGGCTTTACCCTGGCACTGGACGGCAAAGGGCCCATGGCTGCCGGTGACAGCTTCAAGGTCAGCCCCACGGCCAACGGGGCCACGGGCATCGGTGTCGACCTGAAGGACGTCAACAAGCTCGCCTTCGCAGGCCCCTTGGCGGGGAACGCAAGCAAGACCAACACCGGCACCGGTACGTTCACACCGCCTCAACTGACTGTGCCGCTGGATATTCATGGCGGCGCTGATACCGCCCAGTTGCGCGCCGGCATCGAAAACTCCATGCCGGTAAAAATGCTCTTTGGCAAGCCGGCCGCCGACGGCACCCAGTCGTATACGGTGAGCGACGCGCAAGGCAATCCGATCGGCAGTGGCACCATCATCCCGGGCCAGGGCAACAAGATCAGCATCAACGTACCGATGCGCGATGCCTCCGGTGCGTTGATCCCGGGCAAAAGCTTCAACTTCGACACCACGGTCGGCGGCTCGCCTGCCAATGGTGACAGCACGACTTTCTCGTTCAACGCTTCGGGCACCTCCGACAACCGCAACGCCCAGCAATTGCTGGACTTGCAGACCAAGGCCACCGTGGGCGCCAGCGACGGCAGCCCGGGTGTGAGCCTGGTCAGCGCCAACGCCCGACTCGTGTCGCAGGTGGGCTCAAAAGCCAGCCAGGCCGCTACCGACTCCACCGCGACGGGTGCGCTGTTGGCAGCGAACAAGGCGGCCAGCAACTCGGTGTCCCAGGTCAACCTGGATGAAGAGGCGGGTGACATGATCAAGTTCCAGCAGTACTACACCGCGTCGTCGCAGATCATCAAGGCTGCGCAAGAAACTTTCAGCACACTGATTAATGCCCTTTAAAGGAGTCTGGGACGATGCGTATTTCTACACAGCAGTATTTCGACACCAGCGCCAGCAAGTACCAGACGAACTATTCCGGTGTGGTGAAAGCCCAGGACCAGGCGAGCAGCGGTATCCGGGTGCAGACCGCCTCCGATGACCCCGTCGCCGCCGCGCGCTTGCTGCAATTGCAGCAACAGAAAGACATGCTTGGCCAGTTCAACGGCAACATCAACACCCTGCAGAACTCGCTGACCAACGAAGAATCGGTGTTAAAGAGCATCAACACCGCCTTGCAGCGCGGTAATGAACTGGCGCTGCGTGCGGCCAACCAGTCCCTGAGCGATGACGATCGTAAATCCATCGCCAGCGAAGTGGGCGCGCTTGAGGACCAGGTGCTGGGCTTGCTCAACTCCAAGGATGCCAACGGCAACTACATGTTTTCCGGGTCGAAAACCGACACGCCGCCTTACATCCGCAATAACGACGGCACCTACACGTATCAGGGTGACGAGACGCCGCTGAGCTTGCAGATCTCGGACAATCTGTCGATGGCGGGGGGCGACACCGGTAAGTCGATGATGGAAAGTTCGACCAACACCGGTCGCACCCAGGCTACGTTGTTGCCGCCTGCGGTCAATGACGGCAAGGTCGCGGTATCGGCGGGCACGGTGACCTCCGGTGTCACCTACACCAAGAGTTTTACCGACGGCCAGCCCTACAAGCTGACCTTCAGCAGCAGCACGCAGTATTCCGTGACCGACAAGGACGGTAACGATGTTACCTCGGAGATTCCCGGCAACGGCACTTTCGACGCGACCAAAGAGGGCGCATCCAGCGTCAACCTGCGCGGCGTCAAGTTCGATATCAGCCTGACGCTCGGCGCGGACGTTGCGCCCGGCGCTGACTCCGACGCACTGGTGGCGGGCAAGGCGTTCACCCTGCAATCCAAGCCGGACACCTTCAGTGCTTCGCGTTCGCCAGGCAACGCGTCGACTGCACAAGTGACCGGTGGCCAGGTGACGGATCAGGCGGCCTACGCCAGCACCTTCCCTGATACCGGTGCGGTGATCAAATTCACCAGCGGCACCACGTATGAGGTGTATGCGCAGCCCTACAGTCCGAACAGCAAGACCATCGCGACCGGCACCATGGCTGCCGGTGCCACCTCGATCAACGCGGCCGGCGTGACGTTCGACATCAGTGGTGCGCCAGGGGCGGGCGACCAGTTTGCGGTCAGCGCCGTCAGCAACAAGAACGAAAACGCCCTGGACACGTTGAGCCAATTGCGCAAAGCCCTGGAAACGCCGGCTGACGGCAATCTGGTCGCGCAGAACAACCTCAAGGATGTGGTGGCCAAAACCATCGGCAACCTGAACAACGCCAGTTCACAGATTGACCAGGTGCGCGGCTCCATTGGTGCTCGCCAGAATGCCCTGGATCTTCAAACAGATGAAAACACCAGCCTGGGGACTGCCAATACCAACACCATGAGTTCCTTGGGCAACGTTGACATGGGTCAGGCGGCGATCAACCTGCAGCTTCAGCAAACCATGTTGCAGGCCTCTCAGTTGGCCTTTGTGAAAATCTCTCAGTTGAGCCTGTTCAACAAAATGTGATGTCCGCAGCTGCAAACCGGCGGCTCACCCTGGAAACGGGGTGGGCCGTTGTGCTTTTTGGCGTTTGTATGTCCCCGTGTTTCGCACAAAGCGCAGAAAATTGAGTGACCTGTGAGTCATAAAGCGCATCTTCACTGTATCGTGTGAAAAGGATAGGTCGTCGCCAGGTCTCTGCGAGGGCCTGCCGCCAGGGTACAAAGGCGGTTTTCGGCGAGTTTTTTGCGGGGTCATCCCCATTATTGTCAGCACCCGGCGACGTGTCTCGCGGGGTGTTCTCCAGCTATTTAGTATTGGGAAGCCACAATGATTGGCATAAAAAGCATCGCCAGTTACGTGCCGGCAGACGGGATTGATAACTACGCCCAGGGTGCCAAATTCGCCAAGGATGAAGAATTCATCATTGGCAAGATCGGTTCGGCGTTCCTGCCGCGCAAGGATGCCGCGCAGGAAACCTCCGATCTGTGCGTCGAGGCGGTCAACGCCTTGTTTGCCAACAACCCCGATTTGAAGCGCGAGTCCATCGATGCGCTGATCGTCGTTACCCAGAACGGCGACGAAGAGGGCTTGCCTCACACCGCCGCCATCGTCCAGGACAAGCTGGGCCTGCCGACGCACGTGGCGGCCTTCGATATTTCCCTGGGCTGCTCGGGCTACGTCTACGGCATCTATGCGATGAAGGGCTTCATGGAAGCCACCGGCCTGAAGAACGGCCTGCTGGTGACCGCCGATCCGTACTCGAAGATCGTCGACCCGGAAGACCGCAACACCACCATGCTGTTCGGCGATGCCGCTACCGCCACCTGGATGGGTGAAGACGCGCCGTGGCAGTTGGGCAAGTCCAAGTTCGGCACTGACGGCTCCGGTGCGCCGCACTTGAAGGTCAGCGATGGCGTGTTCTTCATGAACGGCCGCCAGGTGTTCAACTTCGCCTTGCTCAAGGTGCCGGCGCATTTGCACGAGCTGCTCAACGAATCGGACCTCAAAGCTGACGAGATCGATGCGTTCTGCATCCACCAGGGCAGCGCGGCGATTGTCGACGCCGTGGCCCGGCGTTTCGAAGACGCGCCGGTGGACAAGTTCATCAAGGACATGGTCGAGACCGGCAACACCGTGTCCTCGAGCATTCCGCTGCTGCTGGAAAAGCACATGCTCGACTCCACCTGGAAGCGCGTCGCCATCAGTGGTTTTGGTGTGGGGCTGTCCTGGGGCTCGGCGATTTTGCACCGCCCTTGACGACTTAAAGGCGCTGCACAAAAAAACGCCCATGATCGAAAGATCATGGGCGTTTTTTATTTGGCGCCAGAAAGCCAACAATTGCTGGGGTTTGGGCTATCGTAAATGCTTGAATTAAAAGGGGTGGCACGGCGCCAGTAAAAAAAATCAAAAAAGTCCTCAAGCAACCTGCTTTCACGACGATAACTATTACGAAGGTTCTCTAGGCCACACCCGGCGGTTGCCAGGGCCGGAAGCCGCAGTACACCACCCACGAGGATTTCGTCATGGCATTAACAGTAAACACCAACCTTGCTTCGTTGACCGTTCAGAACAACCTGAACAAGGCTTCCAGCGCCCTGCAAACTTCCATGCAGCGCCTGTCCTCCGGCCTGCGTATCAACAGCGCCAAAGACGATGCGGCCGGCCTGCAAATCGCTGGTCGTCTGACCAGCCAGATCAACGGCCTGGGCGTTGCCATCAAGAACGCCGGTGACGGTAACTCCATCGCGCAAACTGCTGAAGGCGCGATGCAGCAATCCACCAACATCCTGCAGACCATGCGTTCCCTGGCTCTGTCGTCCGCTAACGGCTCCCTCAGCGCTGACGACCGTAAGTCGAACCAGGCTCAGTACGCTGCTCTGACTTCTGAATTGACCCGTATCGCTTCTACCACCACTTTCGGTGGTCGTAACCTGCTGGACGGTTCTTTCGGTACTACCGCTTTCCAAGTGGGCGCCAACGCCAACCAGACCATCAACATGAGCCTGGGCAACGTATCGGCTAACAACATTGGTTCGCAGCAGCTGCTGTCCAATGCTCCGACACCAGGCGCCGGTATTGCAGGCGGCAAAATCACCGTTACCGGTGGTGGCCAGGTATCTGATGAACTGACCATTGCCGCAAAAGCCTCGGCCAAGGATATCGCTGCCCAGTTGAACGGCGCAGTCGGTGGCCTGCAGGCTACCGCTAGCACCGAAGCCAAGTTCACTGTGCCTACTACCTTCCCGGCGGCCACTCCAAGCGGTGCGTTCACCCTGACAGTCGGTAGCGGTACTACTGCTCCTAAAGTTTCGTTCACCGGCATCACCAGCGCTGCTGACCTTGCCGGCCAACTGAACTCCAACGCTGCCAAGCTGGGCATCAGCGTTAACTTCGATCAGTCGACCGGCTCTCTGTCGATCAAGTCCGACTCGGGTGAGAACTTCACCTTCTCCGCAGCTGACACTGGTGGTGCGACCATCAGTGTTCAGACCAAAGGCGGCGATGGCAAGTTTGGCACCGCAGCAAACCTGGCTACTACTGACGTGATTGCCACCGGCGCTGTAGCCTTGAACTCCAGCTCCAGCTACTCCCTGTCTGGCGACGGCGTTCCCGGCGTGTTCGGTGACGGGACTGCAACCGCTGTTAACTCGGCTAAAGTCGTTGTCAGCAACACTGACGTGACCACCGCTGCCAATGCTCAGAGCGCTGTTGACGTGCTGACCCAGGCACTGTCCACCATCGACTCCCAGCGTGCTGACCTCGGTGCTGTACAAAACCGTTTCGACAACACCATCGCCAACCTGCAGAGCATCTCGGACAACTCCACCGCTGCTCGTGGCGTGATCCAGGACGTTGACTTCGCTTCTGAAACCGCTCAGTTGACCAAGCAACAAACCCTGCAACAGGCTTCGACTGCGATCCTGTCCCAGGCGAACCAACTGCCATCCGCTGTACTGAAGCTGCTTCAGTAATAACGGCGCTTGGTAACTGACGGAAGGGCGCGTTTACGTGCCCTTTTGTCTTTTGTCTAATGAGGTGATTGGTCATGGACATGAGCGTCAAACTGAACCTGTCTTACCCTGCGGCAGCGCCACAGAATGCACCTGCTCCTGTCAGTGCCGATCCGCAGAAACCCAAGGTGGACGCCGTTGCTGGCGCGAAAGATGCCCAGCAGCCATCGAGCCACACCGACTTGAAAAAAGCGGTCAACGACATAAACGAATTCATCCAGGCTGCCCAGCGCAAACTGGATTTTTCCATTGATGACTCCACCCACCAGGTTGTGGTCAAGGTCATTGCGACCGAAAGCGGTGAGGTCATTCGCCAGATTCCTTCGGAATTGGCCCTGAAACTCGCCCAGAGCCTTCATGACGCCAGCAGCTTGCTGTTTGACGCCAAGGTCTAAACTGGCATGAACTTTGTTGCGAAAACTGCCTAGAGCGTGATTCGTCAATAAAGCATCAGCCCCGGATTAGGAGAAAGACGATGACAGTCGTAGCAGGTCTAACGGTCAACGGCCCGGGTACGGGTATCGATGTGCAAGGCCTTGTGAAGTCGTTGGTGGGGGCGCAAACCGCACCCAAGCAAGCGCAGATCGATAGCCAGACCAAAATATCCACTGCGCAACTGACCTCGATCGGCAAGATCCAGGCGGCCCTGGATGCGTTCCGGGGCGCGCTGGACAACATGACCAAGACCGTCAACTTCAGCGGCCTGAGTGCGACGGTTTCGAACGACAAGCTCGCGACGGTCACGCTGGGCCCGGGCGCTGCGGCCGGCAACTTTACGTTGAACGTTACCAATTTGGCCACGGCGTCCAAAGTCTCCACGGCAGTGATTCCTGGTGGGCCGACGGCGGTTGTCAATTCCGGGGCTTCGGCGACGGTGTTTACGGTCTCCCAATCCGGCAAGGATTACAGCGTCAGTGTGCCGCCGGGCGGGACCCTTCAGCAGGTGCGTGACTCGCTCAATACGCAGTACGGCAATTCGGGCTTGAGTGCCAACATCCTGACCGACTCCAACGGTTCCCGGTTGGTGGTCACGTCCTCGACTACCGGTAAAGGTAGTGACATCACCTTCAAGGGCTCCTCGGGCCTGGATACGGGCGCGACGGTCGTGGGCGCGGCACCGGTGAACGCCGTGTATACTCTGGACGGCAGCCCTCAAGAGTCCACGAGCAATACCCTGCCCAACGCAATCAGTGGTGTGAGCATCACCTTGACGGGGGTTTCGGCAGCTGCCGACGGCCTTAACGGCGCTTCGACGATCAAAGTGTCTGCTAACGCCGCCACTCTTAAGTCGGCAGTCAAGGGTTTCACGGACACTTACACGGCGTTGGTCAAGGCTGTGAATGCCGAGACCCAGGTCACTACCAATGCCGACGGTTCCGTCACGCCAGGCGCGCTGACCGGGGACAGCTCTGTGCGTACCATGATGGCGTCGATACGCAATGTGATGAACTCGGTGACCGGTAGCGGCACGTTTTCATCCCTGGCGCAGTTTGGCGTGACCACGGACCAGACAGCGGGCACGCTGAGCGTCAGTGATGTGGCGTTTGACAAGGCCGCCCTCACTAACGGCTCTGACATCAACAGCATCTTCACTGGCCCCACAGGGCTGTTGGCAAGCCTGACGAATGCCACCGCCAACTTTGCGCTGAGCAAGACCGGGGTGTTCGCCCAAAAGTCCACGACCCTGCAGGACAATCTCAGGGACTTGACCAACCAACAGACCGCCCTGAACACGCGCTCTGATGCCCTGACGGCCTCCCTGACGGTTAAGTACAACGCGATGGACTCCCTGGTTGCCCAGCTCAAGGCTCAAGGCGACAGCGTCATGACCACGCTCAACTCGCTGAACAATCCGAAGTCCACCTGATTGGCGGATGGATAAAGCCCGCCGAAGGCGCTGAGTCAAAGCGCCAGGCGGGCTAAAGTTTTGTGTAACGCCGTCGACATAATAATCAGCGTCCACCCTTTTAGCTGTCGCCTGTCACGAGGTAGAAACATGAATCCCATGAGAGCCCTTCGCCAATACCAGAAGGTCAACACCCACGCCCAGATCTCCGAAGCCAGCCCGCACCGCCTGGTGCAGTTGCTGATGGAAGGCGCACTGGATCGTATGGCGCAGGCCAAGGGTGCGATGGCTCGCGGTGATATCGCGCAGAAGGGGTTGATGCTGGGCAAGGCGGTGGACATCCTCGTCGGGTTGCGTGACGGCCTGAACCCCGAGAAGACCCCGGACCCGATTGCACTGCAGCAGTTGGATAACCTGTATGCCTTCATGACCATGCGTCTGCTGGAAGCCAACCGTCAGAATGACGCTGCGATGATCGATGAGGTCGCAGGTCTGATGATTACGCTCAAGGAAGGCTGGGATGGTATTGCCACAGAGGTACAGTAGGCCGTAAGGCCTGAGGACGATGTCATGAGCCAAGCATTGCAAAAAATCGACGAGACCCGTGAGGCGCTGTCCGAGGCGTTGGCTGAACGCAACTGGGGGGCGATCGGCGAACTGGATTTGGGCTGCCGCGCGTTGATCGATGCTGCGCTCAACGAGGATTCGGCGGATGAGGCAGCCATTCGGGCAAAACTGGAAGACTTGCTTTCGGTCTACCAGCAGTTGCTTGAGGCGACGACAGGGGAGCGACAGGCTATTTTCGAAGAGATGTCGCAGTTCAACCGAGCTAAACATGCGTCAAAGGTTTACCATATGTTCGGCTGAAGGCTCAGTTAATCCGAATACCGCGCGTCATAAATTTGACTGTGCACGATTTTTTGACTTAACTAGTGCTATTTTCAGACGTCAGAAAGCCGTAGCGCAGAAAATGCCTACAGCAATCTAGATTGCCCCAACTCGAGGGCATTAGAGTTTTACTAGGGAAGTTGCTATTGCATGTGGCGTGAAACCAAAATTCTGCTGATCGATGACGATAGCGTTCGGCGCCGCGATCTGGCGGTGATCCTGAATTTTCTTGGCGAAGAAAATCTACCCTGCGGCAGCCACGACTGGCAGCAGGCGGTCAGCTCTTTGTCGTCGAGCCGCGAAGTCATTTGTGTGCTGATCGGGACGGTAAACGCTCCTGGTGCAGTTCTGGGCTTGTTAAAGACACTGTCGACCTGGGATGAGTTCCTTCCGGTGTTGCTGATGGGCGATATTTCTTCCGTGGACCTTCCGGAAGACCAGCGCCGCCGCGTGCTTTCCACCCTTGAAATGCCCCCCAGCTACAGCAAATTGCTCGACTCCCTGCACCGTGCCCAGGTCTACCGCGAGATGTACGACCAGGCCCGCGAGCGCGGCCGTCACCGCGAACCCAACCTGTTCCGCAGCCTCGTCGGCACCAGTCGTGCGATCCAGCATGTGCGCCAGATGATGCAGCAAGTGGCCGACACCGACGCCAGTGTGCTGATCCTTGGCGAGTCGGGCACCGGCAAGGAAGTGGTCGCACGCAACCTGCATTACCATTCCAAGCGTCGCGACGGGCCGTTCGTGCCGGTCAACTGCGGGGCGATCCCGGCAGAGCTGCTGGAAAGCGAACTGTTCGGCCACGAGAAGGGCGCCTTTACCGGGGCGATCACCAGCCGTGCCGGGCGTTTTGAACTGGCCAACGGCGGCACCCTGTTCCTCGACGAAATCGGCGACATGCCGCTGCCGATGCAGGTCAAGCTGCTGCGGGTATTGCAGGAGCGCACCTTCGAGCGCGTGGGCAGCAACAAGACCCAGAGCGTCGACGTACGCATCATCGCGGCCACCCACAAGAACCTCGAAAGCATGATCGAGGTCGGCAGCTTCCGCGAAGACCTGTACTACCGCCTCAACGTATTCCCGATCGAAATGGCGCCCCTGCGCGAGCGCGTCGAAGACATCCCGCTGCTGATGAACGAACTGATCTCGCGCATGGAACACGAAAAGCGTGGTTCGATTCGCTTCAACTCGGCGGCGATCATGTCACTGTGTCGCCACGGCTGGCCGGGCAACGTCCGCGAGCTGGCCAACCTGGTGGAGCGCATGGCGATCATGCACCCGTACGGGGTGATCGGCGTGGTCGAGCTGCCGAAGAAATTCCGCTACGTCGACGACGAAGACGAGCAATTGGTGGACAGCCTGCGCAGCGACCTGGAAGAGCGCGTGGCCATCAACGGCCACACGCCGGACTTCGGCTCCACCGCCATGCTGCCGCCGGAAGGCCTGGACTTGAAGGACTACCTCGGCAGCCTCGAACAAGGCCTGATCCAGCAGGCACTCGACGACGCCAACGGTATCGTCGCCCGTGCCGCGGAGCGCCTGCGCATCCGTCGTACCACCCTGGTGGAAAAGATGCGCAAGTACGGCATGAGCCGCAAGGAAGGTGATGAACAGGCGGATGATTGACGCCTGTTTTTCAACTGACTGAAAACTAAGCCTATTTTTTTAGGCACGGGTATTGCTACAGCACTCGCAACGTTCCGTTTAACTGACGGTCAGCCAAGCGAGAGAGCATGATGCCCCACGCCGCCCAACTATCTTCGGTCCCTGACACTCAGGGGCCGGCCCCCTCCGTAGAGCAGATCAGCCGCCTCGGGCTTGAACAGGCTTTTTCCCTGTTCAACCAGATGTCGAGCCAGTTGACTGACTCCTACAGCCTGCTGGAAGCCCGGGTTTCCGAGCTTAAGGGCGAGTTGGCCGTGGTCAGTGCCCAGCGCATGGAAGAGCTGGCCGAGAAAGAGCGACTGGCCAACCGTCTGCAAAACCTCCTCGACCTGTTGCCCGGTGGCGTGATCGTCATCGACGAGCAGGGCCGTGTGCGCGAAGCCAACCCGGCGGCCTGCAACATGCTTGGCCTGCCGCTGGAGGGCGAGCTGTGGCGTGAGGTCATCACCCGCTGCTTTGCCCCGCGGGAAGACGACGGCCACGAAATTTCCCTCAAGGATGGGCGCCGCCTGTCCATCGCCACGCGTTCCCTGGATGCCGAGCCCGGCCAGTTGGTGTTGCTCAACGACCTGACTGAAACCCGGCACCTGCAAGACCAGTTGGCCCGCCATGAGCGCTTGTCGTCTTTGGGGCGAATGGTCGCTTCCCTGGCCCACCAGATTCGTACGCCATTGTCGGCCGCGCTGATTTACGCCAGTCATTTGACTGATGAGCAATTGCCCGCCGCCACCCACCAGCGTTTTGCCGGCCGCCTCAAGGAGCGCCTGCACGAACTGGAGCATCAGGTGCGCGACATGCTGGTGTTTGCCCGCGGCGAATTGCCGCTGACCGACCGCGTCACCCCGGCCGCCTTGATGCAGTCCCTGCAAGCGGCGGCCGCCACTCATATACAGGAAGCGTCAGTCCGTTGGCAGTGCGACAGCCATTACGGCGAGTTGCTGTGCAACCGCGACACCCTGGTGGGCGCGCTGCTCAACCTGATCGAAAACGCGACCCAGGCCAGCGGCCCCGGGGCGCGGCTCAAGGTGCACCTGTACAACCGTGGCGACACCCTGCGCCTGAGCATCAGCGACAGCGGCAGCGGGATTGACCCGGCAGTGCTGCAGCGCCTCGGCGAGCCTTTTTTTACCACCAAGACCAACGGGACCGGCCTGGGCCTGACCGTGGTCAAGGCAGTCGCCCGTGCACATCAGGGAGAATTGCAGCTGCATTCCCGGTTGGGTCGTGGCACGTGCGCGTTGATCACGCTGCCGCTGTTTTCATGCGCCGTCAGCGCGGAGTAAAAGGTCATGGCTATCAAGGTTTTATTGGTTGAAGACGATCGCGCCCTGCGTGAAGCATTGGCTGACACGCTGTTGCTGGCGGGCCATGACTATCGGGCGGTCGGTTCTGCCGAAGAAGCCCTGGACGCGGTGGAGCAGGAGTCCTTCAGCCTGGTGGTCAGCGACGTCAACATGCCGGGCATGGACGGACACCAGTTGCTCGGCCTGTTGCGTGCGCGCCAGCCGCAACTGCCGGTGCTGCTGATGACCGCCCACGGCGCCGTGGAGCGTGCCGTCGACGCCATGCGCCAGGGCGCTGCGGATTACCTGGTCAAGCCCTTCGAACCCAAAGCCTTGATCGAGCTGGTCGCGCGCCATGCCCTCGGTGCCCTGGGCGCCGCCGACGGCGAAGGCCCTATTGCCTTCGAGCCGGCCAGTGCGCAATTGCTGGAGCTGGCGGCCCGTGTCGCCCGCAGCGACTCCACCGTATTGATCTCCGGCGAGTCCGGTACCGGCAAGGAAGTGCTGGCGCGCTACATCCACCAGCAGTCCCATCGTGCCAGCCAGCCGTTCATTGCGATCAACTGCGCGGCCATTCCCGACAACATGCTCGAAGCCACCTTGTTCGGCCATGAGAAGGGCTCGTTCACCGGCGCCATCGCGGCGCAGGCCGGCAAGTTCGAACAGGCTGACGGCGGCACCATCCTGCTCGACGAAATCTCCGAAATGCCCCTGGGCCTGCAAGCCAAGTTGCTGCGGGTATTGCAGGAGCGCGAAGTGGAGCGGGTGGGCGCACGCAAGCCGATCCAGCTGGACATCCGTGTGGTCGCCACCACCAACCGCGACCTGGCGGGCGAAGTGGCGGCGGGGCGCTTCCGCGAGGACCTGTTCTACCGGCTCTCGGTGTTCCCGTTGGCCTGGCGCCCGTTGCGCGAGCGCCCGGCCGACATCATCCCGCTGGCCGAGCGCCTGCTGGGCAAGCACGTCAATAAAATGAAGCATGCCCAGGCGCGCCTGTCGGCCGAGGCCCAGGCCTGTCTGATCAGTTACCCGTGGCCCGGCAACGTGCGGGAACTGGACAATGCGATCCAGCGTGCGTTGATTTTGCAGCAGGGCGGCCTGATCCAGCCCCAGGATTTCTGCCTGGCCATGGGCGCGGGCGCAGCCCCGCAGCCGAGCCTGGCTGCCGCGCCACAGGTCGAAGCCGTGCCTGCCGAATCCGCCGGCGCCCTGGGCGACGACCTGCGCCGCCGCGAATTCCAGATGATCATCGACACCCTGCGCTCCGAGCGCGGGCGCCGCAAAGAAGCCGCCGAGCGCCTGGGCATCAGCCCGCGCACCCTGCGCTACAAGCTGGCGCAGATGCGTGACGCCGGGATGGACGTGGAAGCCTACCTCTACGCCACCTGAAAATTCTCAAAGCCGACAGGGCCAGTCGCCTTTTCTTACAGAATGCCACGGAGCTGGCACCCTTGTTGCTACCACCCCTGTAATCGCTGTGTAGTGTCAAAAAATTGCGGGTCGTCGGAGAGAAAGTTCATGAGCCAAGGTGTTGAGTTCAATCGGTTGATGTTGGATATGCGGTCCATGCAAATGGATGCCATGGCTCAACCGAAATCCGCCGCGCAAGCCGTACCGGAATTGGGCCAGAGCAGCTTTGCCGACATGCTCGGCCAGGCCATCAACAAAGTCAGCGACACCCAGCAGGCATCCAATCAGTTGGCGACCGCCTTCGAGATCGGCAAGAGCGGCGTGGACCTCACCGACGTGATGGTCGCCTCGCAAAAAGCCAGCGTTTCATTCCAGGCCTTGACCCAGGTGCGCAACAAACTGGTTCAAGCCTATCAAGACATCATGCAGATGCCGGTTTAAGGACGATTTGAGTCATGGCAGAAGCACTCGTGGATAACGCACCCGCCAAGGCAGACGGCAAGCCGCCGCTGTTTGGCCTGTCGTTCCTGGAAAACCTCTCCGAGATGACCATGTTGCGTCAGGTAGGCCTGATGGTCGGCCTGGCTGCCAGCGTGGCGATTGGTTTTGCCGTGGTGCTGTGGTCCCAGCAACCGGATTACCGTCCGTTGTACGGCAGCCTGGCGGGCATGGATTCCAAGCAGATCATGGAAACCCTGGCGGCGGCAGACATCAGCTACACCGTCGAACCGAATTCCGGCGCCCTGTTGGTCAAGGCCGACGATGTGGCCCGTGCGCGGATGAAACTGGCGGCTGCCGGCGTAACCCCGTCCGACGCGAATATCGGCTTTGAAATCCTCGACAAGGACCAGGGCCTGGGGACCAGCCAGTTCATGGAAGCCACCCGCTACCGTCGCGGCCTGGAAGGCGAACTGGCGCGCACCATCTCCGCCCTGAACAACGTCAAGGGCGCCCGCGTGCACCTGGCGATTCCGAAAAGCTCGGTATTTGTGCGCGATGAACGCAAGCCCAGCGCCTCGGTGCTGGTCGAACTCTTTGCCGGCCGCTCCCTTGAGCCTGGCCAGGTATTGGCGATCATTAACCTGGTGGCCACCAGCGTTCCTGAATTGAGCAAGTCGCAGATCACCGTAGTCGACCAGAAGGGCAACCTGCTGTCGGACCTTGCGGAGAACTCCTCGCTGACCATGGCCGGCAAGCAGTTCGACTACAGCCGTCGCATGGAAAGCATGTTGACCCAGCGGGTGCACAACATCCTGCAACCGGTGTTGGGCAATGATCGCTACAAGGCTGAAGTGTCGGCCGACGTCGACTTCAGCGCCGTCGAATCGACCTCCGAGCAGTTCAACCCGGACCAGCCGGCCTTGCGCAGCGAGCAATCGACCACCGAACAACGTACCGCCAGCAATGGCCCGCAAGGCGTGCCGGGTGCCCTGAGCAACCAGCCACCCACCCCGGCCACTGCCCCGCAAACCACCGGTGGCGCTGCCGCTACCGCAGGCGCGGTGCAGCCTGGCCAGCCGCTGTTGGACGCCAACGGCCAGCAGATCATGGACCCGGCCACTGGCCAGCCTATGCTCGCGCCGTACCCGGCCGACAAGCGCAACCAGTCCACCAAGAACTTCGAGCTTGATCGTTCCATCAGCCACACCAAGCAGCAACAGGGTCGGATCAATCGCCTGTCGGTGTCGGTGGTGGTGGATGACCAGGTCAAGGTCAATGCCGCAGACGGCGCCATCACCCGCTCCCCATGGAGCGCCGATGAATTGGCGCGCTTCACTCGCCTGGTGCAGGACGCGGTGGGCTTCGATGCCAGCCGTGGCGACAGCGTCAGCGTGATCAACATGCCGTTCTCCGCCGAGCGTGGCGAAGTCATCGCCGAGGCAGCGTTCTATACTCAGCCGTGGTTCTGGGACATCGTCAAGCAAGTGCTGGGGGTGTTGTTCATCCTGTTGCTGGTGTTCGGCGTGCTGCGCCCGGTGCTCAACAACATCACCGGCCACGGCAAGAAGCAACTGGCCCTGGCCGGCGGCGACGTCGAACTGGGTGGCATGGGCGGCCTCGATGGCGAACTGGCCAACGACCGCGTGAGCCTCGGTGGCCCGCAAAGCATTCTGTTGCCGAGCCCGAGCGAGGGGTATGACGCTCAGTTGAACGCAATCAAGAGCCTGGTGGCCGAAGACCCGGGTCGTGTGGCCCAGGTCGTGAAAGAGTGGATTAACGCAGATGAGTGATAGCCGAGCTGCAGTAGCCAAACTCTCCCGGGTCGACAAAGCCGCCGTGCTGTTGCTGTCCCTCGGAGAAACCGACGCCGCCCAAGTGCTGCGCCACATGGGGCCCAAAGAGGTTCAGCGTGTCGGCGTGGCCATGGCGCAAATGCGCAATGTGCACCGCGAGCAAGTCGAGCAGGTGATGAGCGAGTTCGTCGAGATCGTCGGCGACCAGACCAGCCTGGGCGTCGGCTCCGACAGCTACATTCGCAAGATGCTCACCTCGGCCCTGGGCGAAGACAAGGCCAACGGCCTGATCGATCGCATCCTGCTGGGTGGCAACACCAGCGGCCTCGACAGCCTCAAATGGATGGAGCCGCGGGCCGTGGCCGACGTGATCCGCTACGAACACCCGCAAATCCAGGCGATCGTGGTGGCGTATCTCGACCCCGACCAGGCCGGTGAAGTGCTCGGCCACTTCGACCATAAGGTGCGCCTGGATATCATCCTGCGCGTCTCGTCGTTGAACACCGTGCAGCCGGCGGCCCTGAAAGAACTGAACACGATTCTCGAGAAGCAGTTCTCGGGCAATTCCAACGCTTCGCGCACCACCCTGGGCGGCATCAAGCGTGCGGCCGACATCATGAACTTCCTCGACAGCTCGGTGGAAGGCCAGTTGATGGACTCGATCCGCGAGATCGACGACAGCCTGTCGGTGCAGATCGAAGACCTCATGTTCGTGTTCAACAACCTCTCCGACGTCGACGACCGTGGCATCCAGGCGTTGCTGCGGGAAGTGTCCTCCGACGTACTGGTGCTGGCGCTCAAGGGCTCCGACGAGGGCGTCAAGGAAAAGATCTTCAAGAACATGTCCAAGCGGGCTTCCGAACTGTTGCGCGACGACCTCGAGGCCAAGGGCCCGGTGCGCGTCAGCGACGTGGAAACTGCACAGAAGGAAATCCTCACCATTGCCCGCCGTATGGCCGAAGCCGGAGAAATCGTTCTCGGTGGGAAGGGCGGCGAAGAAATGATTTAAGGCGCCGCGCATGTCGAACAAAGATGAGACGCCCAGCGATCTGATTCGCGCACGGGACGTCGGAGGGTTCGACGTCTGGTCGCTGCCCAGTTTCGACCCGCATCGCCCGGAGCCTGAGCCGGAGCCGGTAGAAGAACCCCCGGCCGAGATGGAAGAAGTGCCGCTGGAGGAAGTCCAGCCACTGACCCTGGAAGAGCTCGAAAGCATTCGCCAGGAAGCCTACAACGAAGGTTTCTCCACCGGCGAGAAGGACGGTTTTCGCAGCACCACTCTCAAGGTCCGCCAGGAAGCCGAGGCCGCGCTGAGCGTCAAGCTGGCCAGCCTGGAAACCCTGATGGGCAGCCTGTTCGAGCCCATCGCCGAGCAGGACTCGCAGATTGAAAAAGCCATGGTCGGGCTGGTGGAGCACATCACCCGCCAGGTGATTCAGCGCGAATTGGCCCTGGACTCCACGCAAATCGAAAGCGTGATGCGCGAAGCCCTCAAGCTGCTGCCCCTGGGCGTCGGCAACGTGCGGCTGTACATCAACCCGCAGGATTTCGAACAGGTCAAAGCCCTGCGCGAGCGCCATGAAGAAACCTGGCGCATCGTCGAAGACGCCGCGCTGCTGCCCGGTGGTTGCCGGGTCGAGACCGAGCACAGCCGCATCGATGCCACGGTGGAGACGCGCATCACGCAGATCATGGCCAAGCTGTTCGATCAGTTGCACGAGCAGGCGCTGCACCCGGCAGAGCCGGACTTGAGCGTCGAGCTGGACACCCCCGATGCGCCTTGATCGCACCAGCTTCGCCAAGCGCCTGGGTGGCTATGCCGAAGTCACCGAGTTGCCCGGCCAGCCGATCCTGGAGGGCCGCCTGCTGCGCATGGTCGGCCTGACCCTGGAAGCCGAAGGCCTGCGCGCCGCCATGGGCAGCCGCTGCATGGTGATCAACGACGACAGCTACCACCCGGTGCAGGTCGAAGCCGAAGTGATGGGGTTCTCCGGCAGCAAAGTATTCCTGATGCCCGTCGGCAGCGTTGCCGGCATTGCCCCCGGCGCTCGCGTGGTGCCGCTGGCCGACACCGGCCGTCTGCCGATGGGCATGAGCATGCTCGGCCGCGTGCTGGATGGCGCCGGGCGCGCCCTCGACGGCAAGGGCGGTATGAAGGCCGAAGACTGGGTGCCGATGGACGGCCCGACCATCAACCCGCTCAAGCGCAACCCCATCAGCGTGCCGCTGGACGTGGGCATTCGCAGCATCAACGGTTTATTGACGGTGGGCCGCGGCCAGCGCCTGGGCCTGTTTGCCGGTACCGGCGTGGGTAAGTCGGTGTTGCTGGGCATGATGACGCGCTTTACCGAGGCCGACATCATCGTGGTCGGGCTGATCGGCGAGCGGGGCCGGGAGGTGAAGGAATTCATCGAGCACAGCCTCGGCGAAGAAGGCCTCAAGCGTTCGGTCGTGGTGGCCTCACCGGCGGATGACGCGCCGCTGATGCGCCTGCGCGCCGCGATGTACTGCACGCGCATCGCCGAATATTTTCGCGACAAGGGCAAGAACGTCCTGTTGCTGATGGACTCCCTGACCCGTTTTGCCCAGGCCCAGCGGGAAATTGCGCTGGCCATCGGCGAGCCGCCGGCCACCAAGGGCTATCCGCCGTCAGTGTTCGCCAAGCTGCCCAAGCTGGTGGAGCGTGCCGGTAACGCCGAAGCCGGTGGTGGTTCGATCACTGCGTTCTACACCGTACTCTCCGAGGGCGATGACCAGCAGGACCCGATTGCCGACTCGGCGCGGGGCGTGCTCGACGGGCACATCGTGCTGTCCCGGCGCCTGGCCGAAGAAGGGCACTACCCGGCCATCGACATCGAAGCCTCCATCAGCCGGGTGATGCCGTCGGTGGTCACCCCGGAGCACATGATGCGCGCGCAGCAGTTCAAGCAACTGTGGTCGCGTTATCAACAGAGCCGCGACCTGATCAGCGTCGGCGCCTATGTGGCGGGCGGCGATCGCGAGACCGACCTGGCGATTGCCCTGCAACCGCAACTGGTGACGTACCTGCGCCAGGGCCTCAACGACAAGATCAGCATGGGTGAAAGCGAGGCTCACCTGGGCACCATCTTCGCGCCGGCGCCGGGCGGATAAACCATGGCCAACACTCGCGCCGCGCGCCTTGCCCCGGTAGTGGACATGGCCGAAAAAGCTGAAAAGACCGCCGTCCAGCGCCTGGGGTACTTCCAGGGCCAGGTTCGCCTGGCGGAAAGCAAGCTGGGGGACCTGGAGCGCTTTCGCGGCGAGTATCAGCAGCAGTGGATCGAGCGTGGCAGCAAGGGCGTCTCCGGGCAGTGGCTGATGGGCTACCAGGGCTTTCTCAACCAGTTGGAAACCGCCGTCGGCCAGCAGCGCCAGAGCCTGGCCTGGCACCAGGCCAACGTCGACAAGGCCCGCGACAGCTGGCAACAGGCCTATGCCCGGGTCGAAGGCCTGCGCAAGCTGGTGCAACGCTACATCGACGAAGCCCGCGCACTGGAAGACAAGCGCGAGCAGAAACTGCTGGATGAATTGTCCCAGCGTCTTCCCCGCCAAAACCCCTATTAACCACGCCCTCGCTCCTACACGGATTTGCCCACTTCCCTATCACCTGCTACACCTTGTTGCACATTGCCAATGACAAGGAAGCAGTCGTATGTCAGTCGAATCAGAAGTGTCCCTGGACGGGACGAAGTTGACGATCACCGTCAGGGGGCGATTCGATTTCGGTAGCCACCAGGCCTTTCGTGATGCCTACGAGCGGTTCTACAAGGTGCCCGAGATCTACGTGGTGGACTTGAAGGAAACCACCTACATGGACAGCTCGGCCCTGGGCATGCTCCTGCTGTTGCGTGACCATGCCGGAGGCGACAATGCCGAAGTGCAGGTGGTCAACGCCAACTCCGATGTGCGCAAGATCCTGGCCATTTCCAACTTCGACAAACTGTTCGACCTCACTTGAGCGTCCTGGCCCCGGTCCTCGAGGCGCTGACGGTGTTGATCGCCGAAGACAGCGCCGCCGACCTGTTGTTGCTGTCGACCATCGTGCGCCGCCAGGGCCACCAGGTGCTGACCGCCAGCAACGGCCAGGAAGCGGTCGATGTGTTTACCCGTGAACGGCCGCAGTTGGTGTTGATGGACGCCCTGATGCCGGTGATGGACGGCTTCGAGGCGGCCCGGCAGATCAAGCAACTGGCGGGGGAGGCGCTGGTGCCGATCATCTTCCTCACCTCCCTGCGCGAGAGCGAAGCCCTGGCCCAGTGCCTGGATGCCGGCGGCGACGACTTCCTGGCCAAACCCTATAACCAAGTGATCCTCGCGGCGAAGATCAACGCCATGGACCGCCTGCGCCGCTTGCAGGCCACGGTCTTGCAGCAACGCGACCTGATCGCCCGGCACCACGACTACCTGCTGCAGGAGCAGCGAGTGGCCAAGGCGGTGTTCGACAAGGTGGCCCACTCGGGCTGCATCAACGCCGCGCCGAATATTCGTTATGTGCAGTCGCCCTACGCGCTGTTCAACGGCGATTTGCTGCTGGCCGCGTACACGCCGTCGGGCGATATGCATGTGCTGCTGGGGGACTTTACCGGCCACGGTTTGCCGGCGGCGGTCGGCGCCATGCCCCTGGCGGAAGTGTTCTACGGCATGACTGCCAAGGGCTACGGATTGGCGCAAACCCTGCGGGAGATGAACGCCAAGCTCAAGCGCATCCTGCCGGT
Organism: Pseudomonas sp. IPO3774; assembly: GCF_013386835.1. Taxonomy (NCBI): domain Bacteria; kingdom Pseudomonadati; phylum Pseudomonadota; class Gammaproteobacteria; order Pseudomonadales; family Pseudomonadaceae; genus Pseudomonas; species Pseudomonas sp. IPO3774. The sequence goes on from NZ_JACAQY010000018.1 coordinate 296,974, forward strand.
GGACATGTTCTGTTGTGCCACCTTGCTGTGCCTCAGCGCCCAGCGACGGGTGGTGGAAGTGTGGAATGGCGGCATGCCCGACGGCTACGTGCATGACGTCACCACCGGCAAGCGCACGCCGCTGGTGTCGCGACATTTGCCATTGGGCGTGCTGGCGGCCGAGGCGTTTGATGACTGCACTGAAGTCTGGCCGATGGCGCTGGGTGACCGAGTGTTTTTGCTGTCGGATGGTGTGCTGGATACCGCCGATGCCCATGAACAGTTGTTTGGCGCCGAGCGGTTGCAGCAGGTGTTTGCGGTCAATCGCGAGCCGGACCGGTTGTTCGAGGAGATCGAACAGGCCTTGGCGGGTTTTCGCGGTGAGGTGCGCGATGACATCAGCATGGTGGAGATCAGCCTGCAGGCGGATGAGCCGTTGCGTTCGTCGTCGGTGGTGTATTCCGACAGTGGGCAGTCGTCGCCGCTGGATTGGTCGGTAAGTTTTGAGTTTCGTGCCGAGACGCTCAAGTCCTACAACCCTTTGCCGTATTTGTTGCAGTTGCTGTTGGAGATTCATGGGCTGCGGGAGCAGAGCGGGGCGTTGTACAGCGTGATGGCGGAGTTGTATTCCAATGCGCTTGAACATGGTGTGCTGGGGCTGGATTCGCGGCTCAAGCGGGATGCACAGGGGTTTGCTGCGTATTACCGCGAGCGTAATGAGCGGCTGGCGCGGTTGGATAGCGGGTATGTGCGGGTGCATCTGGATGTGGTGCCGACCGGGGAGGGGGGGTGTCTGACGCTGCGGATCGAGGACAGTGGGGCCGGGTTTGATGTGGATAAGGTGCTGGCCAGGCCGCTGGATGTTGACCGTCTGTCTGGTAGGGGATTGAGCCTGGTGCGCCAGTTGAGCAGCGATGTAGGCTGGTCTGACGGCGGGCGGTGTGTGTGCGTGGAGTTTTCATGGAAGGCTCTGGCATAATCCGCCGATTCTTGATCAAGGAGCGAACAAGTGGCAGAGATTCATCTGGACCCCGATGTGCTGACTGGCTTGCAGGAGGTCATGGAGGGCGAGTATCCGAAGCTGCTCGACACTTTTCTCGATGACTCGCAAAAGCGGGTAGAGGCGTTGCGCCGGGCTCGGGATGATGCCAAGGCGCTTGGGCGGATTGCGCATAGCTTCAAGGGGAGTAGCGGTAATCTTGGGGCGGTGCGGTTGGCTGAGCTTTGTCAGTTGCTCGAGGATAAGTCCGCCAAGCCTGTGGTTGCGGATTTGGCGCAGTTGGTGGATGAGATTGACCATGAATTCGCGCTGGTGCGGCCGTTGTATGAGCATGAGCGGGGGCGGTTTCAGCTCTGACGCTTTTGGTGTGTATATCCGTTTCTTCGGTAACGGCGGCTTATGGTTTCGCTCTTGCAGCGAGTCACTTTGCAAAAGCGGCACAGTAACCAAAGCGCTCTGCCCCATCAAAAACCAGAGCGAAAGCAGAGCTGCTTTTCTGTGGGAGCGTGCCCGCTTTTGATTTGGCTGTTGCTTTTGCTCTTCAACACTCAAGACCCTATACAAGCCCTCACCCAAATAACGGATATACACCCTTAAACCAAAACCTGGCCCAACTCTTGCTCTACCTCCTGTTACCGCACCCTCGACCCCTGTGCGGCGGAGACTCTTGACTATGGCAATCACCCCGAATTCGCTCCTTCAGGCAGCCCTTGCGGCCAAGCCTCAAGCGCCCGCTGCCAATCCACCGGCAGTGGCTGCGAACCCGCGGGACAAGGTCCCGGGCTTCGCTCAGGTGTTCGCCAACCAGGCCCCTGCGCCTGCGGCAAAACCTGTCGACACCCCCATCAAATCCACCCGCGACAAGCCTGCGGACAACAGCCCCAAGCCCGCCGCCAACAACGACAAGCCTGCCGCCGGTACCCCATCGGTTGCCGATAACGGCAAGACTTTGCCTGCCAACCCGCCGGCCAAGGCGGACACCCCGGACACCACCGCCAAGTCAGACGACGATGCCCCGGCAGACGATCCGTCCCTGGCCCAGCAACCTCCGGTCGACCCCGCCGTAGACCCGGCGCTGATAGCCGCGGTAGTCCCTGTCCCCGTCCCCGCTACGCCGGCGCCCGTCGAGACTCCGACGCCGACCACCGCGAAGGATGACAAAAACCAGCCAGTCGTGGCGCCACCGATTGCCGCGACCGACGACGCCAAGCCCGCCTTCGACCCCGAGGCCGATCCGCTGGATGCAATGCCCGCCGTGCGCCTGGCCATGGAACAGGGCGGTCACGTATCCGCCAGCAGCCAAACCCCAGCCAAAGGCACGTCGGCCCCGACCCAGGATCAGCCGACCGCCGCGCAAAACTTCGTCACAGGCCTGGCCAATATGGTCGACCAGCAAGCGTCCAAGGACAGCACCGACCAGGGCGGCGACAAAGCCTTTGCCGGTCTGATCGACGGCGGTCTCAAGGATTTGAAGGACGCCAGCAGCGACACCCGTGTCGATGACTTCGCCAACCGCCTCGCCGCGCTGACCCAGGCTGCCACGCCGAAAACTGCGAATGCCCTGCCGCCGGTGGCCAACGCGCCATTGGCCATGCACCAGAGTGGCTGGACCGATGAGGTGGTGAACCGGGTCATGTACCTGTCCAGCGCCAACCTCAAGTCGGCAGAGATCCAGTTGCAGCCCGCTGAGCTGGGTCGCCTGGACATCAGCGTGAAGATGTCCGCCGACCAGCAGGCGCAAGTCACCTTCATGAGCGGCCATGCAGTGGTGCGTGAAGCCCTGGAAAGCCAGTCGGGCCGCCTGCGGGAGATGTTTGCCCAGCAGGGCATGGGCCAGGTCGACGTCAACGTGTCGGACCAGTCCCGTGGCTGGCAGGGGCAGCAGGGCCAGGACCAGCAACAGCAGAACCAGGCTCGCGGCGTCAGCGGCAGTGGCGGGCGGGGTGATGGGGTTGATGGCGGCGGTATCGGTGAGGTGGCTGAAGTGGCCGCGCCGGTGGTGCAGTCGGTGATTGGCTCCAGCGCCGTGGACTACTACGCCTGATCCGAGGCCTGGCGATGATCAAAATGTGGGAGCGGGCTTGCTCGCGAATACGGAGTGTCAGTCACCGTTACAGGTGCTGATCCACCGCTTTCGCGAGCAAGCCCGCTCCCACATTGGTTTTGCAGTGTCGGCGAAACCGTGACCGAACTGACAACTCTGGCATAACACTTGCTCTTGCCTTTCCCAAGAACTATGAATCCCAGAATAGTGACGGATTATTGGCATGGCGAAGAGCGACGACGCAGCAAAAGCACCCGCAGGCAAGGGCAAGCTCAAGCTTATCCTGCTGATTGTCTTGGCCTTGTTGCTGGCGATCGGCCTGTCCGTGGGGGCTACCTGGTACTTTATGCACAGTGCCCAGAGCAAACCGGCCGCCACGGCCGAGGTCAACCCCAACGTCAAGCAACCGGCAATCTTCGAGCCGATGCTGCCGGCGTTTGTCGCCAACTTCAATCAGAACGGCCGTCAACGCTACCTGCAGGTGAGCATTACCCTGCTGGCGCGTAACCAGGCAGACCTGGATGCCCTCAAGGTGCACATGCCAGTGATCCGCAACAACCTGGTGATGCTGTTTTCCGCCCAACCCTTCGACACCCTCGCCACCCCGGTGGGCCAGGAAATGCTGCGCCAGAAGGTCACCGCCAGCGTGCAGGAAGTGGCCCAGAAGGAAGTCGGCAAACCGGTGATCGAGCAGGTGCTCTTCACTAATTTCGTATTGCAGTAGGATCACGACATGGCCGTGCAGGACCTGCTGTCCCAGGATGAAATCGATGCGCTGCTCCATGGCGTCGACGATGGTCTGGTACAGACCGAAATGGCTGCCGAGCCCGGCAGCGTCAAAAGCTACGACCTGACCAGCCAGGATCGCATCGTCCGTGGACGCATGCCGACCCTGGAAATGATCAACGAGCGTTTTGCCCGTTACACCCGTATCAGCATGTTCAACATGCTGCGCCGCTCGGCGGACGTGGCGGTGGGCGGCGTGCAGGTGATGAAGTTCGGTGAGTACGTGCACTCGCTGTACGTGCCCACCAGCCTCAACCTGGTGAAGATCAAGCCGCTGCGCGGCACCGCGCTGTTCATCCTCGACGCCAAGCTGGTGTTCAAGCTGGTGGACAACTTCTTCGGCGGCGATGGCCGTCACGCCAAGATCGAAGGCCGTGAATTCACCCCGACCGAGTTGCGGGTGGTGCGCATGGTGCTGGAGCAGGCCTTCATCGACTTGAAGGAAGCCTGGCAGGCGATCATGGAAGTCAATTTCGAGTACATCAACTCGGAAGTGAACCCGGCCATGGCCAACATCGTCGGCCCCAGCGAAGCCATTGTGGTCTCCACCTTCCACATCGAACTCGATGGCGGCGGCGGCGACCTGCACGTGACCATGCCGTACTCGATGATCGAGCCGGTGCGCGAGATGCTCGATGCCGGTTTCCAGTCCGACCTCGACGACCAGGACGAACGCTGGGTGAAAGCGCTGCGCGAAGACCTGCTGGACGTCGACGTACCCCTGAGCGCCACCGTGGCCCGTCGCCAGCTGCGTTTGCGGGATATTTTGCACATGCAGCCGGGGGATGTGATTCCCGTCGACCTGCCGGAAGAACTGATCATGCGCGCCAACGGCGTGCCGTCGTTCAAGGTCAAGCTCGGTTCTCACAAAGGCAACCTGGCGTTGCAAGTGATCGAACCGATCAACCGTCGCTGATCCACCTTAATTTCTGCTCCGCCGAGGACATGTAATGGCTACCGAACACGAAAACACTTCCGCCGAAGACCAGGCCCTGGCTGACGAGTGGGCGGCTGCCCTGGAAGAAACCGGCGATGTCGGCCAGGACGATATCGATGCACTGCTGGCGGCCGATGCGGCCACTGCACCGGTTGGCAACCGCCTTCCCATGGAAGAGTTCGGCAGCGTGCCGAAGAACAATGACCCGGTGACCCTCGACGGTCCGAACCTGGACGTGATCCTCGACATCCCGGTGTCGATCTCCATGGAAGTCGGCAGCACCGAAATCAACATCCGCAACCTGCTGCAGCTCAACCAGGGGTCGGTGATCGAGCTGGACCGCCTGGCCGGCGAGCCGCTGGACGTGCTGGTCAACGGCACGCTGATCGCCCATGGCGAAGTGGTGGTGGTCAACGAGAAGTTCGGCATCCGCCTGACCGACGTGATCAGCCCGAGCGAACGCATCAAGAAGTTGCGTTGATATGAAGCGCTCATTGGTAGGACTGTTATCGACGCTGCCCTTGAGCGTAATGGCAGCAGAACCGGTTGCCCAGGCGGCTGCGCCGGCACTCGGCAGCGGTGTGGGCGGGCAACTCACCCAGTTGGTGCTGGGGTTGTTGCTGGTGGTGGGGCTGATCTTCGTGCTCGCCTGGGTGCTGCGCCGCGTGCAGCGCATCGGCCCGGGCAATGCCCAGGTCATCGAGCTGGTGGGTTCACGCGCCCTTGGCCCGCGAGACAGGCTGGTGCTGGTGCAGGTCGGCGACGAGCAGATCCTGCTGGGCATCACCCCCGGCCGCATCACCCCGTTGCACGTGCTCAAGTCGCCTGTGGAAGTGGCCCAGACCCAAGCGGCCACGCCGGAATTCGCCCAGCGCCTCATGGAGTTGCTGGGCAAGGATCAGAAGGATAAGAAGTAATGCGCGTTTTATTGACGCTCATGCTGTTGCTGGCAGCGCCGCTGGCGTACGCAGCAGACCCGTTGTCGATCCCGGCGATCACCCTGGGCACTAACGCGGCGGGCGCGCAGGAGTATTCGGTCAGCCTGCAGATCCTGCTGATCATGACCGCGCTGAGCTTCATCCCCGCGTTCGTGATGCTGATGACCAGCTTCACCCGCATCATCATCGTGTTCTCGATCCTGCGTCAGGCCCTCGGCCTGCAACAGACGCCGTCGAACCAGATCCTCACCGGCATGGCGCTGTTCCTGACGCTGTTCATCATGGCGCCGGTGTTCGACAAGGTGAACCAGCAAGCCCTGCAACCGTACCTGGCGGAGAAAATGACCGCCCAGGATGCGATCGACAAGGCCCAGGGCCCGATCAAGGATTTCATGCTGTCGCAGACCCGTTCCAGCGACCTTGAGTTGTTTGTGCGGTTGTCCAAGCGTACCGACATCGCCAGCCCCGACATGGCGCCGCTGACCATCCTGGTGCCGGCGTTCGTGACCTCGGAGTTGAAGACCGCGTTCCAGATCGGCTTCATGATCTTCATTCCGTTCCTGATCATCGACCTCGTCGTGGCGAGTGTGCTGATGGCCATGGGTATGATGATGCTGTCGCCGCTGATCATTTCGCTGCCGTTCAAGATCATGCTGTTTGTGTTGGTGGACGGGTGGGCGCTGATTATCGGCACCCTGGCCGGCAGTTTCGGTGGGGTGTAGGCCATGACGCCAGAAGTAGCAGTCGACCTGTTTCGCGAAGCCCTGTGGCTGACCACCATGATGGTCGCCGTGCTGGTGGTGCCGAGCCTGTTGGTGGGCCTGTTGGTGGCGATGTTCCAGGCCGCGACCCAGATCAACGAACAGACCCTGAGCTTTTTGCCGCGCCTGCTGGTGATGCTGATCACCCTGATCGTCGCCGGCCCGTGGCTGGTGCAAACCTTCATGGAATACATCCTGCAGCTGTACGGCAGTATTCCGCAGTTGATCGGCTGACCCCGTGAATTCGATGCTGGCCTTGACCGACACCCAGATCAGCACCTGGGTGGCCTCGTTCATCCTGCCGTTGTTCCGGGTGACGGCCGTGCTGATGACCATGCCGGTGTTCGGCACCACCCTGGTACCACGGCGCATCCGCCTGTATTTCGCGGTGGCGATCACCGTGGTCATCGTGCCGGGCTTGCCGCCGATGCCACCGGTGAATGCCCTGGACCTCAGTGCAATGATGCTGATCGCCGAGCAAATCATCATCGGCGCCTTGCTGGGCTTCTCCCTGACGCTGTTCTTCCAGGCCTTCGTGATCGCCGGGCAGATCATCTCGATCCAGATGGGCATGGGCTTCGCGTCCATGGTCGACCCTACCAACGGCGTGTCGGTGGCGGTGATCGGGCAATTCCTGACGATGCTGGTGACCTTGCTGTTCCTGGCCATGAACGGCCACCTGGTGGTGTTCGAGGTGATGACCGAAAGTTTCACCACCTTGCCGGTGGGCAGCGGGTTGGTGGTCAATCATTTCTGGGAGCTGGTGGGGCGCTTGAGCTGGGTGCTCGGTGCATCCCTGCTGCTGGTATTGCCGGCGATCACTGCGCTGCTGGTGGTCAACATCGCCTTTGGCGTGATGACCCGGGCGGCGCCGCAGTTGAACATCTTCTCCATCGGTTTCCCGTTGACCCTGGTGCTGGGCATGGGGATTTTCTGGGTCGGCATGGCTGACATTCTCAATCAGTATCAACCGCTGGCGACCGACGCCTTGCAGTTTTTACGTGACTTGGCGCGGGCGCGATAAGCCATGGCCGAGAGCGAGAGTGGCCAGGACAAGACAGAAGACCCCACGGAGAAACGTAAAAAGGACTCCCGGGAAAAGGGCGAGATTGCCCGCTCCAAAGAGCTCAACACCCTGGCGATCATGCTCGCCGGTTCCGGCGGCCTGCTGATCTATGGCGGTGGCCTGGCCCTGGACCTGATGGAGTTGATGCGCCTGAATTTCTCCCTGCCCCGCGACGTGCTGCTGAGCCCGGGGGCCATGGGCTTGTACCTGCTGCACTCGGGCAAGATCGCGATCCTCGCGGTACAGCCGATCCTCATCACCTTGTTGCTGGCGGCCCTGATCGGCCCGATTTCCCTCGGCGGCTGGCTGTTTGCCGCCGGCAGCCTGGCGCCCAAATTCAGCCGGATGAACCCGGCGGCCGGGCTCAAGCGGATGTTTTCCACCAAGGCCCTGGTGGAACTGCTCAAGGCCTTGGCCAAGTTCATCCTGATCCTGTTTGTGGCGTTGACGGTGTTGTCGTCCGACATCGACGACCTGCTGCGCATCGCCCATGAGCCGATCGAGCTGGCGATCATCCACAGTGTGCAAGTGGTGGGCTGGAGTTCGCTGTGGATGGCCTGCGGGCTGATCATCATTGCTGCGGTGGATGCGCCGATCCAGCTGTGGGAAAGCCACAAGAAACTGCTGATGACCAAGCAGGAAGTGCGCGACGAGCACAAGGACCAGGAAGGCCGGCCCGAGGTCAAGCAGCGGATTCGCCAGCTGCAGCGCGAGATGTCCCAGCGCAAGATGATGGCCTCGGTGCCCGATGCCGATGTGGTCATCACCAACCCGACCCACTACGCCGTGGCGCTCAAGTACGACCCGGAGAAGGGTGGGGCGCCGATGTTGCTGGCCAAGGGCAGTGATTTCACGGCGTTGAAAATCCGCGAGATTGCGGTCGCCAATGACATCCTGCTGCTGGAATCGCCGGAGTTGGCGCGGTCGATCTTCTACTCCACCGACCTGGACCAGGAAATTCCGGCCGGGTTGTATCTGGCGGTGGCTCAGGTGTTGGCGTACGTGTATCAGATCCGCCAGTACCGGGCGGGCAAGGGCAAGCGGCCGGATCCGCTCAAAGACCTGCCGATTCCACCGGATCTGCGTCGGGATTCCTGATTTTGTAGCGTCCCTCCTGGCCTCTTCGCGAGCAAGCCCGCTCCCACATTTGACCGTGTATATCCTGTAGAAACGCGGTCAAATGTGGGAGCGGGCTTGCTCGCGAAGGCGTCCGCCCAGGCAACAAAAAATCTCGCAATTGCCTATGGCAACGTTTAAGTCGCCGGCAAGGGCGCTATGTCATCCAGCACTCGATCAGCCAGCAACCGCCCCACCTCGATTAACTGTGCAATCCCCAGCGCGCCTTCCCGCCGCGATCCTTCCAGTTCAAAGGCAAAGTCGCAGGTCAGCGCATGGGCTGAAGCCAGTGTTTCGGTGAGGTTGACCAGCAGGTCTTCGGTACTGATGCCGTCGATGACGCTGAATAGCACGACGGGGGCGTTGTGGGAGGAGGAATAGCTATCTTCGATAGCGCCTTTTTCGGCGTTGCGCAGGTTATGGGAAGTTGTTTTGGTCATGGTGACGCTCCTGGAGAATATGCTGGAGGTACCCTGAATTCACTCGGGCCGCGACGCCCGCCCGCTGCGTTTGCAGCGGTGTCCGAAGACTAGAGATCGACTTTCCCACCAGCAACCCTAAATACCTGTCGGACGTTTCGCTTTCCATCCCATAGCTAGCCGAACGGTCAGTTGTTTGGTTTAGCGTCGCTCAGCAACATCCCTTCCCGTGCCAAAGCATAAACCTCGAAATCACGGATACGCGTTGCTAAGGGACTTTGTTATGTGGGAGCGACTTATTCGCTGGCAAGATCGTGAGCGATTAGGGATTGGTTTTGAAAAGATCGAATCTCCATTTTTTGCGGTCGGTCATGTCCGTTGGTCTTTGGAGAGAGACCTGCACATGACGGGGCTGGATGAATTGAAAACCGCCTTTGGTTGCTACGGCGTTTATCGTAATAGGTTATCTGAGTTTAAATTGCGCCAGATGCTAGAGGCGGTAGAGCATGGGAACTGGTTCCTGGTGCTGGATGAGCCGTTCAGTCCATTGAGCCAAGACACAAGCGGCCGGTGGTGGAGGGGGCTGGAAAGTGGCTACCACCCGGCACGTGCGCAAGAGAGGTCAGAGTCGCCACCTGCTGAGCCAATCGGGGCGCTGCCAAGGCCTGCACCTATTGAAAAGCAATTGGCCTGTACCTTTACCAAACCCTGTACGTTGCCTGATGGTGCGATTGACTACACGAATTTCAGTGGGGCGATTCCCACCTTGGCCGTCGGCGACTACGGCACCTTCGCCCTGCTGGGTGGGCGTGAGGCGGACGCTGCGGGCACCATCGTTCTCAAGAAAATCAGGGGCAACCAGTTGCCGGCAGCGCTCGGAACGCTGCGATTGGGTGGGGCGGCGACGACTACAGGAGCCTCCTGTGGAGGTCTTTGTACTGCGGCAGCCGGTGCTGTAACGACGGGTGTTGCCAGCAGCGCATTGGCCGGTCTGGTTGCGTTGCTTTGGCCTTCGAGCCTTGGCGACAGTAGCTTGTACACTGACGAACAGCTCCATTCGATGAAAAATGGCCGTACGCGGCTTCGGTTGTATGTAGAGCAACAAGCTGATGGGGCCTTGAAGGGGTATGGATACAACACCCAGAAACGCCCTGACTGGGAAATGATACCGGTTGTGCAGTTTCAGGCGCGGGGCGCCCAACAAGTGGCCGACTTTGGTGATGGGGTGACCCTGATCTGGACGCCGGCGGTTGATCCGTCCAGCACCTCCGGTATTCCGCCATTGGAGGGCGCACCGCAGGCTCCGAACATCTGGATTTACCCGCCGACCGAGCAAGCGGATAACATCATCGTCAACCCGATTTACCCGCCTGAATACAAGGATTTTATTCTCGTGTTTCCGGCGGATTCGGGTGTGAAGCCGCTGTATATCGTGATGAATGTGCGCCTTCAGCCAGGGGTTGTGACGGGGCGGGGGCAGGATGTAGCAGGTCCCTGGTTAGCGGGTGCTGGTGCGGGGCTCGGAGCGCCCATTCCGACACGAATCGCTGATCAATTGCGGGGAAAGAACTTCGGCAGTTTTGATTCGTTTCGGAAGGCGTTCTGGATGGCTATAAGCAATGATCCTGAGTTGTTGGGTCAGCTAAGTCAGAGTGCTCGGGATCGTTTATCGACCGGAAACGCTCCTGTTGTTCGGGACAAGGATTCTGTGGGCCAAAGAAGCACTTACGAAATACATCATATCGAGCGCATTGCTGATGGCGGTGCCGTTTATGACGTGGACAATCTAAGGGTAAACACCCCGAAAAATCATATTGATCTTCACAGGAGGTCGTAAGTAGATATGGCAAATATTACTGATTACACAGAAGAAGAATTTGTAAGCCTTATCAATCAAATACTAATCGCCAACAAGGGGGGGACTGATGCCGAGCTGGGTGGATTGATTGAGCAATTTCGGCAGATCTCTGGGCATCCGGATGGTTCTGACTTAATTTTCTACCCTGCGCCGAGTAACGATAGCTCTGCCGAAGGAGTTGCTCTGACAGTGAAGGCGTGGCGTGCTGCTCATGGTTTGCCGGGCTTCAAAGATGCTTGATACCCCCACACTGTAGGAGCGAGCTTGCTCGCGAAGGCATCTTGACAGCCACCTTATCCCTCCAGCCAAACCCCCTACCTGTCAACTTTGACAGTAGCTATCCCCTGCCTTTAGCGGTTTGATTGAGGTGATGAGGCTGGCTGCGCTATGCAGTCTGCGCACGAGATGTCGGGAGAACGGCAATGGCAAGGGTTACAGGCACGGTCAAATGGTTCAACACAGAAAAGGGCTTTGGCTTTATCAAGCAAGAAGGCGGCGAAGATCTTTTTGTCCACTTCTCGGCCATTCAGAGCGACGGTTTCAAGACGCTTGAAGAAGGCCAGGCCGTTGAGTTCGAGGTGGTGCAAGGTCCAAAAGGACTGCAAGCGGAAAAGGTTCGTCTGGTCTAGGCAGGGACTGATCGTTCCCGCGCAGGGAGCGATCAGCCTTTGACGGCAATGCAACCCTAAATACCTGTCGGACGTTTCGCCATCTCCCGCGAACGAGCTTGTGTGGCGAGGGAGCTTGCTCCCGCTGGGGTGCGAAGCGCCCCCAATAAAGCTAGCGCGGTGAATCAGGCAAAGCGCGCAAGCCGTTCCGGGGCTGCTGCGCAGCCCAGCGGGAGCAAGCTCCCTCGCCACAGGTGATGTGTGTACGGCGGTAGCCCTTCGCTGTCCGTGAGACCGATCTGCTTCCTCAAGCAAAAGTTGGAAGGCTTCTTGCAATACCGCCTCCAGGACGCTTCCCGGCGTCAAAAGTTTGCTTCAAGGAAACGAGGAATACCGGTGGATCGCTCTCAAATGCTCAGCACGGCCCGTGGCACCCTGACTGACCTCTCGCGAGGCAATCTGGGTGTGCCGTTGTTGTTGCTGGTGATGCTGGCAATGATGATGTTGCCGATGCCGCCGTTCCTGCTGGATGTGTTCTTCACCTTCAACATTGCGCTGTCGGTCGTCGTGTTGCTGGTGTGCGTATACGCCCTGCGGCCGCTGGATTTCGCGGTATTCCCGACCATCCTGCTGATCGCCACCCTGCTGCGGCTGGCGCTTAACGTGGCTTCCACCCGGGTGGTGATGCTCCACGGCCAGGACGGCCACGCCGCCGCGGGCAAGGTGATCCAGGCCTTCGGCGAGGTGGTGATCGGCGGTAACTACGTGGTCGGTATCGTGGTTTTTGCGATCTTGATGATCATCAACTTTGTGGTCGTGACCAAGGGCGCCGGGCGGATTTCCGAGGTGAGCGCGCGTTTTACCCTCGACGCGATGCCCGGCAAGCAGATGGCGATCGACGCCGACCTCAACGCCGGCCTGATCGACCAGAACCAGGCCAAGGCCCGTCGCCTTGAAGTCGCCCAGGAAGCCGAGTTCTATGGGTCCATGGACGGTGCCAGCAAATTCGTGCGCGGCGACGCCATCGCCGGCCTGTTGATTCTGTTTATCAACCTGATCGGCGGCATGGCGGTCGGCATCTTCCAGCACGGCATGACCTTCGGCGACGCCGGCAAGGTTTACGCCCTGCTGACCATCGGTGACGGTTTAGTGGCGCAATTGCCATCACTGTTGTTATCTACAGCTGCGGCGATCATGGTGACCCGTGCTTCGGGCTCCGAAGACATGGGCAAGCAGATCAGCCGGCAGATGTTTGCCTCGCCCAAGGCGCTGGCGGTGGCGGCAGGCATCATGGCGATCATGGGCATCGTGCCGGGCATGCCCCATGTCTCGTTCCTGAGTATGGCCGCCATGGCCGCCGGCGGTGCCTACCTGTTCTGGAAAAAACAAAACAACATCAAGGTGATTGCCCAGCAGGAAGTGGCGCGCCAGCAGGAACTGCTGCCATCGCCGGCCCGCGCCCTGGAAACCAAGGAGCTGGGCTGGGACGACGTGACCCCGATCGACATGATCGGCCTGGAAGTCGGCTACCGCCTGATTCCCCTGGTGGATCGCAACCAGGGCGGGCAATTGCTGGCGCGGATCAAGGGTGTGCGCAAGAAGTTGTCCCAGGACCTGGGCTTCCTGATGCCCACCGTGCACATTCGCGACAACCTCGACCTGGCCCCGAGCGCCTACCGCCTGACCCTGATGGGGGTGATTCTGGCCGAGGCCGAGATCTACCCGGACCGCGAACTGGCGATCAACCCGGGCCAGGTGTTTGGCAGCCTCAACGGGATTACCGCCAAAGATCCGGCTTTTGGCCTGGAAGCGGTATGGATCGAAATCAGCCAGCGCAGCCAGGCGCAGTCGCTGGGCTACACCGTGGTCGACGCCAGCACTGTGGTCGCCACCCACCTCAACCAGATTCTATACAAGCACTCCCACGAGCTGATTGGCCACGAAGAAGTCCAGCAACTCTTGCAATTGCTGGCCAAGGCCTCGCCAAAACTCGCCGAAGAGCTGGTACCGGGTGTGCTGTCCACCTCGCAACTGCTCAAGGTGCTGCAAGCGCTGTTGGCCGAGCAGGTGCCGGTGCGGGACATTCGCAGCATTGCCGAAGCTATCGCCAACAATGCCGCCAAGAGTCAAGATACTGCCGCCCTGGTGGCCGCAGTGCGCGTCGGATTGTCGCGTGCAATCGTCCAAAGCATTGTAGGGCTTGACTCCGAGCTGCCTGTTATCACCTTGGAACCAAGGTTGGAACAAATATTGCTCAATAGTATTCAGAAGGCTGGGCAGGGCGCTGATGAGGGCGTGTTGCTGGAGCCAAGCATGGCAGAGAAGCTGCAACGTTCGTTGATCGAGGCCGCGCAGCGCCAGGAAATGGAAGGCCATCCGGTGATCCTGCTGGTGGCTGGCCCCGTCCGGGCGATGTTGTCGCGGTTTGGACGCCTGGCTATACCGAATTTGCACGTATTGGCTTACCAGGAAATTCCTGACAATAAGCAAGTGACTATCGTCGCGACAGTAGGGCCCAACGGCTGAGGTAGTGGGATATGCAAGTGAAGCGTTTTTTCGCCGCCGATATGCGTCAGGCCATGAAACTGGTACGTGATGAGTTGGGCGCCGACGCTGCGATTATCGGTAACCGTCGTATTGCCGGCGGTGTGGAGCTGACGGCTGCCCTGGATTACAAACCCTCGGCCCTGGCGCCGCGCGTGCCGAACATGGAACTGGAAGACGAGCTGCGCAAGACCGCTTCGCGCATTGTCTCGGCCCAGGCTGAACTGAGCATGCGTGGCGACAGCGACGCCTCCACCAATCGCCAGCTGTTCGCCGGGCTGCCGTTGACCGCGTCCGAGCCGCTGGTAGAGCCGACTTTTGTTGAACCACCGCGTCCTGCTGCGCCAGCCCCGGCGCCGGCGGTAGACCAGCGGGTGTTCGACTCGATGCGCTTCGAACTCAACGGCCTGCGTGAACTGCTGGAAGTGCAGCTGGGTTCGCTGGCCTGGAACCAGTTGCAGGGCAGCCAGCCACAACAGGCCAACCTGTGGCGTCGCCTGCAACGCATTGGCCTGTCCGGCCCGTTGTCCCGCGACCTGTTGCAACTGACCACGCAAATTGAAGAACCTCGCCAGGCCTGGCGCATGCTCCTGGCCCACCTGGCGCGGATGATCGTCACCCCGGAAATCGAACCCCTGGAAGAAGGCGGTGTGATTGCCATGGTCGGCCCGGCCGGCATGGGCAAGACCACCACCCTGGCCAAGCTGGCCGCACGTTACGTGCTCAAGTACGGCGCCCAGAACATCGCGCTGGTGAGCATGGACAGCTACCGCATCGGCGCCCAGGAACAACTCAAGACCCTGGGCCGCATCCTCAATGTGCCGGTGACCCACGTCGACCCGGGCCAGTCCCTGGCCAACGCCCTCGACCCATTGCTGCGCAAGCGCGTGGTGCTGATCGACACCGCCGGCCTGCAAGCCAGCGACCCGGCCCTGCGCATGCAGCTGGAAAGCCTGGCCGGGCGCGGGATCAAATCCAGAAACTATTTGGTGCTTGCCACTACCAGCCAGAAGCAGGTATTGACCGCCGCCTACCACAGCTACAAGCGCTGCGGGCTGGCGGGTTGCATCCTGACTAAACTGGATGAGACGGCAAGCCTGGGCGAAGTATTGAGCCTGGCAATCAGTCATGAATTACCGGTCGCCTACCTGACCGACGGGCCGCGGATCCCGGATGATCTGCATCTGCCGCGCCGTCATCAGTTGGTCAGCCGGGCTGTCAGCGTGCAAATGCAGGAAGAACCCAGTGAGGAAGCTATGGCTGACATGTTTGCTGACCTCTACCACAGCCCGAACAAGCGAGTTGGCTGAGGCATCATGGCTTTCTATTTAAAAATGACAGTGAAAAGTATCTACATCGATGGCCTGCCAGCAGTTCGCGCGGCCAACTTATGTAGCCTGCGTCTAAGCAAGACAAGGTAAAGAAATAAAATGGGCAGCATGCATCCCGTACAGGTGATCGCGGTGACCGGCGGCAAAGGTGGCGTCGGAAAAACTAACGTGTCAGTGAATTTGTCCCTGGCCCTGGCAGAGCTTGGCCGTCGCGTCATGCTGCTGGATGCTGACCTGGGGCTGGCGAACGTCGACGTTCTGCTGGGACTGACGCCCAAACATACCCTGGCCGATGTGATCGAAGGCCGCTGTGAGCTGCGCGACGTACTGTTGCAAGGCCCCGGCGGGATTCGCATCGTGCCGGCCGCTTCCGGCACCCAGAGCATGGTGCACCTGAGCCCGGCGCAGCATGCCGGCCTGATTCAGGCGTTCAGCGACATCGGCGACAACCTCGACGTGCTGGTGATCGACACCGCCGCCGGGATCGGCGAGTCGGTGGTCAGCTTCGTGCGCGCAGCCCAGGAAGTGTTGCTGGTGGTGTGCGACGAGCCCACCTCGATCACCGACGCCTACGCCCTGATCAAACTGCTCAACCGCGACTACGGCATGAACCGCTTCCGCGTGCTGGCCAACATGGCCCAAAGCCCGCAGGAAGGGCGGAATCTGTTCGCCAAGTTGACCAAGGTCACGGATCGCTTCCTCGATGTCGCCTTACAATACGTTGGCGCAGTTCCTTACGACGAGTGTGTGCGCAAGGCCGTGCAAAAGCAGCGTGCGGTCTATGAAGCGTTCCCTCGTTCGAAGTGCGCATTGGCGTTCAAGGCTATTGCCCAGAAGGTCGATACCTGGCCGTTGCCCGCCAATCCCCGGGGGCATCTGGAGTTTTTCGTCGAGCGATTGGTGCATCAGACGAGCGCAGGACCGGTGCTATGACAGCCAGCGGCTACAACCTTTACAAGAAGTCGGCACGTGACAGTCAAGTCGAATTGATCGAGCGCTATGCGCCCCTGGTCAAGCGCATTGCCTATCACCTGCTGGCGCGCTTGCCTGCCAGCGTGCAGGTCGAGGACTTGATCCAGGCCGGGATGATCGGCCTGCTTGAAGTGTCGACCAAGTACGACGCGAGCAAGGGCGCGAGTTTCGAGACATACGCGGGTATCCGTATCCGTGGGGCCATGCTCGATGAAGTGCGTAAAGGTGATTGGGCGCCGCGATCAGTGCACCGCAATACGCGGATGGTGAGTGACGCAATTCGCTCAATTGAAGCAAAAACCGGTCGCGACGCTAAAGATCATGAAGTTGCGGCCGAACTCCAATTGAGTCTCGACGATTACTACGGGATTTTGAACGATACCTTGGGCAGCCGGCTGTTCAGTTTCGACGACCTTTTACAGGACGGCGAACATGAAGGGCTGCACGAGGACGGCGCGAGTGCCCATCTCGAACCGTCACGGGACCTGGAAGATGAACGCTTCCAGAGCGCGCTGGCGGACGCGATAGCCAATTTGCCGGAGCGTGAGCGACTGGTGTTGGCGCTGTACTACGACGAAGAGCTGAACCTCAAGGAAATCGGTGAGGTCCTGGGAGTCAGCGAATCGCGGGTCAGCCAGTTACACAGCCAGTGCGCGGCCCGCTTGCGGGGGCGTTTGGGAGAGTGGCGAGCGCGCTGACAGGCAGTGTGGGGACACTGCGAACGATACCGTCCAGGCCCTGCGCTCGGACGGGCTTGGCCCGTGGTGCACCCCCGGTAGTCCTTTTTGTGTAACGCCTGTTGATTGATATGGCGCGCCCAGGTGCTGGGCGCGTTTAAGACTGCTTGGAGGTCGAATTGGACAAGAACATGAAAATCCTCATCGTTGATGACTTCTCAACGATGCGGCGGATCATAAAAAACCTGTTGCGTGACCTTGGGTTCACTAACACGGTCGAGGCGGATGACGGTATTACGGCGATTCCGATCCTCAACAGCGGGAGCATCGACTTTCTGGTAACGGACTGGAACATGCCGGGCATGACCGGTATCGATCTGCTGCGCCACGTGCGCGCTGATGAAAAACTGCGCAGCCTGCCTGTGCTGATGGTGACCGCTGAAGCCAAGCGTGAACAGATCATCGAAGCCGCCCAGGCCGGGGTCAACGGCTACGTGGTCAAGCCATTCACTGCACTGGCCTTGAAAGAGAAGATCGAAAAGATCTTCGAACGCATCGGTCATTGATGCTGCCACGGGGGAGCTATGGAGCATAAAGAATCATCGCAGGCCGACTTTGAGTCGACCCTGAAAAAACATGCTCATCAACTCGTCGAAAGCCTTGAAAGAGGCCAGTTCGGCGACGCGGTGCAGTTGATCCATGAGCTCAACCAGACCCGTGACCGCGGCCTGTACCAGGAAGTGGGCAAGCTCACCCGTGAGTTGCACAGTGCGATAGTCAATTTTCAGATTGACCCGCACATGCCCCAGGCCGAGGAAATCTCGCAGATCACGGATGCCACCGAACGCCTGTCCTACGTGGTCAGGCTGACTGAGGCGGCGGCCAACCGCACCATGGACCTGGTGGAAAACGCCACGCCTCTGGTCAACGGTATGGCCAGTGAAGCCAAGGCCCTGAGCACTGACTGGGGCCGGTTCATGCGTCGGGAAGTGGGCGCTGAGGAGTTTCGTGAGCTGGCGCGTCGGGTCGAGGGCTTTTTGTCCCGCAGCGAGCAGGAAAACCGCACGGTTTCCAGCAACCTCAATGACATTCTGCTGGCCCAGGATTACCAGGACCTCACCGGTCAGGTGATCAAGCGTGTGACCCAACTGGTCACCGAAGTGGAAAGCAACCTGCTCAAACTGGTGTTGATGGCGGGCCAGGTCGACCGGTTTGCCGGCATCGAACATGACCGCGCAGCGATCCTTTCTGAAAAAGATCCACAAAAACACCTCGCCAAGGGTGAAGGTCCGCAGATTCATGCCGATAAACGTGAAGACGTTGTATCCGGGCAAGACGACGTAGACGATTTGCTGTCCAGTTTAGGCTTCTAAGGAGCACACCCATGAGCTTCGGCGCCGATGAAGAAATCCTTCAGGATTTCCTTGTAGAGGCCGGCGAAATTTTAGAGCAACTGTCGGAACAACTGGTCGAGCTGGAAAGCCGACCGGATGATGCGAACCTGCTCAATGCAATTTTTCGCGGTTTTCACACTGTAAAAGGGGGCGCCGGCTTCCTCCAGCTCCACGAGCTGGTGGAGTGCTGTCACATCGCCGAGAACGTGTTCGACATCCTGCGCAAGGGTGAGCGGCACGTCGACTCGGAACTGATGGACGTGATCCTGGAAGCACTGGACGCGGTCAACGGCATGTTCAGTGAAGTGCGCGAGCGCGCACCGATCACTGCCGCCACGCCGGAACTGCTGGCCGCCCTGGCGCGCCTGGCGGAACCTGCGGCCAACGCTCCCGTGGTGGAAGCGGTGGCTGAGCCGGTTGCCGAGCCTGCGGGCGACGTGACCGACAGCGAATTTGAACAACTGCTGGACTCGCTGAACGCCGTCAAGGCCGAAGCCGAAGCGCCGGCAGCCAGTGCGCCGGCCATGGTGCCGACCACCGAAGACATTACCGACGCCGAGTTCGAGTCGTTGCTCGACCAGTTGCACGGCAAGGGCCAGTTTGCCCCGGACGCGGTGGCCGCAGCGCCAGCGCCAACGGAAGCCGCGGCGCCCGTCAGCAATGAAATCACCGACGACGAATTTGAAGCGCTGCTGGACCAGTTGCACGGCAAAGGCTCGTTTGCCGCCGAGGCTCTGCCGGAAGTCGCCGCAACGGCCGCCGCGCCTGCGGCACCCGCTGCTGCGCCGGCCGCCGATGGACTGATCTCCGATCACGAATTCGAAGCCCTGCTGGATGAACTGCACGGCAAGGGCAAGTTCACCGAAGTGGTCGGCGCTGCTGCACCGGCTGCTGCCGCAGTTGTCGCAACACCGGCTCCTGCCGCCAAGGCTGCCGCGCCTGTCGCAGCGAAAGCGGCTCCGGCTCCGGCTCCAGCACCGGCCCGGGCTGCCACGGCTGCCCCGGCCCCGGACAAGCAACCGGCCAGTGAAGCCGAAACCACCGTGCGGGTTGATACCGCGCGCCTGGACGACATCATGAACATGGTCGGTGAACTGGTGCTGGTGCGTAACCGCCTGGTGCGCCTGGGCCTGAACAGTGGCGACGAGGCCATGCAAAAGGCCGTGTCGAACCTCGACGTGGTCACCGCAGACCTGCAGACCGCCGTCATGAAGACCCGGATGCAGCCGATCAAGAAAGTCTTCGGCCGTTTCCCGCGCCTGGTTCGCGACCTGGCACGTCAGCTCAAGAAAGAGATCAACCTGGAACTGGTGGGTGAAGAAACCGACCTCGACAAGAACCTTGTCGAGGCCCTGGCCGACCCGCTGGTCCACTTGGTGCGCAACGCGGTCGACCACGGTGTCGAGACGCCGGAAGAGCGCGAAGCCTCGGGCAAGAACCGCCAGGGCAAAGTGATCCTGGCGGCCGAACAGGAAGGCGACCATATCCTGCTGTCGATCACCGATGACGGCAAAGGCATGGACCCCACGGTACTGCGCAACATTGCAGTCAAGCGTGGGGTGATGGACAAGGACGCCGCCGACCGCCTCACCGACACCGAGTGCTACAACCTGATCTTCGCCCCGGGCTTCTCCACCAAGACCGAGATTTCCGACGTGTCGGGCCGTGGCGTGGGCATGGATGTGGTGAAGACCAAGATCAGCCAGCTCAACGGCTCGATCAACATCTACTCGACCAAGGGCCAGGGCTCGAAGATCGTCATCAAGGTGCCGTTGACCCTGGCGATCATGCCGACCCTGATGGTGATGCTGGGCAACCAGGCGTTCGCCTTCCCGCTGGTCAACGTCAACGAAATCTTCCACCTCGACCTGTCGCGCACCAACGTGGTGGACGGCCAGGAAGTGGTGATCGTGCGCGACAAGGCGTTGCCGCTGTTCTACCTCAAGCGCTGGCTGGTGGCTTCGGCCAAGCATGAAGAGCAGCGCGAAGGCCATGTGGTGATTCTTTCCGTGGGCACCCAGCGTATCGGCTTCGTGGTCGATCAACTGGTGGGCCAGGAAGAAGTGGTCATCAAGCCTTTGGGCAAAATGCTGCAGGGAACCCCGGGCATGTCGGGTGCGACCATTACCGGTGACGGTCGGATCGCGCTGATTCTGGATGTTCCGAGCATGCTCAAGCGTTACGCCGCACGGCGTATTTGATTCGGCCCGGGCAGGGCGGTTGTCCCTCGCCCGGCCTAACGGAGTGTTTATGGTAGTCAAGGTCCTGGTGGTGGACGATTCGGGTTTCTTCCGCCGCCGCGTCTCGGAAATTCTTTCATCGGATTCCAATATCCAGGTGGTCGGCACGGCCACCAACGGCAAAGAGGCGATCGATCAGGCCCTGGCGCTCAAGCCGGACGTGATCACCATGGACTACGAGATGCCGATGATGGACGGCATCACGGCGGTGCGGCACATCATGCAGCGCTGCCCGACGCCGGTGTTGATGTTCTCCTCGCTGACCCACGAAGGCGCCCGGGTCACCCTGGATGCGCTGGATGCCGGCGCGGTGGACTTCCTGCCGAAGAATTTCGAAGACATCTCGCGCAACCCCGAGAAGGTCAAGCAGATGCTCTGCGAGAAGGTGCACAGCATCTCCCGCAGTAACCGTCGCAGCCTGTTCAGTGCGCCGGCGCCCGCACCCGTTACGCCGCCACCGGCCGCCCCGAGCACCTTTGGTCGCCCGGCGCCGGCACCGGTTGCGCGCCCGGCCGCCGCCCCGGTGCGTACGGCTGCGCCCGCCGCACATTCACCTGCGCCCAAGCGCAAGGCCTACAAGCTGGTGGCCATCGGTACGTCCACCGGCGGCCCGGTGGCCTTGCAGCGGGTGTTGACCCAATTGCCGGCGAACTTCCCGGCGCCGATCGTGTTGATCCAGCACATGCCGGCCGCGTTCACCAAGGCGTTCGCCGAGCGCCTGGACAAGCTGTGCCGCATCAGCGTCAAGGAAGCCGAGGATGGCGACATCCTGCGTCCGGGTCTGGCGCTGCTGGCCCCTGGTGGCAAGCAGATGATGGTCGATGGCCGTGGTGCGATCAAAATCCTGCCGGGTGACGAACGCCTGAACTACAAGCCGTGTGTGGATATCACCTTCGGGTCTGCGGCCAAATCCTACGGCGACAAAGTTTTGGCGGTGGTGTTGACCGGCATGGGCGCCGACGGCCGTGAAGGCGCGCGCCTGCTCAAGCAGGGCGGCAGCGCGATCTGGGCCCAGGATGAAGCCAGCTGCGTGATCTATGGCATGCCCATGGCCATCGTCAAGGCCGACCTGGCCGACGCCGTCTACAGCCTCGACGACATCGGCAAGCACCTGGTGGAGGCTTGCCTCTGATGGATGTATTGAGCCTGATTGGCATCATCATGGCGTTTGTCGCGATTATCGGCGGCAACTACCTCGAAGGCGGCCACCTGGGCGCCCTGGCCAACGGCCCGGCAGCGTTGATCGTGATCGGCGGCACCGTGGGCGCGGCGTTGTTGCAGTCGCCCATGAGTTCGTTCAAGCGCGCGATGCAGATCCTCATCTGGATCATCTTCCCGCCGCGTGTCGACTTGCCGGGCGGCATCGACCGCGTGGTCAACTGGAGCCTCACGGCGCGCAAGGAAGGCCTGCTCGGGCTGGAAGGCGTGGCCGATGCCGAGCCCGACAGCTACGCCCGCAAAGGCCTGCAACTGCTGGTGGACGGCGCCGAGCCGGAAGCGATTCGCAGCATCCTCGAAGTGGACTTCTACACCCAGGAAAGCCGCGACATCAACGCTGCCAAAGTCTTTGAAAGCATGGGCGGCTACGCGCCGACCATCGGCATCATCGGTGCGGTGATGGGCTTGATCCACGTGATGGGCAACCTGGCCGATCCGTCGCAACTGGGCAGCGGGATTGCCGTGGCGTTCGTCGCCACCATCTACGGCGTGGCCAGTGCCAACCTGGTGTTGTTGCCGGTGGCCAGCAAGCTCAAGTCGATCGCCCTGCGCCAGTCGCGTTATCGCGAGATGTTGCTCGAAGGCATCCTCTCGATTGCCGAGGGTGAAAACCCGCGCTCCATCGAATTGAAGCTCCAGGGCTTCATGGATTGATGGGAGGTATTTGTTGTGAGCCGTCGCCGCCGCGAGCCTGAAGAACACGTCAACCATGAACGCTGGCTGGTGTCCTACGCCGACTTCATTACGTTGCTGTTCGCGTTTTTTGTGGTGATGTACTCCATTTCCTCGATCAACGAAGGCAAGTACAAAGTCATTTCCCAGGCGCTGATTGGCGTGTTCAACGACGCTGACCGCGCCCTCAAGCCGATACCCATTGGCGAAGAACGCCCCAAGACCGTGACCCCGGCCAAGCCGCTGGTCAACGACAGCGATGAAACCGCCGCCGGCATCGCTGGCACCAGCGACCCGCTGAAAAGCATCGCCGATAACATCAGCGCGGCCTTTGGCGACCTGATCAGCTCCAACCAGATGACCGTGCGCGGCAATGAGTTGTGGGTCGAGATCGAACTCAATTCCAGCCTGCTGTTCGCCAGTGCCGATGCAATGCCCAGCGACCAGGCGTTTACCATCATCGACAAGGTGGCGGCGATCCTGAAGCCGTTTGAAAACCCGGTCCACGTTGAAGGCTTTACCGATAACCTGCCGATCAGTACCGCGCAGTACCCGACCAACTGGGAGCTGTCTTCGGCCCGGGCGGCGAGTATTGTACGAATGCTCGCGATGCAGGGTGTGAACCCCGGGCGCCTGGCGTCGGTGGGTTACGGCGAGTTCCAGCCGGTGGCCAATAACGCCACGGCGGAAGGCCGTGCGCGCAACCGTCGGGTGGTGCTGGTGGTGTCGCGCAACCTGGACGTGCGCCGCAGCCTGACCGGTACCGGCACTGCCAATGCAACACCGGATGCCGCCTTGAAGCGGGCTGGCACACAAACTGCACCAGCGCCCGTAAAGGCGCCGGTTCGCGGGAGTGCCGTCAATTCTCCGTCACCGGCTCTATAACCCCATGCAATTTCTCGGTCGAGCCTGTGCCTGCCGGGAGGAACAATCCGAATGAGAGTCTGGGCAGTTGCCAATCAAAAGGGTGGTGTCGGTAAAACCACCACGTCCATCGCCTTGGCCGGCTTGCTGGCCGAGGCCGGCAAGCGTGTGGTCGTGGTCGACCTGGACCCCCACGGCTCCATGACCAGCTATTTCGGCTATGACCCGGATGCCCTGGAACACAGTTGCTACGACCTGTTCCTGCACAAGGGCAGCGTGCCGGCCGACTTGCCGGGGCAACTGTTGCTGCCTACCAGCAATGAAAAGATCTCGCTGTTGCCGTCCAGCACCGCCCTGGCCACCCTTGAGCGCCAGTCGCCGGGGCAGAGCGGCCTGGGCCTGGTGATCGCCAAGACCCTGGCGCAGCTGTGGCAGGACTTCGACTACGCGATCATCGACAGCCCGCCGTTGCTCGGCGTGCTGATGGTCAACGCCCTGGCCGCCAGCCAACAGCTGGTGATCCCGGTGCAGACCGAGCACCTGGCCGTCAAGGGCCTGGAGCGCATGGTCAGCACCCTGGCGATGATCAACCGCTCGCGCAAGCAAGCGCTGCCGTTCAGCATCGTGCCGACTCTGTTTGACCGCCGTACCCAGGCGTCCCTCGGCACCTTGCGGGTATTGCGCGATGCTTATCCGGACACCATCTGGCAAGGCTACATCCCGGTGGACACGCGCCTGCGGGATGCGAGCCGGGCAGGGCTGACGCCGTCGCAGTTCGACGGCAAGAGCCGTGGGGTGCTGGCGTATCGGGCGTTGCTCAAGCACCTGTTGTCCCAGCAACTTGTGGCGCAGGTGGCGTGATGGTCATAAACAGCCCTGTAGGAGCCTGGCTTGCCAGCGATGCAGACGCCGCGGTTTTCCTGACCAAACCGGCTCTCGATTCAAGTCCGGACACTCACAGGCCGATAACCTCTGAATACAGGGTTGATGGGGCTTGCGCGTGGGCATACAGATGAACCGTCCCGTTGATTTCAAGACCCGGCCGCAACTGGCGCTGGAGTCCTACCTGGACGCCTTGCTCCAGGACGCCACCGAGGACATGCCGGAACCGATTCTGATCCTCGATGAAGTCATCGAGCCTGAACCTGCTGCCCTGGACGAGTTTCAGTTGGCGGTCCTGGAAGAACAGGCCCGTGATGCGTTGGTGGTTCCCGTAGCAGTTCCTGTACCGGTTGCTGTGCCCGTCGAGCCTGTGGTGATTGCGCCTGTAGTGGTGGAGCCGGTGGTTGAGGTTCACCTCCCGCCGAGCATCACGCCGCCGCCGGTACAGGGCGACGGTCGCCCGGTGTGGGCTGCGGAGCCGTTCGAATGTTTGCTGTTCGATGTCGCCGGGCTGACCCTGGCGGTGCCGCTGGTGTGCCTGGGGTCGATCTACTCCCTGGAAGGCCAGGAGTTGACGCCGTTGTTCGGCCAGCCGGATTGGTTCCTCGGGATCCTGCCGAGCCAGCAGGGCAACTTGAAGGTATTGGACACCGCGCGTTGGGTGATGCCCGACCGCTACCGCGATGACTTCCGCCAGGGCCTGCAATACGTTATTTCGGTCCAGGGCTACGAGTGGGGGCTGGCGGTGCATCAGGTCAGCCGCTCATTGCGCCTGGACCCGAACGAAATCAAATGGCGCAGCCACCGGGGCCAGCGGCCATGGCTGGCGGGCACTGTGATCGAACACATGTGCGCGTTGCTGGATGTCGCCGAACTGGCGGAGTTGATTGCCAGCGGCGCGGTAAAAGCCATGCCGCTGAACAAACGCACTTGATAACAAGCAGCAGCGCTACGGCGCTGCCCAAGAACACACACCGTAACCAACGGTATTTGAAGGGGTCTGGAGTATGAACAAGTCAGTGTCCGCACAAGGTCTGGTGGATGATCCAATCCTGCAATGGGTCACCTTCAAGCTGGACAACGAGTCCTATGGCATCAACGTGATGCGTGTGCAGGAAGTGCTGCGCTACACCGAAATCGCTCCGGTTCCGGGTGCCCCAAGCTATGTGCTGGGCATCATCAACCTGCGCGGCAACGTGGTGACCGTGATCGACACCCGCCAGCGTTTTGGCCTGGTGCCGACCGAAGTCAACGACAACACCCGCATCGTGATCATCGAAGCCGACAAGCAAGTGGTCGGGATCATGGTCGACAGCGTGGCGGAAGTGGTTTACCTGCGCCAATCCGAAGTCGAGACTGCGCCGAACGTCGGCAACGAAGAATCGGCCAAGTTCATCCAGGGTGTCTGCAACAAGAACGGCGAACTGCTGATTCTGGTTGAGCTGGACAAGATGATGAGCGAAGAAGAGTGGCAGGACCTGGAGAATATCTGATTGTTTCTTGAGGTAGCGGTGATCGTCCTGGCCATCCTTTGGGCCGGGACCCTGGGCTTCCTGCTGCGTTATGTTCGCCAGCAACGGGAATTGGCCACTCGACAAGTCGAGCGCGACGCTGTGCGCGACCGGCGGATCCTGGAGCTGGCCAAGCGGGTCGACCACTTCCAGCAAAGTGCGGTGCGTGTGGGTGATGAAGTGCACGAGCTGCGTTCGGTGCTGGCGCCGTTGCCGGACAAGCTGTCGGCACTCGAGCAGCGTGACCCGTCGAGCCTCTCATTCGCCCAGGCGGCGAAGCTGGTGGGCATGGGCGCCACGGTGGATGAGCTGACCCAATCCTGCGGGTTGACCCAGGCTGAAGCGCAGTTGATGAGCCGGTTGCACAAGGACAGCTGAAGGTTACGAGCTGCAAGCGCTATTGCTTGCAGCTTATAGCCGGTGCCGGTTGCTCAGCCATTCGGCCATGGTCGAGTCCTCCAAAGCATATTCACCACGGTTGGCTTTCCAGACCAACTCCTTCTCCCGCAGCACTTCCAGTGCTTTCTGCACGTTTGGCGTGCTGGCGTTCGGCTCGACCTGGGCCTGTTCCAGCTTGCGGTTCACATCCTGGAAGGTTTTTTCCGCAAAAGGCGAGAACGCCTGCTTGCCCAGGGTTCGTTCGCCCATCACTTCGAGCACCGCCTGTTGCAGCGGCGAGAGGTCGTTGTAGGCGCTCTCGTAATCGCTCCAGATGCCGGCCTGGTGATTGAGTGCTCCGGTCCTCAGCAACTCGCCAAGGTTGCTGGCCTCGCCAAGACCCACGCTCACTTCGGTCAACAGTTTGTTGAGCATTTCCGGGCGTCGGCCGACGAGCTGAAACGCGTAGTCCATATCCTCAAGGTTGAACTGGTTGGTCGCAGCCAGGCGCTGGTTCCACAGGTCCGTCACGAACTCCACAAAGTCGCGGCTCAGCA
Organism: Pseudomonas sp. IPO3774; assembly: GCF_013386835.1. NCBI lineage: Bacteria > Pseudomonadati > Pseudomonadota > Gammaproteobacteria > Pseudomonadales > Pseudomonadaceae > Pseudomonas > Pseudomonas sp. IPO3774. The sequence goes on from NZ_JACAQY010000018.1 coordinate 323,726, forward strand.
ACGGGAATGGCGTGATGTGGGCGCCGAAGAACGGTTGTTTGCTCTTGAGTACCAGGTTGGCCAGTTTGTCCCGGCTGGAGCCGGTGAAGACCAGGCGCAGGCCATCGGCCGTGCTGCTGCCGTTGAGATGATCCCGTGCCGCCTTGAGGGCGAACATGGCGTTCACCCCGCCTTCGCTGTTGAGGGCGTGCTGGGCCTCGTCCACGATCAGCACGATCATTTGCCCCGAGACCTGGTGCAGCACGTCCAGGGCGTGGCTGAGCGTGGTGCCGGCGGGCAATTGCGGTTTGGTGAAATCCCAACTCAAGGTGCGCAGCAGGCTGATCTTGTCGATACCGGCCTTCTTGGCCGCTTTGCTCACTGCGCTTTCGAACTCGCCCAGGGCTTTGCCGATGGCGCCGGAGATCAGTTCGGCGGGGTCGACTTCGCGGTTCATCCACAGGTCCACGTACACCGGCAGCCAGCCCCGGGCCTTGCACTCGGGGATAAGGTCGTTGCGCAGGAACGTACTCTTGCCGGTACGGCGCGGAGCCGCGAGGAACATGCCGGAGCTGTAGTCGGCAAATGACTCGCCTGCCAGATCACGGGCGAGCGCTTCGGCGAGTAGCTTTCGACTGAGAATCGGGCGGGTAGGGCTCATGGGTTTATCCTGAACTATCGGGTTCGAGATAATCTATACCTCGAAAGATATAATTGCTATACACCACCCACCGCAACTGATCATTCCCACGCTCTGCGGGGGAATGCATCCCGTGACGCTCCGCGTCACCCCTGCGCAAGACTTGAACGTTGCAGCGCCGGTTGGACGCGGAGCTCCGAGGCGGCGTTCCCACGCAGAGCGTGGGAACGATCAGCCGGCTCCCACCTTAATAATCGTCGCCTCTTTCCGTCACATCCCGCTCCACCGGCCCCGCGTCCGGGTCGTAGCCCACCGGGAACTTGCCCTTCAGCGTCCAGGCAAACGCGATGATCTCGGCGACGGTGCGGTACAACTCTTCCGGGATGCTGTCGCCCAACTCCATGCGTGCCAGTAATTTGACCAGCTCGGCATTTTCGTAAATCGGGACTTCGTTCTCCCGGGCCAGCTTGAGGATGGCTTCGGCCAGGGCATCGTCGCCCTTGGCGGTCAGGGTCGGCGCTTGTTGCCCGTCGTATTTGAGGGCGATGGCCTGGCGGGGCGGGTTGGGGTTTTTCATGCGGTTTCATCCACCCAGCGTTGTTCAAGCCCGGTTTTCGGGCCCCGTGGCGGGGTACCGAGGTGGCAGTCGAGGTCGCCGACGTTGAGTCCCGACGACACCAGGCGCTCGCGCAGGCTGCCCAGGTGGCTTTCGATCAGGCTGGCGGTGAAGGGCCGGGTCGCCCACAACTGGCTCGACAGTTTGCCCTGGCTCAGTTGCGCCTGGACCTGCAACGGGCCGAGCGGCTCCATGTCGAGCGCCATTTCCACGCGCCAGAGCATTTGCTTGGGATCCTTGCTGTCCTTGCGTTCCGGCTGTTCCTTGTCGGGCGCCGGTTCTTCCCGCTGGAACTTGACCTGCAACGGCACGATGTCCTGCAAGGTGCGCATGGGGATTTCCAGCTGCCAGGTGGTCAAGAGCTTGCCGTCGGCGGTGGTACCGGTCTGCTCCAGGCTCGACAGCTGATGGCTTTGCAGGCGGGAGATGGCCCCGGCGGCCAGGCGCAGCAGGTTTTCCAGGTCACTTTCACCTTCCAGGCGTTGCATCAGCCGATCGGGCAGCGGAAAGCCTGCGGGCGCCTGCCTGGCGCCGACCTGGCCGAGGGTGCCCAGCGGGCTGCGTACGAAGCTGGGCAGCAATTGCGCCAGGGTGTTGGCAGCGAGGATCGCATTCAGATTGGTGCTGGCGGGCAGGGATGGCAGCAGGTCGGCGACGAAGCGCAGCAGCGCGCCTTTCATGTCCAGCGGCGGTATCTGCGGGTTTTGCCCGGCCAGCAACTTGGCTTCGAGGAAGGTCCCGCTGTTCTGGATCAGTTGCGCCAGCACCTTGGGGTTGCTGGCCTGGGCCAGGTCGGGCAGGCCGGCGAGCAAACGCTCGGCGGCGGCGCGCAGGTCGGCCCCGGTGCTGTCGCTGCTGGTCGCCGGCAGGCTTTGCAGCGCGGTGAACACCACGTCCAGCGAGCCCTGGCGGCTTTGCTGGGTGGAGAGTTGCTGGGCCACGGCCAATTGGTCCTGGCGCCCGCTCAGCGGTACAAAACTCAAGGTCTGCGCACTTTGCACCACGGCGCTGAGCAGGCTGCCGACGCGCAAGGGCTGCGGGCTTTCGACGGTCAGGGTCGCGCCGCTGAGGACGTTATTGAGCACCGACACCAGTGAGCGATACACCACCGGCTGGTTGGCGCCCTGTGGCAGCGCCTGGGTGGTCAGCACCTTGCCTTGCAGCAGGGTGCCCACCGGTAACTGGCTGGTATCGATACGCGTCAGCGCGGCGACGCTGGAACTCAGGGCCTGCTGCAGGCTGATGGACAAATTGCCCGACGGCGTCTGGCTGACTTCCACCTGGGTACCCAGCGGCAGCGGCTGGCTGCTGCTGGCCTGCACCAGGGTTTGCCGGCCGCCTTCCAGGGTCAGCTTGAGCAGCAACTGAAATGCATCGCCGCCTTGTTTCAGTGCCAGCACCTCGGCATTTACGGTTTTTCCGGGGTCGATCAGGCCGGTCTGCGGCTCCAGCAGTTTCAGCAACTCGCCCGCTGCAGGCGCGGGCGCAGGCCCGGCCGGAAGCGTCGGGGGGAGCGTGGGAAGATTGATCTCACCGGTCATCGTGCGCGCCGTCTCAGGGGAAATTGCCCTCTTTAGAGTAGGGCATCACATGTATAATGCCGCCCGTCTTCAAAGAGAGCGTTAAAAACAACACAACTGATTGATCCAGCTCTCTAAAAACGGTCGCCAAAGCAGTTAATGTGCATCTCTTTAACGGCCGTTCCACCGCCGACTTGAACCGTAAAGGCCCGCGATCTCTTGACCAGCCCTCTTCTAGAAGCCGTAGCGCTCGCCTGTGAACGTGACCTGCGGATGCTGTTCGAACACCTCGAACTGCGTCTGGCGGGCGGCGACATGGTGCAGGTCAGCGGCCCCAACGGCAGCGGCAAGACCAGCCTGTTACGCCTGCTGGCCGGTCTAATGCAGCCGACGGCGGGGGAAGTGCGGCTCAACGGCAAACCGTTGCACGAGCAGCGCACCGAGCTGGCGCGCAACCTGATCTGGATCGGCCACGCCGCCGGAATCAAGGATGTGCTTACCGCTGAAGAAAACCTCAGTTGGCTCAGCGCCCTGCATCATCCCGCCAGCCGCGAGGCGATCTGGCAGGCACTGGCCGCGGTTGGCCTCAAGGGTTTCGAAGACGTTCCCTGCCACACCCTGTCCGCCGGCCAGCAGCGCCGCGTGGCCCTGGCCCGTTTGTATCTCGACGGCCCGCCGCTATGGATTCTCGACGAACCCTTCACCGCCCTCGACAAACAAGGCGTTGCCCAATTGGAAGAACACCTTGCCGCGCACTGCGAGCAGGGCGGCATGGTTGTCCTGACCACTCACCACACCTTGACGCGCATGCCCGCCGGTTACCGCGACCTCGACCTGGGCCGGTGGGCGGTATGAGCGTATTTGCCCTGTTGGTCGCCCGCGAAGCGCGGTTACTCTGTCGCCGTCCGGCCGAATTGGCCAACCCGCTGGTGTTCTTCGCGATTGTGATCGCGCTGTTCCCGTTGGCAGTGGGCCCCGAGACTAAACTGTTGCAAACCTTGTCTCCGGGACTGGTCTGGGTGGCGGCGCTTTTGTCAGTCCTGCTCTCGCTGGACGGGCTGTTTCGCAGTGATTTTGAAGACGGTTCCCTCGAACAGTGGGTCCTTTCGTCGCACCCCCTGCCACTTCTGGTATTGGCCAAGGTACTGGCACACTGGGCGTTTTCCGGCCTGGCGCTGGTATTGCTCGCGCCGCTGCTGGCGATGATGCTGGGGTTGCCCACCGAATGCCTGCCGGTGTTGCTCCTTTCCTTGTTGCTTGGCACGCCGGTTCTCAGTCTACTGGGCGCCGTAGGTGCGGCACTGACCGTCGGTTTGAAACGCGGTGGCCTGTTGTTGGCCCTGCTGATCTTGCCTTTGTATATCCCGGTGTTGATCCTGGGCAGCGGCGCGTTGCAAGCCGCGCTCCAGGGCATGCCGGCGACCGGTTACCTCCTGTGGCTTGGCAGCCTGGCCGCCCTGGCGGTAACCCTGACACCCTTTGCTATAGCGGCTGGCCTGAAGATCAGCGTCGGCGAATAATGAGGTCTGGTTAAGCGATAGTACCTTAACCAGTAAAGACCCTAAGCTTCTCGCAACGACGAGAAGCAACCGTGATGGAAACAGCATGAACTGGACCTGGTTTCACAAGCTCGGCTCGCCCAAATGGTTTTACGGCATCAGTGGCAAACTGCTGCCGTGGTTGAGCATCGCCGCGGTATTGCTGATCGGCATCGGCCTGGTCTGGGGCCTGGCCTTCGCGCCGCCGGACTATCAGCAAGGCAACAGCTTTCGCATCATCTACATCCACGTGCCTGCCGCGATGCTGGCCCAGTCCTGCTACGTGATGCTGGCGGTGTGCGGCATCGTCGGCCTGGTGTGGAAGATGAAACTGGCGGATGTGGCCCTGCAATGCGCCGCGCCCATCGGTGCCTGGATGACCGCCGTGGCGCTGGTCACCGGTGCGATCTGGGGCAAGCCGACCTGGGGTTCGTGGTGGGTATGGGATGCGCGACTCACCTCGATGCTGATCCTGCTGTTCCTGTACTTCGGCCTGATTGCCCTGGGCAACGCCATCAGCAACCGTGACAGCGCCGCCAAGGCCTGCGCGGTGCTGGCGATTGTCGGCGTGATCAATATCCCGATCATCAAATATTCGGTGGAGTGGTGGAACACCCTGCACCAGGGCGCCACCTTTACCCTCACCGAAAAGCCGGCAATGCCCGTGGAAATGTGGGCGCCGCTGCTGCTGATGGTGCTGGGGTTCTACTGCTTCTTCGGCGCCGTGCTGCTGATGCGCATGCGCCTCGAAGTGCTCAAGCGAGAAGCCCGCACCAGTTGGGTCAAGGCCGAAGTGCAAAACAGCCTGGGAGCCCGTGGATGAGCTTCAACTCTTTCAGTGATTTTCTCGCCATGGGCCATCACGCCCTGTACGTCTGGACGGCCTATGGCATTTGCCTGGCGGTGCTGGCCCTCAACGTCGCCGCGCCGATCCTGGCCCGCAAGCGTTACCTGCAACAAGAGGCGCGTCGTTTGCGCCGGGAGACCGAAAAGTGAATCCGCTGCGTAGAAAGCGTCTGTTGATCATCCTGGCCATCATGGCCGGTGTCGGCATTGCCGTGACCCTGGCCCTGAGCGCCCTGCGGGAGAACATCAACCTGTTCTACACCCCGACCCAGATCGCCAACGGCGAAGCGCCGCTGGACACGCGAATCCGTGCCGGTGGCATGGTCGAGAAGGGCTCGCTGCAACGCTCCGGCGACTCCCTGGACGTCAAGTTCATCGTCACCGACTTCAACAAATCCGTGACCATCACCTACCGCGGCATCCTCCCGGACCTGTTCCGCGAAGGGCAGGGCATCGTCGCCCTCGGCAAGCTCAACGCCGACGGCGTGGTAGTGGCCGACGAAGTGCTGGCCAAGCACGATGAAAAATACATGCCGCCGGAAGTCACCAAGGCCCTCAAAGACAGCGGCCAATCCGCCCCGACCCCTGCCAAGGAGGGCTAAGTCATGACGTCCGCACTGTTTATTCCGGAGTTGGGCCAGCTGGCGATGATCCTCGCCCTGTGCTTTGCCATCGTCCAGGCCGTGGTCCCGTTGCTGGGCGCCTGGCGCGGTGACCGCCTGTGGATGAGCCTGGCCCAGCCGGCTGCCTGGGGCCAGTTCGCCTTTCTGGTGTTCGCCTTCGGTTGCCTGACCTACGCCTTCATGACCGACGACTTTTCTGTCGCCTACGTCGCCAATAACTCCAACAGCGCCTTGCCCTGGTACTACAAGTTCAGCGCCGTGTGGGGCGCCCACGAAGGTTCGTTGCTGCTGTGGGCATTGATCCTCGGCGGCTGGACCTTTGCCGTCTCGATCTTCTCCCGCCAACTGCCGCAGGTGATGCTGGCCCGGGTGCTGGCGGTGATGGGCATGATCAGCATCGGCTTCCTGCTGTTCCTGATCATGACCTCCAACCCGTTCACCCGCATCCTGCCGCAGATCCCGGTCGACGGGCACGACCTCAACCCGCTGCTGCAGGACATCGGCCTGATCGTGCACCCGCCGATGCTCTACATGGGCTACGTCGGTTTCTCGGTCGCCTTCGCCTTCGCCATCGCCGCCTTGCTCGGCGGGCGTCTCGATGCGGCCTGGGCGCGCTGGTCACGGCCGTGGACCATCGTCGCCTGGGCATTCCTCGGCATCGGCATCACCCTGGGCTCGTGGTGGGCCTACTACGAACTCGGCTGGGGCGGCTGGTGGTTCTGGGACCCGGTGGAAAACGCCTCCTTCATGCCCTGGCTGGTGGGCACCGCGCTGATTCACTCGCTGGCAGTCACGGAAAAACGCGGCGTGTTCAAAAGCTGGACCGTGTTGCTGGCCATCGCCGCGTTTTCCCTGAGCCTGCTGGGTACGTTCCTGGTGCGTTCCGGCGTGCTGACCTCGGTGCACGCGTTTGCCTCCGACCCGGAGCGCGGCGTGTTCATTCTGATCTTCCTGCTGTTCGTGGTCGGCGGCTCCCTGACGCTGTTCGCCCTGCGTGCGCCAGTGGTCAAGAGCCACGTGGGCTTCAACCTCTGGTCCCGGGAAACCCTGCTGCTGGGTAATAACCTGGTGCTGGTGGTGGCGGCCTCGATGATTCTGCTCGGTACCCTGTACCCGCTGGTGCTGGATGCCCTGAGCGGTGCCAAGCTGTCCGTCGGCCCGCCGTACTTCAACGCGCTGTTCATCCCGTTGATGGCGCTGCTGATGGTGGTGATGGCGGTCGGCGTACTGGTGCGCTGGAAAGACACCCCGGTGAAATGGCTGGTGGGCATGCTCACCCCGGTACTGCTCGGCAGCGCCGCGCTGGCCGTGATCGCCGGGATTGCCTACGGCGACTTCAACTGGGCCGTGCTTGCCACCTTCATGCTCGCGGCCTGGGTATTGCTGGCCGGTGTACGCGACCTGATCGACAAGACCCGCCACAAAGGTTTGATCAAAGGCTTGCCGACCATGACCCGCAGTTACTGGGGCATGCAGGTCGCCCACATCGGCATCGCCGTGTGCGCCCTGGGTGTGGTGTTGTCCAGCCAGAACAGTGCCGAGCGCGACCTGCGCCTGGCACCGGGCGAGTCCATGGACCTGGCCGGCTATCACTTCATTTTCGAAGGCGCCAAGCACTTCGAAGGCCCCAACTTCACCTCCGACAAAGGCACCGTACGCGTTGTGCGCAACGGTAAGGAAATCGCCGTGCTGCACCCGGAAAAACGCCTGTACACCGTGCAAAGCTCGATGATGACCGAAGCCGGGATCGACGCCGGTTTCACCCGCGACCTCTACGTCGCCCTGGGTGAACCGCTGGGCGATGGCGCCTGGGCCGTACGGGTCCACGTCAAACCGTTTGTGCGCTGGATCTGGTTCGGCGGCCTGCTCACCGGCTTCGGTGGTTTGCTGGCAGCGATGGACCGGCGCTACCGGGTCAAGGTCAAGAGCCGGGTGCGTGAAGCCCTCGGTCTGCAAGGAGCGCCAGTATGAAGCGTTGGTTGATGGTGTTACCGCTGGCGGCGTTTCTGGTGGTGGCGGTGTTCCTGTATCGCGGGCTGTACCTGGACCCGGCCGAGCTGCCGTCGGCCATGATCGGCAAGCCATTTCCGGCGTTCTCGCTGCCGACCGTGCAGGGCGACAAGACCCTGACTCAGGCTGACTTGCTGGGCAAGCCGGCACTGGTCAACGTGTGGGGCACCTGGTGCATTTCCTGCCGCGTGGAGCATCCGGTGCTGAACAAGCTGGCGGAGAAGGGCGTGGTGATCTACGGCATCAACTACAAGGACGACAATGCTGCCGCCCTGAAGTGGCTGGCGGAATTCCACAACCCGTACCAGCTGGATATCCGCGACGAAGACGGCAACCTCGGGCTGAACCTTGGTGTGTACGGCGCTCCGGAAACCTTCTTCATCGACGCCAAGGGCGTGATCCGCGACAAGTACGTGGGCGTGATCGACGAAGTGGTGTGGCGCGAGCAACTGGCCGCCAAGTACCAGGCGCTGGTGGACGAGGCCAAGCCATGAAGCGTTGGTTAGCCGCCGCGGTATTGGGCTTGAGCATGGTCGGCGTGGCCCACGCCGCCATCGACACTTACGAATTTGCCAAGGACGGAGACCGCGAGCGTTTTCGCGAACTGACCAAGGAGCTGCGCTGCCCCAAGTGCCAGAACCAGGACATCGCCGACTCCAACGCACCGATCGCCGCCGACCTGCGCAAAGAGATTTTCCGCATGCTCGGCGAGGGCAAGGACAATCAGCAGATCATCGACTTCATGGTCGACCGCTACGGTGACTTCGTGCGCTACAAGCCGGCGCTCACCGGCAAGACTGCGCTGCTGTGGTTCGGCCCCGCCGGGTTGTTGCTCACAGGCTTAGTCGTTATGGCGGTGATTGTGCGCCGCCGTCGTGTCGCCCCGGCCGATGGCTCGGACTCGCTTTCCGTCGACGAGCGTCAACGCCTCGACCAACTGCTGGACAAAAAAACTGATGATTGATTTCTGGCTCGCAGCAGGTCTGCTGCTTCTGATTGCCTTGAGTTTCCTGCTGATCCCGGTGTTACGCGGCCGCCGTGCCCAGCTTGAAGAGGATCGCACCGCGCTGAACGTGGCGCTGTATCAAGAACGTGTGGCGGAACTGCAAACCCAGCAGTCCGAAGGCGTGCTGGATGCGGCCCAACTGGACAGCGGTCGCGCTGAAGCGGCCCGTGAGTTGCTGGCGGATACCGAGGGTGTGGAAAAACCCCGGGAATTGCGCCTCGGCAAACCGTTGCCGTTGCTCGCGGCCTTTCTGGTGCCGGTGCTGGGCGTGGCGCTGTACCTGCATTACGGTGCCAGCGACAAGGTCGAACTGACCCGCGAATTCTCCCAGCCGCCGGTGTCCATGGAAGACATGACCCGCCGCCTGGAGCGCGCCGCAGCGGCCCAGCCGGACTCGCCGGAAGGCCTGTACTTCCTCGGTCGTGCCTACATGGCCCAGGACCGTTCCGCCGATGCGGCGAAAATCTTCGAGCGCACCGTGGCCCTGGCCGGTCGCCAGCCCGAGTTGCTCGGCCAGTGGGCCCAGGCCCAGTACTTTGCCGACAACAAACAGTGGTCGCCTAAGGTCCAGGCCCTGACCGACGAAGCACTGAAACTTGATCCGAAAGAAGTCACCAGCCTCGGCCTGCTGGGCATCGCCGCCTTTGAAGGCCAGCGTTATCAGGAAGCGATCGACTACTGGAACCGCCTGCTGGCGCAACTGCCACCGGACGACAATTCCCGTGCCGCGCTGCAAGGCGGGATCGACCGGGCCGCCGAGAAGCTCAAGGAGAGCGGTGGTAGCGTGGCGCCCGTGAAGGCAGAAAAACAGATGCAAGTGCGGGTGGACCTGGCCGCCGATGTGAAGGCCAAGGCCCTGCCGACCGACAGCGTGTTCATCTTCGCCCGTGCCGTCAAAGGCCCGCCTGCGCCATTGGCGGCCAAGCGCGTGACCGTGGCCGACCTGCCGATCACCGTCGAGCTGGGCGACAGCGACGCGATGATGCCGCAGTTGAAACTGTCCAACTTTCCCGAAGTCCAACTGGTTGCGCGCATATCCCGGGCAGGTGTTCCCACAGCTGGCGAGTGGATCGGCCGCAGCCAACCCTTGGCCAGCAGCACCACTGCGCTGCAGCAGCTGACCATCGACAGTCCGGACCAATAATTCGAGGAAATGCCCATGACCGCTATCGCACGTATCACCCTGCTCAGCCTGGTACTGGGGTTGAGTGCTTGTGCGGTCCATCGGCCTCCGTCGCCTACCGGGCCGACTATTCCACCGACAGGGCCGTCGACCCAGCCGAGCACACAGCCAGGCACCCAGCCCTCAGGCCCAGTGATCAAACCGTCGAAGCCGGTGCCGAGCTCCTCGCCGACCTTCGCACCGCCACCGGGTGCGGCCAGCCACTGGGACGGAAAGATGCAGGTGTACGTGCTGGACGAACAGCCGGATACGTTCTACCGCCAGCGCACCTACTACCGCTGGAGCAACGGTTGGAGCCGGTCCATCAGCCCGAACGGGCCTTGGGAAGAGACCGATGTCCATGGCGTACCGCCGGGGTTGAGCAAGCAGTACGCACAATGAAAAAAGGCGACCTTCGGGTCGCCTTTTTCATGGCTGGTTTGGAATACAGTCCACCCAACAACAAAGCTCAAATGTGGGAGCGGGCTTGCTCGCGAATACGGCGTGTCAGCCAACAAATCGGGCACTGATATACCGTATTCGCGAGCAAGCCCGCTCCCACATTTTGAATCTCGTTTGATTTGAAATTACGCCAGCTCCTCAGTCTGCCTGGGCGCGCTTGTCCAGTGGACCACCCCGGCAATCACCCCCAGCATCACCCCAAACTCCACAATCCCCATCCAGCCCAACCGCGCCATCAACCAGCCGCTGATTGTCGCCCCCACCGCACCGCCAAAAAACGTCGCCGTCATGTACAAACTATTGATGCGGCCCTGGGCTTTCGGGTCCACTGCAAACGCCCGGGTCTGGTTGGAAACCAAGCCCGACTGCACGCCGATATCCAGCACGATCACCCCCAGCACCAGCAAGATAATCGAAGTCTCGGCACCCGCCAGTAGCAGGAACGCCAAGATCACAATCCCGATACTCGCCCCAATCACCTTGCGCGAACCCAGCCTGTCGGAAGCCCGCCCACCGAGCGACGCCGCCAACGCACCCGCCGCACCGATAATCCCGAAGCCACCGGCCCAGGCGCTGCCCAATTGCCATGGCCCATGAGCCAACAGTGCTGCCAGATTCACCCAAAACGCATTGAAGCAAGCCCACAACAACGCCTGCACCATCATTGATTGGCGAATCGGGCTGTTGTCGCGCATCAGCGGCCACAGCGAAGTCAGCAGGCGAGGGTAGGACAGGTTGGTGCTCGGCACGCCTTGTGGCAGCAGCCTGGCGGCACCGATCCACACCGGGATCATGAAGGCCGCCTCCATCGCGTACACCGCACGCCAGCCATAAGCCTCACCGACTACGCCGGCGATCGTGCGCCCGAGCAGGATGCCCACCATGATCCCGCTGACCACCGTGCCCACATTGCGCCCGCGTTCGTGGGGCTGCGACATCACCGCCGCGAATGGCACCAGTTGCTGCGGTACACAGCTCACAATCCCCAAGCCGAAAGACGCCCCGATCAGCGCCCAGATGCCCGGTGAAAACGCTGCCGCCAGGGCGAAACAGAACGCCAGGGCAATCTGCCCCAGCACCAGCTTGCGGCGGTCAAAACGGTCGCCCATCGGCAGCAGCAACGCCAGCCCGGTAGCAAAACCCAGCAGGGCGGAACCGGCCACCAGATCCACGGTGGTCACGTCCACGCCCATGTCCGAAGCGATCAGCGGCAGGATCGGCTGGGTGCAGTAAATATTGGTAATCACCGCGCCGGCGATCACCGCCATCATGATGATCTTGCCGCGCGGCGCGACCGCAGGCGCTGTGGAAGGTTGGGATGTCATCGGCAGGCCACTCACGGCGCTCTCCTTCAATGCAGATCTCCGGGAAGGAGATGAGTGGCCAACGTTACGCACTCGCGCTTGGCAGGATAATCCCCTAGGATTTGGAATCATCCTTCCAGAATTTGATAGGTTGCCATGAACCGTCTTGAATCCATGTCCATCTTCGTTGCCGTGGTTGATGCAGGCAGCCTGACCGCTGCGGCGCGGCGCCTCGACATGCCGCTGGCCAGCGTCAGCCGCAAGGTGGCTGAACTTGAGACGCACCTGAAAACCCGCCTGCTGCACCGCACCACGCGCCAGCTGTCGTTGACCGATGCCGGCGCCTCTTACCTCGACGCGTGCCGGCGCATTCTTGAAGACATCAGCGAGGCCGAGCGCGCGGCCACTGGCGAATATTCCCAGCCCCGGGGCGAACTGGTCGTTACCGCGCCAGTGGTCTTCGGGCGGCTGCACATCGTGCCGGTGGTGGCGGAATTCCTCGCGCAGTACCCGGAGATCGACATCAACCTGATCCTCACCGACCGCGTCGTGCACCTGATGGAAGAACACTGCGACGTCGCGGTGCGCATTGGCGAGTTGCCCGACAGCTCGCTCAAGGCCATGCAGGTGGGCACGGTGCGGCGGGTGGTGTGCGCCAGCCCGGCATACCTGGCCGCTCGCGGTGTACCGGCCGAACCCCGGGACTTGGCGGCACATGACTGCATCACCTTCGAAGTGCTGGCGTCCCAAGGGGCGTGGGGATTTGGCGCGGGTAAAACCGGGCTCTCGGTACCGGTGCATTCGCGGTTGTCGGTGAACACCGCAGAAGCGGCGATTGCGGCGGCGACGTTGGGGGTTGGGGTGATTCGGGTACTCTCGTATCAAGTGGCGGATGCGGTGCGGGAGGAGGCGTTGGCGGTGATGCTTGAGGCGTTCGAGTCGGCGCCGCTGCCCATTAGCCTGGTGCACAAAGGGCAGTCGCCGTTGCCGCTGAAGCTGCGGGCGTTTCTGGATTTTGTGATGCCGCGATTGCGCGCCCGCATCGCTCAATAACACCGGGCAGTTTGAACCTGATGAAAATCAAAATGTGGGAGCGGGCTTGCTCGCGAAAGCGGTGGATCAGTCACCCGATGTATTGACTGACCCTCTGCATTCGCGAGCAAGCCCGCTCCCACATTGGATTTATGTTGCCAGTTGGATTTCGGTTTTGATCAGGCCACCGGGCACTCTCGATCCAGCGCTCTATCCACCAACAACAATCCCAACTCCAGCAGTTGTTGCATCGCCAATACCAGGCTGCGGTCTTTGCCATCAATGTTTTCGGAAAGGTCCAACGCCATTGCATTGGCAGACTGGAGTGTTTCGTAGGCGTTGCTCAGCAGTGCTTCCGTTTCAACGTTGGCTGATACGGTGAACAGACTGAAGTGGTTTTTTTCATTGGTGGACGCTTTGGTTTCGGCGGGTTTCAGGTAGTGATCGATGGCCCGCTGGGCAGCGTCCTGAAGCTTGTTTTTTTCAGACTTGGAGCCAGACGTTTCTGGCGGATTGGGCGTGACCTTGTACATGCAATGACTCTCCATTCAGTGGGAGCTCACCACATCTGCGACCAAGCAGGTGGGTGGCGAGCTGTACGCAGGTTGGTCGACCAGGGAATGGAAACCCGGCAGGGCCAGGGCCCTCCCACGCACAGCTCGCCATAATGCGAACACGATAATGCCGCTTGCGCGGCACTGTGCGCCATTCTAACCCGGGCGACCAAACCCGATCGCTGATGAGCAGCGACTTGGAGAGGCTAGCGGCGAGTTAAGGCTGCTGCAAGCCATAGAGATCGTAGGAAAAATCACCGATCTACCGGGATCTTGATTATTCCTGAAGCGATACTTCGGCAAGGCGCGGCTTTAGAAACTCCAGGGCATCTTTAAACACCGGATGCCACTCTTCTGACGGTTCGCTCGCCAGCGGGTGCCAGAAGAACTGGAACTCGTGGCCGCCATCATCCTCTGCAAAATGGGTCCAGGTATCTGGCAGGTCTTCAGGGATCAGGCATTGATGAAAGGCCCATGTATGCCCCGTGGACGCTGAGTGCCAAGTGCCCAGGTCACGTATCACCTTGCCGGTTATCCCGGCCTCTTCAAGCAACTCTCTAACTGCCGCAGCCTCGGTACTTTCGCCAGGCTCCAAGCTGCCCTTGACCAGTTGAAGACCTGCAAGTGGGTGTTTGAAGGCGAGGATTTCCAGGGATTGGCGGGTTCGCAGGATGACCGGACATGCCTTGTCTTTTCCCATCACGTTGTCCTTTTGCACATATTGGCGGCCAGCTATTGCACCACAGTCCGGCACATTTCCAATGCCGGGCGAAGACCTTGTGGCGAGGGAGCAAGCTCCCTCGCCACAGGTTAGGTAGTGGATCGTTCCCACGCTCTGCGTGGGAATGCATCCCGTGACGCTCCGCGTCACCACTGCGCAAGACTTCAATGGACGCAGAGCGTCCGAGGCGGCATTCCCACGCAGAGCGTGGGAACGATCAACGTCCTACAGCTACTTCCAACCTTTCATCAAACCTTCATCAAACGGTTTTACTCCAGTCATGTGCAAGTCATAGGGCTGACACAGCCCGCGCCTACTGTCGTTTGAACTCAAACGCAGCCACGGATGGCTGTTCAACCAGACAGAGAAGCCCATGACTCCAGCTATCCATGTCGATCATCTGAACAAGACCTTTGCGAAGAAATCCGCGCTGGTCGACCTCGAGCTCACCGTTGCCACCGGTGAGATGGTCGCGCTGATTGGCGCTTCCGGCTCCGGCAAGTCCACCTTGCTGCGCCACCTCGCGGGCCTGGCCTGTTGCGACAAGAGCAACGGCGGCAGCGTCAAGGTGCTGGGCCGGGAAGTGCAGGCCAGCGGGCGGTTGAATGGCAAGGTGCGGCGCCTGCGCGCCGACATCGGCTACATCTTCCAGCAGTTCAACCTGGTCAACCGCCTGAGCGTGCTCGACAACGTACTGCTAGGTTGCCTGGGCCGCATGCCGCGCTGGCGCGGCAACCTCGGTTTGTTCAATGCCGAGGAAAAACAGTTCGCCATGGAATCCCTGGCCCGCGTCGGCCTGGCAGACCTGGCCAGCCAGCGCGCCTCCACCTTGTCCGGCGGCCAGCAGCAACGCGTGGCAATCGCCCGCGCTTTGACGCAACGCGCCGAAGTGATCCTGGCGGATGAACCCATCGCCTCCCTGGACCCGGAGTCGGCGCGCAAGGTCATGGAGATCCTCGCCGACATCAACGGCCGCGACGGCAAGACCGTGGTGGTCACCCTGCACCAGGTCGATTACGCCATGCGTTATTGCCCCCGAGCCGTGGCGCTCAAGGGCGGGCGGATTCACTTCGATGGCCAGGCCAGCGAGCTGAGCAGCCAGTTCCTCAACGATTTGTACGGTGCCGATGTGGACACCAGCCTGATGTTTTCCGACCAGACCCGCACACCCGTCGTCCCCGCACGGTTGGCCCTGGCCCGCGCTTGAAACCTTACTAACGACCCACAGGAATCCTCTCCATGTTGAACCGTATCGGTCATGTGTTTCTGTCTGCCGTGCTGCTTGCCAGCGTGGCCATGGGCACTGCCCAGGCCGCCGACAAGGCGATCAATTTCGGCATCATGTCCACCGAGTCTTCGCAGAACCTCAAGAGCATCTGGCAGCCCTTCCTGGATGACATGCACAAGAAGACCGGCCTCACCATCAACGCCACCTTCGCCTCCGACTACGCCGGCCTGATCCAGGGCATGCGCTTCAACAAAGTCGACGTGGCCTGGCTGGGCAACAAGGCCGCGATGGAAGCGGTAGACCGTTCCAACGGCGAAATCTTCGCCCAGACCGCCGCCGCCAACGGGGCTGCCGGTTACTGGAGCGTGCTGATCGTGCGCAAGGACAGCCCGATCAACAACGTCGATGACATGCTCAAGAACGCCAAGAACCTGACCTTCGGCAACGGTGACCCGAACTCCACTTCGGGCTACCTGGTGCCTGGCTACTACGTGTTCGCCAAGAACCACGTCGACGCCGCCACCGCCTTCAAGCGCACCCTCAACTCCAGCCATGAAGTCAACGCATTGAGCGTGGCCAAGGGGCAGTTGGACGTCGCCACCTTCAACACCGAAAGCTGGGATCGCCTGGAAGTCACCCAGCCGGACAAGGCCGCCATGCTCAAGGTGATCTGGAAGTCGCCGCTGATCCCGGCCGACCCGATGGTGTGGAGCAAGGCCCTGAGCGACAGCGAGAAGACCAAGATCCGCGACTTCTTCGCCAACTACGGTGACACCGACGAAGAGAAGGCCGTGCTGAAGAACATGCAACTGGGCAAGTTCCTCAAGTCCAGCGACGACCAGCTGTTGCCGATCCGCCAACTGGAGCTGTTCAAGCAGCGCACCACCATCAGCGCCGACGACAAGCTGGAAGCGGCTGACAAGGCCAGGAAGCTCGCCGACATCGACGCCGACCTGGCCAAGCTGCAAGAGCGCATCACCGAACTAGACAAGAAGACCGCAGCCAACGGCTAACCCCCTGTAGGAATCGGGTTCATGTGGGAGCGGGCTTGCTCGCGAATACGGTGTGTCATTCAACGCATCCGGCGACTGAGTCACCGCATTCGCGAGCAAGCCCGCTCCCACATTAAGCCCAGTTCCAACCCTACACCGAGAGTGACCCATGACTACCTTGCATGCTGAAGCAGTGGGCAAAAGGACTTGGCCGCAATACCTGGGCTGGGGCCTGTTCCTGATCCTGCTGGCCTGGGCCTGGCACGGCGCCGAGATGAACCCGCTGGCGCTGTACCGCGATTCCGGAAACATGGCGACCTTCGCCGCCGACTTCTTCCCGCCGGACTTCCACGAATGGCGCTCCTACCTCAAGGAGATGATCGTCACCGTGCAAATCGCCCTCTGGGGCACGGTGCTGGCGATCGTCTGCTCGGTGCCCCTGGGCATCCTGTGCGCCGACAACATCACGCCGTGGTGGATTCACCAGCCGCTGCGCCGGGTGATGGATGCCTTCCGTTCGATCAACGAAATGGTGTTCGCGATGTTGTTCGTGGTCGCCGTCGGCCTCGGTCCTTTTGCCGGTGTCCTGGCCTTGTGGATCAGTACCACCGGGGTCCTCGCCAAGCTGTTTGCCGAAGCCGTCGAAGCCATCGACCCGGGCCCCGTTGAAGGTGTGCGAGCCACCGGTGCCAGTGCCCTGCAAGAGGTGATCTACGGCGTGATCCCGCAAGTGATGCCGCTGTGGGTGTCCTACGCGCTCTACCGCTTCGAGGCCAACGTGCGTTCGGCGACGGTGGTGGGGATGGTCGGTGCCGGCGGGATCGGCGTGATCCTCTGGGAGAACATCCGCGCGTTCCAGTTCGTGCAGACCTGCGCAGTGCTGCTGGTGATCATCGTGGTGGTGAGCTGTATCGACGTGCTGTCCCAACGCCTGCGCAAGCAGTTCATCTGACGACGGAGGGGTGCCCCTGGGCGCTTTTTTTTAAGCATGCAGTTGTCTAGACAAGATGAGCCGGTGTACCGCGAACTCGCTGACATCCTGCGCCGCGAACTGAGCAGCTACCAGGCCGGTGAATTCCTGCCGGGCGAGGTGCAACTGGCTGAACGCTTCGGCGTCAACCGCCACACCCTGCGCCGCGCCATCGACGAGTTGGTGTTCGAAGGCAGCCTGTTGCGCCGCCAGGGCAAGGGCACCCAGGTGCTGGACCGCCCGCTGATTTACCCGATGGGCGCCGAGACCTCCTACAGCCAGTCCTTGTCGGCCCAAGGCGTGGGCGTGGAAGCGATGCTGCTCAAGCGCCGCTACTGCTTTGCCAGCCGTGAAGAGGCCCAGCAACTGGGCATCGCCGAGATGGCGCCGATGATCGAGTTGCAAACCCTGCGCAAGCTCGACCACCAGCCGGTCAGCCTGATCCGCCACCGTTACTGCGCCAGCCATGCGCCGCTGCTGGCGGACTACAACGGCGGCTCGCTGCGCCACTACCTGCGTGAGCGCGACATGCCGTTGACCCGCACCCAAAGCCTGATCGGCGCGCGTTTGCCCAACCGCGACGAAGCCGCACTGCTGATGATGCCCCGGCACTTGCCGGCGCTCACTGTATTCACCCTTTCCCGCGATCGCGACGGCCGCCCGGTGGAGCTGGCGCAGTCCACCAGCCGTTCGGATCGCTTCCAGTACCAAGTGGTGACCTGATGGAGACCCCGATGAACCTGTCCCCGCGTCAACACTGGATCGGCGTGCTCGCCCGCGCCTTTCGCAGTGAATTGCTGCCCCATGAAGACGCCCTGCGCGACGTGGATTACCAACTGATCCGCGCCCCGGAAATCGGCATGACCCTGGTGCGTGGCCGCATGGGCGGCAATGGCGCGCCGTTCAACCTCGGCGAAATGAGCGTGACCCGCTGCGTGGTGCGCCTGGCAGACGGGCGCACCGGCTACAGCTACCTGGCCGGGCGCGACAAGGTCCACGCCGAACTGGCGGCCCTGGCGGATGCGCATTTGCAGGGTGCACACCCGAGCCCCTGGCTCAGCGACCTGATCGGCGCACTGGCCAACGCCCAGGCCGAGCGCCGGGCGCAAAAAGAGGCCGACACCGCCGCCACCAAGGTCGAGTTCTTCACCCTGGTTCGAGGAGAAAACTGATGAATGCCCAACGCTTGCAACCGGCCTTTGTAGACCCGGTGCTGGACGCCCAGCGCGGTTTTCGCGGGGCCCTCAAGGCGCTCGCCGAGCCCGGCCTGATCCAGTCCTTGCCCGCGGCCCCCAGCCTTGAAGGCCTGGCGCCGGCTACCTATGCGCTGTGCCTGGCGCTGCTGGATATGGACACCCCGCTCTGGCTGGCGCCGTGCTTCGACACGCCGCTGATCCGCGCCAACCTGGCCTTCCACTGCGGCTGCCCGCTGACCGCCAACCGGAAAGAGGCCGCGTTCGCCTTGCTCGGTGAACAGGACTTGCTCGACCTCAGCGGCTTCGACCACGGCAATGACCGCTACCCGGATCAATCCTGCACCTTGCTGGTCCAGTTGACCGACCTGGAAGCCGGTCGCGCCTTGAACTGGCGCGGTCCGGGGATCAAGACCCAGCGTCAGGTCAACCTGCCCGTACCCCAGGCGTTCTGGCTGGAACGCCAACGCCGGGAAACCTTTCCCCGTGGCCTGGACGTGTTGTTCGCCGCCGGCCATCACCTGATCGGCCTGCCACGCAGCACCCGAATTGCACAGGAGCATGCCTGATGTACGTAGCCGTCAAGGGTGGCGAACAGGCCATCGACAATGCCCACCGCCTGCTGGCGAAAAAACGCCGGGGCGATACTTCCATTGCGGAACTGAGCGTGGAGCAGATCCGCGAGCAACTGCCGCTGGCGGTCGCGCGAGTGATGAGCGAAGGCTCGCTGTACGACACGGAGCTGGCCGCACTGGCGGTCAAGCAAGCGGCGGGGGATCTGGTGGAAGCGATCTTCCTGCTGCGGGCCTACCGCACCACGTTGCCGCGCTTCAGCCCGAGCCTGCCGATCGATACCGTGCAGATGTCACTGAGCCGGCGTTTGTCGGCGACTTTCAAGGACGTGCCGGGCGGGCAACTGCTGGGCCCGACCTTCGATTACACCCACCGCCTGCTGGACTTTGCGCTGCTGGCCGAAGGTGAATACCCGGGCCCGCAAACCACGCCGGATGCCACTCTGGAAGCGTGCCCTCGGGTACTCGGCCTGCTGGCCAAGGAAGGGCTGATCAAGAACGAATCCGACGACACCGGCAGCGTCGCCGACATCACCCGCGACCCGCTGGAATACCCGGCCAACCGCGCCCAGCGCCTGCAAGCCCTGGCCCGTGGCGACGAAGGTTTCCTGCTGGCACTGGGTTACTCGACCCAACGTGGTTACGGCCGCAACCACCCGTTCGCCGGCGAGATTCGCATCGGCGATGTGGAGGTGTGGATCGACCCGGAAGAGCTGGGTTTCCCGATTTGCCTGGGCAGCATCGAAGTCACCGAGTGCGAGATGGTCAACCAGTTCGTCGGCTCGGCCACCGAGCTGGCGCAGTTCACCCGGGGCTACGGCCTGGCATTCGGGCATGCCGAACGCAAGGCGATGGGCATGGCCCTGGTGGACCGCTCGCTGCGGGCCAATGAGTTCAACGAAGAGATCGTCTCGCCGGCCCAGCAGGAAGAATTCGTGCTGTCCCACTGCGACAACGTCGAGGCGGCGGGCTTCGTTTCCCACCTCAAATTGCCTCACTACGTGGACTTCCAGTCCGAGCTGGAACTGATCCGCAAACTGCGCCAACCGGCCGAGGGCACCCGCCATGAATGACCTGACTCAAGCGCCTGCGCGTGACCCGGCGTACAACTTCGCCTACCTCGACGAGCAGACCAAACGCATGATCCGCCGCGCCTTGCTCAAGGCCGTGGCGATCCCCGGTTACCAGGTGCCGTTCGGTGGCCGCGAGATGCCGCTGCCTTACGGTTGGGGCACCGGCGGCATGCAACTGACCGCCGCGATCCTGGGGGCTGACGACGTGCTCAAGGTGATCGACCAGGGCGCCGACGACACCACCAACGCCGTGTCAATCCGGCGTTTTTTTGCGCGCACCGCGGGCGTCGCCACCACCGAAAGCACCCCGGACGCCACGGTGATCCAGACCCGCCACCGCATCCCGGAAACTCCGTTGCAGGCCAATCAGATCATGGTCTACCAGGTGCCGATCCCGGAGCCGCTGCGTTTTATCGAACCGTCGGAAACCGAGACCCGCACCATGCACGCCCTGAATGACTACGGGGTGATGCACGTAAAGCTCTACGAGGACATCGCCACCTTCGGCCATATCGCCACCAGCTACGCCTACCCGGTGATGGTGGATGAGCGCTACGTGATGGACCCCTCGCCAATCCCGAAATTCGACAACCCGAAACTCGACATGAGCCCGGCGCTGATGCTGTTCGGTGCCGGTCGCGAAAAGCGCCTGTACGCGGTGCCGCCGTACACCCAGGTCACCAGCCTCGACTTTGAAGACCATCCGTTCGAAGTGCAGAAGTGGGAACACACCTGCGCGATCTGCGGCAGCCATGAATCGTTCCTCGATGAGCTGATTCTGGACGATGCCGGTACCCAGAGTTTTGTGTGTTCCGACACCTGGTACTGCGCCCAACGGGTCAAGGAGAACAACCAGTGAGCCAGCCTCTTTTGCAAGTGCGTGACCTGTCGTTGTTGTACGGGGAAGAGAAGGGCTGCCAGGACGTCAGCTTCGATTTGTACCCCGGTGAAGTGTTGGGGATTGTTGGTGAGTCGGGCTCAGGCAAGTCCACCTTGCTCTCGCTGCTCAGCGGGCGTCTGCCACCGCAGGCCGGCCACATCGGCTATCGCGGCAAGGACGGTGAATGGCTGGATCTGTACAGCGCCAGCGAAGCCGAACGTCGCACCTTGCTGCGCACCGAATGGGGCTTTGTCGAGCAAAACCCTCGGGACGGTTTGCGCATGGGCGTGTCTGCCGGCGCCAATATCGGCGAGCGCCTGATGGCCCAGGGCGTGCGCAACTATGAGCAACTGCGTGGCGCCGGCCTCGACTGGCTGGGCCAGGTAGAAATCGACCCGCAGCGCATCGACGACTTGCCCCGGACCTTTTCCGGCGGCATGCAGCAGCGCCTGCAAATCGCCCGCAACCTGGTCTCCAGTCCACGCCTTGTGTTTATGGACGAACCCACCGGCGGCCTGGACGTGTCGGTACAGGCGCGCTTGCTCGACCTGCTGCGCGGCCTCGTTCGCGAGCTGGATCTGGCGGTGGTGATCGTGACCCACGACCTCGCCGTGGCGCGCCTGCTGGCCGACCGCCTGATGGTGATGCGCCGTTCCCGCGTGGTGGAAACCGGGCTGACGGACCAGATCCTCGACGATCCACAGCACCCTTACTCTCAACTGCTGGTGTCTTCGGTATTGCAGCCATGATGAATGCCTTGATCGAGGTCCGTGACCTCTCGAAAACCTTCACCTTGCACCAGCAGAACGGCGTGGTGCTGAACGTGCTGCGCGGGGTGGAGTTCAGCGTGAAAGGCGGTGAATGTCTGGTGCTGCATGGCCAGTCCGGCGCCGGTAAAAGTACGTTGCTGCGCACCTTGTACGGTAACTATCTGCCGGCGGGTGGCAGCATTCGGGTACAGCATCTCGGCGAATGGCTGGAGCTGGTCGGTGCCGAGCCTCGGGAGGTGTTGCAAGTGCGCCAGCAGACCCTGGGCTACGTCAGCCAGTTTCTGCGGGTAATTCCGCGTGTGGCCTGCCTGGATGTGGTGATGGAACCGGCCCTGGCCCGTGGCTGGTCGAAGGCCAATGCACAGTCGCGCGCCGAGCATCTGCTGACCCGCCTGAATATCCCGCAACGCCTGTGGCAGCTGGCACCCGGTACGTTCTCCGGCGGCGAGCAACAGCGGGTCAACATCGCCCGCGGCTTCATGGTGGATTGGCCGGTGATGCTGCTGGACGAACCCACCGCGTCCCTCGACGACAGCAACCGCCAGGTGGTGCTGGAACTGATGAACGAAGCCAAGGCTGCTGGCGCGGCCTTGATCGGCATCTTCCACGACCGTGCCGCCCGTGAAGCGGTCGCCGACCGCCATTTCGACATGACCCCCGCGCCTGTTGCCCAAGAGGAATACGCCCATGCCCGCTGAACAGATCCTCAGTAATGCCCGGCTGGTGACGGCTGACCGTATGTTCCTTGGCAGCGTCGTGCTGCGTGACGGGCTGATCGTCGACATCGCCGAAGGCCGCAGCCAACTGCCCCAGGCCCAGGACCTTGACGGGGATTTCCTGTTGCCGGGCCTGGTGGAACTGCACACCGACAACCTGGAAAAACACATGACCCCGCGCCCCGGCGTGGACTGGCCGTCGACCTCGGCGGTGCTCAGCCATGATGCGCAGATCATCGCGGCCGGCATCACCACGGTGTTCGACGCGGTGTCCATCGGCGACGTGAACCCCAAGGGCAACCGCATGCAGAAACTGCCGGCGATGCTCAATGCCATCGCGGCAGCAGAAAGCGCCGGCCTGACCCGCGCCGAACACCACCTGCACCTGCGCTGCGAGCTGTGCCACCCCGACACCCTGAGCGTGTTCCGCGACCTGGTGGAAAACCCGTTGGTGCAGTTGGTGTCAGTGATGGACCACTCGCCGGGCCAGCGCCAGTTCGTGCTTGAATCCAAGTACCGTGAGTACTACATGGGCAAGTACCACCTGAACGACGAGACCATGGACGCGTTCATCAAGCTGCAAATGGCCAACTCCAGGGAGTACAGCGACCGCTACCGCGCCGCGATCGTCGAGCATTGCCTGGAACGCGGCCTGTCGGTGGCCAGCCATGACGATGCGACGTTGGCGCATGTGGAGGAGTCGGCGCGCTATGGCATGACCATCGCCGAATTCCCCACCACCCTGGAAGCGGCGCGTGGCTGCCGGCAACTGAACATGAAAGTTCTGATGGGCGCGCCGAACGTGGTGCGTGGCGGGTCCCACTCGGGTAATGTGGCCGCCGCCGGCCTGGCCGCCGAAGGATTGCTGGATATACTTTCCAGTGACTACTACCCGGCCAGCCTGTTGCAGGCGGCGTTCGTGCTGGCCGATCAACAGGATGGCGGCGATCTGTCGCGGGCGATCAGGATGATCAGCCTGGCGCCCGCGCACGCGGCGGGCCTCAGCGATCGCGGCGAAATCGCCACGGGTCTGCGGGCCGACCTGGTGCAAGCCAGGAGCCGCGACGGACTGCCCGTGGTCCAACAAGTGTGGCGACAAGCGAAGAGGGTGTTTTGATGGCAGGCAGGTTGATCTATCTCATCGGACCATCGGGTTCGGGCAAGGACAGCCTGCTGGATGCCGCACGACCGCGTCTGGCCGAGCGTGGCTGCCGCATTGTGCGGCGGGTCATCACCCGCTCGGCGGAAGCGGTGGGCGAAGCGGCGCAGGGTGTGAGCCCGGCGCAGTTTGCCGCAATGGAGGCCGAGGGCGCATTTGCCCTCAGCTGGCACGCCAACGGGTTGTCCTATGGCATCCCACGGGAAATCGATGAGTGGCTGGCGGCGGGGCACGATGTGCTGGTCAACGGCTCCCGCGGCCATCTGGCGCAAACCCGGCTGCGTTACCCGAACCTGCTGGTGGTGCTGCTGACGGTAGACCAAGGGGTGTTGCGCCAGCGCTTGCTGGCGCGGGGGCGCGAATCCCTGGCGGATATTGATCTGCGCCTGGCGCGCAATGCGCGATTCGCCGAGGGTTTGAGCGCTGCTGCAGATGTGTTCCTGCTCGACAATTCCGGCCACCTGGAACACACGGTCGAGCGCTTGCTGGGCTGCCTCGACGGGCAACCCGCATGCGCCTGACACTGCTGGGCACCGGCGATGCGCGGCAAGTCCCGGTGTATGGCTGTGAGTGCGCCGCCTGTGGCCTGGCCCGCCATGACCAGAGCCTGCGCCGCCGCCCATGCAGCGCATTGATCGAGTGTGGCGGCCAGCGCTGGTTGATCGACAGCGGGTTGCCCGACCTCACTGAGCGCTTCCCGCCGCGCAGCTTCAACGGGATTCTCCAGACCCACTACCACGCCGATCACGCCCAAGGCCTGCTGCATTTGCGTTGGGGGCAAGGGTTGGTGATTCCGGTGCATGGGCCGGTGGATCCGGAAGGGTTGTCCGACCTGTACAAGCACCCCGGCATCCTCGATTTCAGCCAGCCGTTTGCCGAGTTTGAAACCCGCCGGTTGGGTGAACTGAGCGTCACCGCGTTACCGCTGCTGCATTCCAAGCCCACCCTGGGGTATTTGCTGGAAGGTGAAGGGCGGCGCATTGCCTACCTTACCGACACCGTCGGCCTGCCACCCGCCACCCGCGATTGGCTGCAACGCGAGCCGCTGGATGTGCTGGTACTCGATTGCTCCATGCCGCCGCAACCGCAGGCACCGCGCAATCACAATGACCTGACGCTGGCGTTGCAATGTATTGAAGAGGTGGGTGCGCAGTTGGGGGTGCTGACCCATGTGGGGCATACGCTGGATGCGTGGTTGTTGCAGCATCGGCGGGAGCTGCCGCGGCATGTGACGGTGGGCTGGGATGGGCGGGTGATTTAAGCCCTTGCGCGAGAAATCTTTTAATTGATTAGCGCGTGTCAGAACCTTGGTTGTAGGTGAAAGATTTAATCAAGGGTAGGAAAGTTTCAAGTCTTGCTGATGAAGTTTACAACATCGGTGGCGAAAAATTTGGCTGCTTAATAGTTCCTACAATCAACTTCTCCTATCGTGTTGGATGGGCGAATTTTAATGTTTCAATACTTCTTGTGAAATAATCTCGGCTTGGTGAGTTGCGCTTTCTTGTGGCAGTTTAGTTGTCCCGGTGAAAAGGGTTTGCCGGGGGTGGGCCTTATTTAAAGAGGGTCTGTTATTCTGTGTCCTTAAGGAAGTTGTTGCATGATAGTTACTTCTCCTGTTTTTAACTCTTATGTACAAAACGTGGTAGCACCTGAAAGGTCGGGCGATCGTCATTCCGATAAAAAGTCCCACCCTGTAATGGGTCGACTGACACCCGGGCCGGACGCGTCAGACACGGTCTACGGTTTCAACTCCAATATCGCCAACCGCTCCATGAGTCTGCATTCACTCAGTAGTGCGCCAAGGTTCATCGTACGTGACAAAGGCGGAAACGATACGCTGGATTTCTCCGGGTTCAACCAGGCCCAGAGAATTGATCTGCGTGACGGCGCGGCTTCCAGCGTGGGCGGCCTGCACAATAATGTCTCGATAGCCAAGGGTTCCAGGGTGGAGAATGCCAAAGGGGGCGCAGGCTACGACTTGCTGATTGGCAACCAGGTTGGCAACGTCTTGACCGGTGGCGTAGGGGCCGACGTCCTTTGGGGCGTGGGGGGCAGCAATACCTTCCGTTATGAAAAGGCCAGTGACTCTACCTATCACAACGCGGACATGATCATGGATTTTGTCAGCGGCAGGGACAAGATTGATCTGGTGCCCATGATGAAAGAGGTCAATACACCCTTGCGGGTGGTTGAGGCCTTTACGGGGCGTATTGGCGATACGGTGGTGAAGTTCAATCCCCACAGTGGCCGCTACTTTGTTGCGGTAGACCTCACAGGCAACCGTGAGACAAGCTTCCTGGTTAAAAGCATTCACTTGATAAGACCGTCGGATTTACTAGGGCCTGTTACTGAAGTGCAGCGTCCGATATAAAATCTAATGCCGGGGCGCGTGCGGGTTTTTGAAGTGGGTTTGGTATTTATAAAAAAACCTGTTTGAGAGGCGTCCGCGCCTTGGTTTTTACTCCCCGGCAGGGGGGTTACTTGGTCATGGGTTGTTTGGAATGCAAGTGAGTTTCAGGGTCCCCTGGTGTTCGGTCGTATGCTGGCCAACGGGTTCAGGGGGCGCTTTCCATTAATTAAAAAGAGCGCGCGGTTTTCATGAATAGTTCTAAGCTGATAGCTGGCAAACCCTCGACCTACTATTTACCGGAGTCTGATCCCGGACCGTTTGGTGTCGGTGCCGGCAAGCCCACCTACACGACTGATCAGGCCGGCAAGCACATCACGCGGGACAACATGCGGTTTCAAGACCGTAACGGCGACAACAAAGTTGACCTGTCGTACACCGTCGACTCGAGTTTCACCCCGCAGCAGAAGCAACGTGTGCGCGAGGCGGTACAGTCCTGGCAGGACGTGGCCAACATCAACTTCAGGGAGCAGGCAGGTGGAACGGAAGGTACGGTGAACATCAGGAATAACCCTCGCGGTGACCGTGGCGTTGCTACCTTTCCGCGCGGGACGACCACCACAACAGCGACGATCGGCACCCGGGGTACCAATAGCGCGCCAGCCCTGGGCAGTCATTTTTCGGTCACCACGGTGCATGAGATCGGTCACGCCATCGGCCTGCAGCATCCGGGTAACTACAATGGCGGCGGCTCCAGCTACAACAGTGGCGCGGTCTATACCGGGGATACCAAGGCGCGCAGCGTCATGAGCTACTGGTCGGAGAAAAACCAACCCGGCCACGACTTCAAGTCGTTGAGTCCATCTGCACCCATGATGGATGACATTGCGGCGGCCCAGCGGTTGTATGGGGCCAATCATCAAACCCGCAATACCGACACCACCTATGGCTTCAACTCCAATACCGAGCGCGAAGCGATGACCCTCAAGAGCGCCACGGACAAACCGATTTTCTGCGTATGGGACGGCGGCGGTGACGATACGTTGGACTTTTCCGGGTTCTCCCAGGACCAGAAGATTAACCTCAATGCCGAGTCGTTCTCTGATGTGGGCGGCTTGAAGGGCAATGTCTCGATTGCCAAGGGGTGTACGGTTGAAAATGCAACGGGTGGTGCAGGTCGCGACACCTTGATCGGCAATGAGGCGGGCAATCGGCTCAAGGGTGGAGCGGGTGCCGATACGTTACGCGGCGGCGGTGGGGCAGACATTTTTATCTACGACAAGGCCAGTGATTCCACGCCACAGCACCCTGACCTGATCGAGGACTTTACCAGCGGCACCGACAAGATTGATGTCTCGGGGGCATTAAAGGAGGCCGGTGTCAGCGGCCTGGTTTTTACCGATCGGTTCAGCGGCCAGGCAGGCGAGGCTGTGCTCAAGCATGACGCCACCACCGGCCGTGCAAGCCTGGAAATTGACCTGGCCGGGAAGGGCACGGCCGATCTGCGGGTGACCAGCAAGGGGGAAATCAAGCCTGGGGACGTGCACTGGGCCGGCCATAAACCGGACGTGCAACCCGTGCCCAGTGTGCTGCCTGCCCCGACGCCGACGCCGACGCCGCCAGTCGATCCGAAGACGGACACCCTTACGCAGTTGAACAAGATGGTCGCCAAGATGTTGGCCGTCCTGATGCAGTTGTTTCAACGCCTCGCCAAACCCTCTTGAGCGGTCAATCCAAACCGGCAGGCCAATTCCTCCTGCCCCTTGGGTGTGAGTCCAAGGGCGCGGCTATCCAAATCCTGGGTCACCCATCTACGGCGGATGAAGCTTTCCAGCAAAGCGGCCCCCAACGCGCCGGCCAGATGCGGGCGCCGCATGCTCCAGTCCAGGCACGAACACGCAAAACGACGCCGTTGCGCTCGAAGCGTCAGCACGTCCACACCCAATTCGGTCATGGCCTTTTCACCTGCTGCGGTGAGCTGGTAGGTACTGTCGCCTACCATCCAGCCGGACGCGATGAAATGGTCATGCAGACGCACCGCCAGCGTCCCGGCCATGTGGTCGTAACAGGTCCGGGCGAATTGCAATCGAGTGGGCGTGGTTGATACGAACGTCGTCGTGGTGTTTCTGCTGATCACCATCAACGCTTCAATCACCTGAGCGACGTGAGGGCCCGCGAGGCTGTAATACCGGTGCCGGCCCTGTGTATGCAGCTTCACCAGCCCATCGTCCTTGAGGCGTGCCAGATGAGCGCTGGCGGTGGAGGCACTGACCTCGGCGATGACTGCCATTTCGGTGCTGGTGCGCGCGTGGCCGTCCATCAATGCGCAGAGCATTCTGGTGCGGGCCGGTTCCGCAATCGCGCCGGCAACCCGGGAGAGGTCGGAGTCGTCGTTATGGGCGTTCATATTTCGTTCCTGAACGAATCGTTGCGGTGGGCGGTGGCTGATAGTAGCGGTTCTTTAAGAACAGGGAGTACGCAATGACACCGCTGGAAGCTGCTACGCATCACGATCCCTATGATTTTTACGCAGGCCTGAGGCTTAACGGCGGACTGCTGTTCGATGAAGGTCTCGGGTTATGGGTCGCCAGCACTGCCAGGATAGTGGAGGCCGTTCTGGCACATCCCGATTGCCGGGTGCGTCCGTTGCACGAGCCGGTGCCTGCGGCTATTGCGCAAGGTGCGGCCGGGCAGGTGTTTGCGGCGTTGATGCGCATGAATGAAGACGCCGGCCATCGGTGTCCAAGGGCGGTAATCGAACCGGCGCTGGCCTCGGTAGAGGTCATGAATGTCCAGGCCTGCATCGGTCACCCGGGGGCCGACCTGAGCGAATTAATGTTCACGTTACCCGTGTCTGCCGTTGCATATGGGCTGGGTTTTCGCAGCGACCAGTTGCGGGAAGTCGCCCAACTGACACGTGATTTTGTCGCCTGCCTTTCGCCCCTGAGCACTGAGGTTCAACTGCACGACGCACACGCCGGGGCGAGCAGGCTCAGGGAGATGTTCAGCGGGGTGCTGGAGCAAACAGCCTTGCGGGCGCACATCCTTCGCAACTACCAAGCCAGTACCTGGGAAAACCTTGGCGCATTGACCGCCAATCTGATCGGACTGCTGTCACAGACCTGCGAAGCGAGCGCCGGCCTTATTGGCAACACCCTGGTCACGCTGCATCGGTTTCCCGATCTGCTGGCGCGCATTCAGGGCACGCCGACCCTCGCCGTCGCGCTGGTCGAAGAGGTGGCCCGCTACGATTCTCCGGTGCAGAACACCCGGCGATTTGTGGCCCGGCGTTGCACGATTGGCGACAGGGTTCTGGAGGCGGGTGACACCGTGCTGGTGCTGCTGGCCTCGGCCAATCGGGACGCGGCCGCGAACCCTGCGCCCGAGGTTTTTCTACTTGAGCGACAGCAACGACGAATCTTCAGTTTTGGCGCTGGAAGGCATCAGTGCCCCGGTCAAAACATCGCGGTGAGTATCGCTGCGCAAGCGATCCAGGATTTGCTCCTGCGCCAGCCAGAGGTGTTGGCGGTGCCGCGCGCGTTCAGTTATTGGCCATCGCTGAACGGACGTATTCCCCACTTTGACAGCTGAGGATCAGCGCACCACTCCCTCCATAAACTCGATAAACGCCCGGGCCTTGGCGCTGACCATCCGGCCTGTCGGCAACACGGCCCACAAGTCCCGGGGCGGCAGTTCCCAGTCGGTCAGCACGGCCTTGACCTCGCCACTGGCGATCTCCGGCATGAACATCCAATCGGCGGCCATCGCCACCCCCTGGTGAGACAGCACGCCGGCGCGAATGCCTTCGGAGGACGTGACGCGCAGGCGCCCGCGCGCGACGACAGGGCATTGCCGGGCAGCTTGAGCGAACGTCCAACAGGTACTTTCGCTCAAGCTATAGATCACCGCCTGATGGTGCAGGAGGTCTTCCGGGGAGTGGGGTTCGCCATGGCGCTCGAAATAGGCAGGGGTGCCGAAAATCCGGCTGGGGCTTTGGCCGATCTTGCGGGCGGTCAGGCCGGAGTCGCTCAGGTTGCCGATGCGCAGCGCAACGTCGATGCCTTCTTCCACCAGATTGAGCACGCGGTCGTCGAGTACGACGTCGACATTCAGGCCGGGGTGTTGCTCAAGAAACGGGCCCAGGTTGGGAATGATCTGCAAGCGGCAAAAAGTCACGCCCGCGCTGACGCGCAAGGTGCCCGACAGGCCATTGCCCGCGCTTCGGGCGGTGTCGTCGGCATCGTTGGCTTCGTCGACGGCGCGCTTGGCCTTTTCAAAAAACGCCAGGCCCGCCTCGGTGGGCGTCAGGCCCCGGGTGGAACGCAGCAGCAACCTGACCGCCAGCCGCGCCTCCAGCTGCGCAACGCCCTTGGAGACGGCGGGCTGGCCAATCCCCAAGCGTTTTGCAGCCGCGGAAAACGAGCCGGTCTCGACGACGTGGACGAAGGTTTCCATGGCGGTGAGGCGGTCCATCGGGTGTCCTTTTGGGGGGGGCGTTTCGGGAATCATGGCGCCTTTTGGGTAAGGGTAGAAGGCGGTTGGTTGACATATGATTTATGCCTTAAGGGAATAAATTTATAGGTTTTCCAACATCCGGTAAAACAGCCGTCAGTCAGCCCGGCTGATTCTGTGCTTGAGTAAAGGTAACTCTAGAGTTACTTTTATTCAGGCCGGAGCAAGGAGGCTGTGGTGCAAAGCAGGCTATTGATCAAAGAGCTGCAAGAGGCGGGTTGGGTGCTGGATCGGGTGACAGGCAGCCATCATATTTTCACCCACCGCTATAACCCGTACACGATACCGGTGCCCCATCCCAAGAAGGATCTGCCCCAGGGCACCGTGCGAAGTATCAGGAAGCGCGCCGGGCTGTTTTCGTTTTAGGACGATTTAAGGAGATGTTCCATGCAATACCCAATCTGTATCGAATGGGGTGATGATTTTGTCGCCACCGGTATTCAGATCCCCGATATTCCAGGTGCTGTAACCGCCGGGGATAGTTTTGAAGAGGCTTACAACGCAGCGGTTGAAGTGGCGCATATCTTGTTGCAGGAGATCGCGGCAGAGGGTCGGGTGATTCCGATGCCAACGTCGGTGGCCGCCCACCACGATAATGAGGAATACGCCGGGATGGGCTGGGGGATGTTGGAGCTCGACATCTCGCCGTATCTGGGCAAGACCGAGAAGGTCAATGTCACCTTGCCCGGCTATGTGATCCAGCGTATCGACCGGTATGTGCGTGAGCACAAAGTGAAAAGCCGCTCGTCATTTCTGGCGGATGCGGCTTTGGAGAAGTTGGTGCGGTTGTAAGTTTGACTAGGCAGTCGCCACCGCCCCTTGCCGCGAGGCGCTCAAGAAGCGCAGCAACGCCACCAGCGGGAATGCGCTGCCCACCAGCATCACCCCCAGCCAGCCGCCGTGTTCGTACACGCTGCTGGCAATCGCCGAGCCGAAGGCGCCGCCGATGAAGATGCTGGTCATGTACAGCGCGTTCAGTCGGCTACGGCTGTTGGCGTCGAGGGCGTAGATGGCGCGCTGGCCAAGGACCATGTTCATCTGCACGCAGAAGTCCAGGACCACGCCGGTCACCGCCAGGCCGATCACGCTGTACAGCGGGTGCACGAAGGCCGGCAGGAAGCTCAGTGCGGCAAACAGCATCGCCAGCAGCGAAGCGCGGTGGGTGTGGCCGGCGTCCGCCAGGCGCCCGGCGATGGGTGCGGCGATGGCGCCCAGGGCACCGACCAGGGCAAACAGGGCGATCTGGCTTTGGCTCAGGCCGTGGTTGCGTGACAGTTCCAGCGGGGCGGCGGTCCAGAACAGGCTGAAGGTGGCGAACATGCAGCCCTGGTAAAACGCGCGCTGGCGCAGCACCGGCTGGCGGCGCAGCAAGGTGCCCAGCGAGGCGAGCAACTGGCCATAGCTGGCCGCGTGATCCGGTTGGCGCTTGGGGATGGTCAGCATCAGCACCACGCTGATAAACGCCATCAGTGCCGCGGCGGCCATGAACATGGCGCGCCAGCCGAAGTGGTCGGCCACCACGCTGGACACCGGTCGCGCCAGCAGGATACCCAGCAGCAAGCCGCCCATGATGCTTCCGACCACCCGGCCACGGGATTCAGCCGGCGCCAGGTGCGCCGCCAGCGGAATCAGGATCTGTACCGACACCGAGCTGAAGCCGATCAGCAGCGACACCAGCAGGAACAGGTTCGGCTGTTCGGTGAACGCCGCACCCAGCAGGCTGGCGATGGCCACCACGGTGGTGATGATCATCAGCCGGCGGTTTTCCAGCAGGTCGCCCAACGGCACCAGGAAGAACAGGCCCAGGGCATAGCCGATCTGGGTCAGGGACACGATCAGGCTGGCCATGGCCGGCGTGAGGCCGATGTCCGGGGCGATCAGCTCGATGATCGGTTGCGCGTAGTAGATGTTGGCGACGATGGCGCCGCAACAGAACGCAAACAGCATCACCATGCCTCGGGTCATCGTGCTTGTAGCGGGGGGCGTGGCGTTCATGGCGTTCTCATAAAAGCGAAGGATTGTGGCGAGCGAGGATAAAGACTGGCCCCGGGCGCGAGTAGCCTGTCTGTGGTGATAACACTCATGCCGGGAATTAATGACTGAAACGTTAACTTTCGCGCTGAAGGTCGATGATACATTCAGTCACAACTGCATAAACAGGAAATCGACTGCCATGAAGACGACATTCAACAAGATGCTCCTGGCCTCCAGCCTGGCCGCGCTGATGACCGTGGGCGTTGCCCAGGCCGCAGATGCCCCGCGTGTCGGCGTGCGGGGTGCGATTACCGCGATGGACGGCGACGCGATGCACGTCAAGGTCAACAGCGGTGAAGACGTCACCGTGCACCTGACCAAGGACACGCAGGTGCGTGCGGTCACCCTGGCAAAAATCGAAGACATCAAGCCCGGCAGTTACATCGGTTCGGCGGCCATGCCCAACGCGGATGGCACCCTGACGGCGCTGGAAGTGCATGTATTCCCACCGGCGATGGCCGGTACAGGCGATGGGCACCGTGCGTTCGACCTGAAGGAAGGCAGCAGCATGACCAACGGCACCGTGGGTGACCTGGTGGTGAGCGATGGCCGCACGTTGACCGTCAAGTACAAGGGCGGCGAGCAGAAGATCGTGGTGCCGGATGATGTGCCGATCGTCAACCTGGAGCCGGGTGATCGCAGCTTGCTGAAGCCTGGGGTGAAGGTGGTGATGTTTGCGGCGAAGGGCGCGGACGGGAGCGTAACGGCCCAGGCGATTTCTGCGGGTAAGGATGGCGTGACACCGCCGATGTAACGGCTGAACACTGAAACAAATGTGGGAGCGGGCTTGCTCGCGAATGCGGTGTGACAGTCACCGGATGTACCGACTGATCCACCGCCTTCGCGAGCAAGCCCGCTCCCACATTTTTGACCGGGTTTCTCCAGTCAGAACTGCTTATTGGCCGGAGTAGATCTGGTCAAAAACCCCGCCATCATTGAAGTGGGTCTTCTGCACGGTGCGCCAGTCGCCAAAGGTCTTCTCTACCGACAGGAAGTCGACTTTCGGGAAACGGTCGGTGTACTTGGCCAGCACTTTCGGGTCACGTGGACGCAGGTAGTTGTTGGCGGCAATTTCCTGGCCTTCCGGCGACCACAGGTACTTCAGGTATTCTTCGGCAGCCACTTTGGTGCCTTTTTTCTCGACCACTTTGTCGACGATCGACACTGGCGGCTCAGCTTCTGCGGAAACGCTCGGGTAGATCACTTCGAACTGATCACGGCCGAATTCACGGGCGATCATTTCTGCTTCGTTCTCAAAGGTCACCAGCACGTCGCCGATCTGGTTGGTCATGAACGTGGTGGTAGCGGCACGGCCACCGGTGTCCAGCACGGGTGCGTGCTTGAACAGGTCACCCACGAACTTCTTGGCCTTCTCTTCGTCGCCACCGTTTTTCAGCACATAACCCCAGGCCGAGAGGTAGGTGTAACGGCCGTTACCGGAGGTCTTCGGGTTCGGCACGATGACTTGCACGCCATCCTTGAGCAGGTCCGGCCAGTCTTTCAGGGCTTTCGGGTTGCCTTTGCGCACGATGAACACCGTGGCCGAAGTGAACGGCGCACTGTTGTTCGGCAGGCGGGTAACCCAGTTGTCCGGCACCAGTTTGCCGTTGTCCGCCAGGGCGTTGATGTCGGTGGCCATGTTCATGGTGATCACGTCAGCCGGCAGGCCGTCGATCACCGAGCGCGCTTGTTTGCTCGAACCACCGAAGGACATCTGCAGGGTCAGCTTGTCGTTTGGATGCTCGGCGGCCCAGTGCTTCTGGAAGGCGGCGTTGTAGTCCTTGTAGAAGTCACGCATCACGTCATAGGAGACGTTGAGCAGGGTGACCGGGGCGGCCTGGACGACGCCAGCCAGTGCGAGGCCGGCGGCCAGGAGAGAGGCACTAACGAGTTTTTTCACTGCTCATTCCTTGTTGTTCGAGAAGGTTTTTGAAACGCATGGGGGCAATATGCCAGCGACTATAACGGGGGGGCGCATAGTCGCTTAAAGATTAAAAAGAACTTTGCTTATTCCAGTTTCTTGAAAAGCGCGCTGCCACACCGTGAGCAAAACGCTGCATTGGGCTCATGGCTGTTTTTCTTGCACACCGGGCAATCCGTTTGCAATTGCTCACCGCGCATGGCGTTGGCCAGTTCGGCGGTGAAGATCCCGGTGGGCACCGCGATGATCGAATAACCGGTGATCATCACCAGCGACGAAATCACCTGGCCCAGCGGAGTCTTCGGCACGATATCGCCAAAGCCCACGGTGGTCAGGGTGACGATCGCCCAATAGATGCCCTTGGGAATGCTGGTAAACCCGTGCTCCGGGCCTTCGATCACGTACATCAAGGTGCCGAACACCGTGACCAGGGTGCAGACGCTGACCAGGAACACCACGATCTTCTGCTTGCTGCCCCGCAGCGCCGACATCAGGTAGTTGGCCTGCTTGAGGTACGGGCCGAGCTTGAGCACGCGGAAAATCCGCAGCATCCGGATGATTCGGATAATCAGCAGGTACTGCGCGTCGCTGTAGTACAGCGCGAGGATCCCGGGAACGATCGCCAGCAAATCCACCAGCCCATAAAAGCTGAAGGCATAGCGCAACGGCTTGGGCGAGCAATACAGCCGCAGGCCGTATTCGATGGCGAAGATGATGGTGAAGCCCCACTCGATATAGGCCAGCACGTTGGCGTAGTTGTCGTGGACTGCCTGGATGCTGTCGAGGATCACGATCACCAGGCTGGCCAGGATGATCAGCAACAGGGTGCTGTCGAAGCGTCGGCCGGCCGGGGTGTCACTTTGGAAAACCATGACGTAGAGACGCTCACGCCAGTGCTTGTTGCTGTCCATGGAAGTCGCCTGAATCGAAGATCAGCGAAGCCTAGGGGGATTCGAAGGGGCTGTCCATGCAGGTTTTCTGCATCACCCGCTGACTGGCGCGCACCAGCCAGGTGGCGAGGATAAACGGCGCGGTCAGCGCGGGCAGGTTCAGGCCGGTGAAGCCGGGCGTGAGGATGATCGCCAGCAGGATGCCGATCAGCGGCAGCCAGGGTTGGCGACGATACTGGCTGAGGGCCAGGGCGGCCAGCGCCGGGTTATAGCTGTGCAGGCCGAGCAGGGCGCTGGCGGGCTCGTCCATCAACAGGGCGATCAACACGCCGAGGCTCGCGCCGGTCAGCGCCCACAAGGCCGCGCGGCGGCTGGCTATTACAAGACCGAGGGCGATCAGCAGGCCGGCGAGGGGGTGGTCCATCAGGATGACTTGGGCCAGACCTGTGAACGGCGCGCAGAGTAGCGCCAAGGTGCGGGGTTCGCTGGCGGCAAATGCGGCGGGCGCGGTGGTGCCCAGCAGCAGCCAGCCGAGTACCACAAACGGTGCGGTGTAGGCGGGCAGGTCATCGGGGTTGGCGGCGCGTTTGAGCCACTGGCGAGTGAGGATTGCGCTGAGGCCACCGCAGGCGAGAATCAACGGCGGCAGCAGTGCCGACCAGCTGAAGTGCTGGCTGATCAGCAAGCCGAGCAGCACGCCGTTGTAGCTATAGAGACCGGCCTGGCGTTCGGCCTTGGGATAGCCGCGGCGTTGGGCGGTCAGCAAGCCGGCGACACCGCCCAGCAGCGCGCCGCCGAGCAGGGCCGGGGCGCCGACCAGGATCGCCAGCAGGCAGAGCAGGCCACACAGCGGGTGGCGCTGCAGGAATATCTGGCTGAAGCCGTTGAGCAGGGCTTCGGCCCAGTCGGGGCAGGGTTGGTTGGGCATGATCAATAATCTGCAGGAAAGCGCCGAATCTTGTGGCGAGGGAGCTTGCTCCCGCTGGGGCGCGCAGCGGCCCCAAAAGATGGGCCTGCTGCGCAGTCCAGCGGGAGCAAGCTCCCTCGCCACAGGGGATTAGATCAATGTCTCGATCCGCAACGAATTGGTCGACCCTGGCTGCCCGAATGGCACCCCAGCAGTAATCACCAACGTATCCCCACGCTCCGCCATACCCTGTGCCTGGGCAATCTCCAACGCCGTGGAACACACCTCATCCACCTGCCGCAGCCGATCGTTCACCACCGAATGCACGCCCCACGCCACGCTCAAGCGTCGCGCCGTCGACAGGTTCGGTGTCAGGTTCAGAATCGGCACCGCCGGCCGTTCCCGCGCCGCCCGCAAGGTGGAGCTGCCCGACTCGCTGTAGTTCACCAGCACTGCCACCGGCAGGATGCTGCTGATACGGCGGATCGCACAGCTGATGGCGTCCGACACCGTGGCATCCGCCTTGGGCCGGCTGACGTCCAGCTGGGTCTGGTAATCCGGGCCATTTTCCACCTGGCGAATGATCTTGCTCATCATCAGCACGGCCTCCAACGGGTATTCACCGGAAGCGGTTTCCGCCGACAGCATCACCGCATCCGCCCCTTCCGCCACTGCGTTGGCCACGTCGGTGACTTCGGCACGGGTCGGCGCCGGGGAGAAGCGCATGGATTCAAGCATCTGCGTGGCCACCACCACCGGTTTACCCAACTGGCGGCACACACCAATGATGTCCTTCTGGATTTGCGGCACGCTTTCCGCCGGCACTTCCACCCCCAGGTCGCCTCTGGCGACCATGATCGCGTCGCTCAGCTCGGCGATTTCCTGCAGGCGCTGCACCGCCGAGGGCTTCTCGATCTTGGCCATCAGGAACGCCTTGTCGCCGATCAACTCGCGGGCTTCACGGATGTCTTCCGGGCGTTGCACAAACGACAGCGCCACCCAGTCCACTCCCAGCTCCAGGCCGAAGCTCAGGTCGCGGCGGTCCTTGGCGGTCAGCGGGCTGAGCTCCAGCAATGCCTGGGGTACGTTCACGCCTTTGCGGTCCGACAGTTCACCGCCATTGAGCACGGTGGTGTCGATGGCATCGGCGTGCTTGGTGATCACCCGCAGGCGCAGCTTGCCGTCGTCCAGCAGCAGGTCCATGCCGGGCTGCAGGGCCGCGATGATTTCCGGGTGGGGCAGGTTGACCCGCCGCTGGTCACCGGGTGTCGGGTCCAGGTCCAGGCGCAGGGCCTGGCCGCGAATCAGTTGCACTTTTCCTTCGGCAAAACGCCCCACCCGCAGCTTCGGCCCTTGCAGGTCCATCAGGATGCCGAGGGGATAATTGAGCTGGCGCTCCACCTGGCGAATCCACTGGTAGCGTTGGGCGTGGTCGGCATGATCGCCATGGCTGAAGTTCAGGCGAAAGATATTCACCCCGGCTTCCACCAGCTCGCGGATGTCGTCGATGCTGTCGGTGGCCGGGCCCAGCGTGGCGAGGATCTTGACCTTCTTGTCAGGCGTCATGTTCAGGGGACTCTCTTTCAGGGCTTTCAAGAATCAGAATGGCGCGGAAATCGTTGACGTTGGTGCGGGTCGGCTCGGTGATGATCAAGCCGTCGAGGGCCGCGAAGTAACCGTAACCATTGTTGTTGTCCAGCTCGTCACTGGCGCTCAAGCCCAGGGCTTCGGCGCGGGCGTAGCTGGTGGGCGTCATGATCGCGCCGGCATTGTCTTCCGAGCCGTCGATGCCGTCGGTGTCACCCGCCAGGGCGTAGACGCCGGGCAGGCCCTTGAGGCTGTCGGTGAGGCTCAGCAGGAATTCGGCGTTGCGTCCGCCACGGCCATTGCCGCGTACGGTGACGGTGGTTTCGCCGCCGGAGAGGATCACGCAAGGCGCCGCCAGGGGTTGGCCGTGCTGGATGATTTGCCGGGCGATACCGGCGTGCACCTTGGCCACGTCCCGCGCTTCGCCTTCCAGGTCGCCGAGGATCAGCGGGCTGAAACCGGCCTGGCGGACTTTCACTGCCACCGCTTCGAGGGATTGCTGCGGACGGGCGATCAGTTGGAAATGGCTACGGGCGAGCACCGGGTCCCCGGGCTTGACGGTTTCCGACTCCGGGCTTTGCAGCCAGGTGCGCACCGACGCCGGGATTTCAATCTGGTAGCGCTTGAGAATCGCCAGCGCCTGTTGCGAGGTACTGGGGTCGCCAACGGTGGGGCCGGAAGCGATGACCGTGGCCTGGTCGCCCGGTACATCGGAAATCGCGTAGGTGTAGACGGTGGCAGGCCAGCTTGCCTTGGCCAGGCGCCCGCCCTTGATCGCCGAGAGGTGCTTGCGCACGCAGTTCATCTCGCCAATGGTGGCGCCGGATTTGAGCAGGGCCTTGTTGATCGCTTGCTTGTCCGCCAGGGTGATGGCGGCGGCCGGAAGGGCGAGCAGTGCAGAGCCGCCGCCGGAGAGCAGAAAGATCACGCGGTCGTCTTCGCCCAGGTTGCTGATCAGCTCCAGCACACGCTTGGCCACGGCCTGGCCTGCGGCGTCCGGCACCGGGTGCGCGGCTTCGACCACCTCGATTTTCTTGCAGGGTGCGCCGTGGCCGTAGCGGGTGACCACCAGGCCCGAGACTTCGCCTTGCCAGCAGTTTTCCACCACCAGCGCCATGGCGGCGGCGGCTTTGCCGGCGCCGATCACGATGACACGGCCGCTGCGGTCGGCGGGCAGATAGGGTTCGAGGACTTGCCGGGGGTGGGCGGCGTCGATGGCTGTGGCAAACAGCTCGCGAAGCAGGTGTTGCGGATCGACCGACATAAGCGGGCTCCCGGGGATTCTTGTTATTAGGGGTGCATCAAATTCGATGTGAAATGCGGTCAAAAATGTGGGAGCGGGCTTGCTCGCGAAAGCGGTCTACCATTCGACATCCATGCTGACTGATACACCGCTTTCGCGAGCAAGCCCGCTCCCACATTCGATCGCATTTCAACGGGGGTTATTTATCGCGAATCGAAAAATTCGCCATATGTTCCAGGCCCTTGATCAGCGCCGAGTGGTCCCAGTTGCCGCCACCGATGGCGGTGCAGGTGCTGAACACCTGCTGCGTGCCGGCGGTGTTCGGCAGGTTGATCCCCAGCTCCTTGGCACCGGCCAGGGCCAGGTTCAGATCCTTCTGGTGCAGGTTGATGCGGAAGCCCGGATCGAAGGTGCCCTTGATCATGCGCTCGCCATGCACTTCGAGGATTTTCGACGAAGCAAAACCCCCCATCAGTGCTTCACGCACCTTGGCCGGGTCGGCGCCGTTCTTCGAGGCGAACAGCAGCGCTTCCGCCACCGCCTGGATGTTCAACGCAACGATGATCTGGTTGGCCACCTTGGCGGTCTGGCCATCGCCATTGCCGCCCACCAGGGTGATGTTCTTGCCCATGGCCTGGAACAGCGGCAGGGCGCGTTCGAAGGTGTGCGGGTCGCCGCCGATCATGATGCTCAGGGTGCCGGCCTTGGCACCGACTTCACCACCGGACACCGGGGCGTCGAGGTAACGTGCGCCGGTCTCGTTGATCTTTGCGGCGAAGGCCTTGGTGGCGGTGGGCGAGATCGAACTCATGTCGATCACCACTTTGTTCGGCCCAAGACCTGCGGCAACGCCGTCGGCGCGGAACAGCACATCATCGACCTGCGGAGTGTCGGGCACCATGACGATGATGAACTCGGCTTCCTGGGCCACTTGCTGCGGGTTGGCCAGGGCCACCGCACCAGCGCTGATCAGTTCAGCCGGCGCCTTGCCGTGATGCTCGGAAAGAAACAGTTGGTGACCGGCCTTTTGCAGGTTGGCAGCCATGGGGTGGCCCATGATGCCGGTGCCGATAAATCCGATTTTAGCCATGACGAAAATCCTCTTATTGTTAGGTGTGCAGGCCTGGCGCGGCCTGCTAAACACAGGAGATCCACTGTGGGAGCGGGCTTGCTCGCGAATGGGGGCCGACATTCAGCATTGATGTCGACTGATCCACCGCTTTCGCGAGCAAGCCCGCTCCCACATTGGGTGCTGTGTTTGTTCAGTTAGATCGCGTTGTGGCTTTTGAGCCAACCCAAACCCGCTTCGGTGGTGGTCAACGGCTTGTACTCACAGCCGACCCAACCCTGATAACCAATGCGGTCCAAATGTTCGAACAGGAAGCGGTAGTTGATCTCACCGGTCCCCGGCTCGTTGCGCCCCGGGTTGTCCGCCAGCTGGATGTGGTTGATCTCACCCAGGTGCGCAGCCATGGTGCGGGCCAGGTCGCCTTCCATGATTTGCATGTGATAGATGTCGTATTGCAGGAACAGGTTGGCACTGCCCACCTGCTCGCGAATCGACAGGGCCTGCGCCGTGTTGTTCAGGTAGAAGCCCGGGATGTCGCGGGTGTTGATCATCTCCATCACAAGCTTGATGCCCACCGCCTGCAGCTTGTCGGCGGCGTACTTGAGGTTGGCGACGAAGGTTTTTTCAAGCGTCGCGTCATCCACGCCGGCCGGGCGAATCCCCGCCAGGCAGTTGACCTGGGTATTGCCCAGTACCTGGGCGTAGGCGATGGCCAGGTTGACCCCGGCACGGAACTCCTCGATCCGGTCCGGGTGGCAGGCCAGGCCGCGTTCGCCCTTGGCCCAGTCACCGGCCGGCAGGTTGAACAGCACTTGGGTCAGGCCGTGGGCATCGAGTTGCGCCTTGATTTCAGCTGAGCTGAATTCAT
Organism: Pseudomonas sp. IPO3774; assembly: GCF_013386835.1. Lineage (NCBI taxonomy): Bacteria > Pseudomonadati > Pseudomonadota > Gammaproteobacteria > Pseudomonadales > Pseudomonadaceae > Pseudomonas > Pseudomonas sp. IPO3774. The sequence goes on from NZ_JACAQY010000018.1 coordinate 364,670, forward strand.
AGGGAAACAGGTATTCCACACCACTGAACCCCGCGTCGGCGGCGGCTTTGAAACGGGCAAGAAAGTCCTGTTCGGTAAACAGCATGGACAGGTTGGCGGCAAAACGCGGCATGGGGTTCTCCTTAATCGAGCAGTGAAATGGCAGTCGGCGCGTCGTTGCCCACCAGTGCCAGATCTTCGAATTCGTTGACGGCGTTGATCTCGGTGCCCATGGAAATATTGGTCACCCGCTCCAGAATAATCTCAACGATCACCGGAACCTTGAATTCTTCGATCATTTCCTGGGCCTTGCGCAGTGCCGGCTGGATCTGGCCCGGCTCGAACACCCGCAGGGCCTTGCAACCCAGGCCTTCGGCGACGGCCACGTGGTCGACGCCGTAACCGTTGAGTTCCGGTGCGTTGAGGTTGTCGAAGGACAGCTGCACGCAGTAGTCCATTTCAAACCCGCGCTGGGCCTGGCGGATCAGCCCCAGGTAGGAGTTGTTCACCACCACGTGGATGTACGGCAGCTTGAACTGTGCGCCCACGGCCAGCTCTTCGATCATGAACTGGAAGTCATAGTCGCCGGACAGTGCCACGACTTTGCGGGTCGGGTCCGCCTTGACCACACCCAGTGCCGCCGGAATGGTCCAGCCGAGCGGGCCGGCCTGGCCGCAGTTGATCCAGTGGCGTGGCTTGTAGACGTGCAGGAACTGCGCGCCGGCGATCTGCGACAGGCCGATGGTGCTGACGTAGCAGGTGTCTTTGCCGAACACCTGGTTCATCTCTTCGTACACCCGTTGCGGTTTGACCGGCACGTTGTCGAAGTGGGTCTTGCGGTGGAGGGTGGCCTTGCGCTGCTGGCAATCGTGGAGCCAGGCGCTGCGGTCCTTGAGCTTGCCGGCGGCTTTCCACTCGCGGGCCACTTCAATGAACATGGTCAATGCAGAGCCGGCGTCGGAAACGATGCCCAGGTCCGGGGTGAATACGCGGCCGATTTGCGTCGGCTCGATGTCCACGTGAATGAATTTGCGGCCCTCGGTGTACACCTCCACCGAACCGGTGTGACGGTTGGCCCAGCGGTTACCGATGCCCAGCACCACGTCCGATTTCAACATCGTGGCGTTGCCATAACGGTGGGACGTTTGCAGGCCGACCATGCCCACCATCTGCGGGTGATCGTCCGGGATCGTGCCCCAGCCCATCAGGGTCGGGATCACCGGGATGCCGGTCAACTCGGCGAATTCCACCAGCAGTTCGCTGGCGTCGGCGTTGATCACGCCACCACCGCTCACCAGCAATGGGCGCTCGGCCTGGTCCAGCAGGGCCAGGGCTTTTTCCACCTGGATACGGGTCGCCAAAGGCTTGGCCAGGGGCAGTGGTTGGTAGGCGTCGATGTCAAATTCGATCTCGGCCATTTGTACGTCGAATGGCAGGTCGATCAGCACCGGGCCGGGGCGACCGGAGCGCATTTCATAGAAGGCCTTCTGGAAGGCATACGGCACCTGGCCGGGTTCCAGGACGGTGGTCGCCCACTTGGTCACCGGCTTGACGATGCTGGTGATGTCGACAGCCTGGAAGTCTTCCTTGTGCATGCGTGCCCGCGGCGCCTGGCCGGTGATGCACAGGATCGGGATCGAGTCCGCCGAGGCGCTGTACAGGCCGGTAACCATGTCGGTGCCCGCCGGGCCCGAGGTGCCGATGCACACGCCGATATTGCCGGCCTTGGTGCGGGTGTAGCCCTCGGCCATGTGCGAGGCGCCTTCAACGTGGCGAGCAAGGACGTGATCGATGCCACCGACCTTCTGCAAGGCCGAATACAGCGGGTTGATCGCGGCGCCCGGGATACCGAAGGCGGTGTCGACCCCTTCACGGCGCATCACCAGGACAGCGGCTTCGATTGCTCTCATTTTGCTCATGGTTTTGGTGCCTCTTGCGTTTTGTAATTGTATACAAGTTGTGTTGGTCCGAAGTGTATTCACGGCGAGCGGGGCAGGTCAATCCATTTTCTTGGGTGGCCTTTACGTTCGTCGGAAGGCTTATGGACGGGAATATTTCGACGTGTGGTGCGTATGTTTCGAAATATTGTATACAAAAAATAAATCTATTGTGTTCTATTTGTTTGATCGAGCTTCTGATCAGACAGAGCCCCACGGCTTTCCCATAACAAGATAAGGACGGCACCCATGAGCGCTTTAACCTTGAAAGTCGCAGTCAACCTGGCCAGCCACGCCATCGCGGCAGGCCGCACCATTTCGGCGGCACCGCTGACCGTTGCGGTACTCGACAGCGGCGGGCATTTGATAACGTTGCAGCGCGAGGATGGCGCGAGCCTGCTGCGCCCGCAGATCGCGATTGGCAAGGCCTGGGGTGCGATAGCCCTGGGCAAGGGCTCGCGCTTGCTGGCGCTGGACGCACAGCAACGGCCGGCGTTTATTGCCGCGTTGAACAGCCTGGGGCAGGGCAGCGTGGTGCCGGCACCGGGCGGGGTGTTGATCCGGGATCAGGCGGGTGTGGTGCTGGGCGCGATCGGGATCAGCGGGGATACGTCGGATATTGACGAGCAGTGTGCGATCAGTGCGATCGAGGGGTTGGGGTTGTTGGCGGATGCGGGGGTTACTGCTTGATGTGAGGTGACTGGTCGGGCCTCTTCGCGAGCAAGCCCGCTCCCACATTTGACTGCATTCCAAGGCTGGGACTCGGTCAAATGTGGGAGCGGGCTTGCTCGCGAAAGGGGCGACTCGGTCCCGGACCTAAACCCAAACCGCATCCCACAGCGGATAGTCGCCAATCCGCTCCACCAACCCTGCTCTTAATGGGTTGGCCACGACATACCGAGCCATCTTCACCAAGTCATCGTCCTTGCGCAGCGCACGATCATGAAAGCTGGTTTGCCATAGCCGCCCTTTGCGGCCCGTAGCGCCATTAACGGTTCGAGTGCTTTTGGACTTCACCTGGCACATCAGGTCTCCCAATGAGCCTTTTTGCAGCTCAATCAACCAGTGAAAGTGGTCGGGCATGACCACCCAGGCCAGGGAGTTCGCCAGCCCTTGATACTGGGCGAGCCGGAATTGCCAGACCACCAGGCGGCCGAGATAAAAATCACTGAATATCGGCGCGCGTTCGTGGGTGTTGGTGGTGATCAGGTAGATGCGGTTGGACTCGCTGAATCGCCCGATGCGCAGGCGATGTGAAGCAGCTGGATCAGGCATTCCTTTGCCTCTCTTCAGGTGGGGTTCTGAGAGGCTAGATCGGGGAATCTGGAGATGATGGTTTGGCTTTGTGCAGGATGTGTCTGGGAGGGCGCTTTCGCGAGCAAGCCCGCTCCCACATTGGATCTGCGGCGTTTAAACAATTTATGTCTGGCACAAATTCAAATGTGGGAGCGGGCTTGCTCGCGAATCTTGAAGACGCTGCGGTCTATCAGTCCCGCTCACACCCCTTCAACACCAACCGAATAATCGTCTGCGCCGCCGCCTCATAATCCGCTTCATCCAACTTCGCCTTCCCGGTCACCGCCGAAATCTGCCAGTCAAAATCCGCATACGTCTGCGTCGCCGCCCAAATGCTGAACATCAGGTGATGCGGATCAATCGGCGCAATCAGCCCACGGTCCACCCAGCTCTGGATGCAGTCGATGTTGTGCTTGGCCTGGGCATTCAGCTGTTCCACCTGCTCGGGGCTTAAATGCGGGGCGCCGTGCATGATCTCACTGGCAAACACTTTCGAGGCAAACGGCAAATCCCGGGAGATGCAGATCTTCGAGCGGATGTACCCGCTCAGCACGGCCGAAGGGTCGCCATCAGGATTGAACGGTGTGGAGGCCGCCAGGATCGGCTCGATAATGCTTTCGAGCACCTCGCGATAGAGGTTGTCCTTGGACTTGAAGTAGTAGTAGACGTTGGGCTTGGGCAGCCCGGCCTTGGCGGCGATGTCGCTGGTTTTGGTCGCGGCGAAGCCCTTGTCGGCAAACTCCTCACTGGCAGCCCGCAGGATCAGTTCTTTGTTGCGCTCGCGAATGGTGCTCATAGACCAGGAGGTTCCTTGCCAAGACAGGCGGTCTGGCATGGTAGCACCGGCTTTGCGCAGGGCTCAAGAATCCCGCCGCAGCCCTTGCATGGCGGGGCGCCCAGCTGACTTTGTCTGTCTTGATGCTGAACGCATTCACGGTCGTACAGGCACAGCTCCAGCGCGCTGCTAGAGTTCAGGCAGCGAGCGGCCATTTAGCCTGGCCGCCGCTTCCTGTTTTCGGCGTTCGAGAGAGAAACCCGTGGAGAAAAGCAGACGACGTACGTTCGCCTGGGCCGTTGGCACGTTGTTACTGGTAGCGTTGTTGATTGCCCTGGGTTTGCACTTCTTTGCAGGCGGGCACAAAGGCCGGCCGGCCGTCACCGGCGAACCGGTGGCCGTGGTGCCGGTGGTGTTGCAGGACGTGCCGGTGTATATCGATGCCCTCGGCACCGTCACCCCCACCCGCAGTGTGACCGTGGTCACCCAGGTCGATGGCATCCTCAGCAGCGTGGAATTCAAGGAAGGCCAGCACGTCAGCAAGGGCCAGGTGATTGCGCGGATCGATGACCGTGCTCTCAAGGCCCAACTGGCCGTGGCCAAGGGTACCCTGGCCCACGACCAGGCTGTGTTGAGCAATGCCCAGCGCGATCTGGTGCGCTACCGCGAACTGGTCAAGGCCGGCTCTACCAGCCAGCAAACCGTCGACACCCAGGCGTCCTTGGTCCAGCAACAACTGGGCACCGTGGCTGCCGACCAGGGCAATGTGCAGAACCTTGAAGTGCAGGTCGGCTACTGCACCATCACCTCGCCGGTCGACGGTGTGGTGGGCCTGCGCCTGGTCGACCCCGGCAATTACGTCACCACCACCAGCACCACCGGCATCGTGGTGATTACCCAGATGAACCCGGCCACCGTGGTGTTCGCGGTCCCCGAGGACGACTTGGGCGCTATCAACCAGGCCCTGGGCCGTGGCGCCGTGACGGTGCTGGCCTACGACCGCAACAAGAAAGCCCTGCTGGCCACCGGCAGCCTGTTGGCCCTGGACAACCAGGTAGACACCTCCACCGGCACCATCAAGGTCAAGGCGCAGTTCGATGATTCGGGCAGTGCGCTGTTCCCCAACCAGTTCGTCAATGCGCGCCTGAAGGCCGACACCCTGGCCCAGGTTGCCGTGGTGCCCACCCGGGCGATCCAGCATGGCAGCAAGGGCGATTTCGTGTTCGTGGTGAATGGCGACAAGGCCAGCCTGCGCAACATCAAGACCGGCCCATCGATGGGCGATGTGTCGGCGGTGCTCGAGAACGGCGTCAAGCCAGGCGAGCAGGTGATCACCGAAGGCGCCGACAAACTGGATGACGGTTCGGCCGTGAAGGTCGTCGCCCAGTGAGGAGCTGCCGAGCATGAACATTTCGCGGCCCTTTATCGAACGTCCCGTCGCCACCACCTTGATGATGGTCGCGGTGCTGTTGCTGGGCATGTTGGGGTATCACCTGTTGTCGGTGTCGGCGTTGCCTGAAGTCGACTACCCGACCATCCAGGTCTTCACCCAATACCCCGGCGCCAGCCCGGACGTGGTCAGCTCCTCGATCACCGCGCCGCTGGAGCGCCAGCTCGGCGAGATGCCGGGCCTCAAGTCGATGAACTCCACCAGCTCCGACGGCGCTTCGGTGGTGACCCTGCAATTCGACCTGTCGCTGTCCCTGGATGTGGCAGAGCAGGAAGTGCAGGCCGCGATCAACGCCGCCGGCACCTTCCTGCCGGCCAACCTGCCGTACCCACCGGTATACAGCAAGGTCAATCCGGCGGATGCGCCGGTGCTGACCCTGTCCCTGACCTCCGATGTGTTGCCGCTGACCAAGGTCGAGGACCTGGCGGATACACGGCTGGCGCAGAAGATCTCGCAGATCACCGGCGTCGGCCTGGTGACCATCAGCGGCGGCCAACGCCCGGCGGTGCGGGTCGAGGCGAATACCTCGGCGCTCAATAGCCTCGGCCTGTCCATTGATGACCTGCGCACCTCCCTCGGCACGGCCAACGTCAACCAGGCCAAAGGCAATATCGACGGCAAGTTCCAGGCGTATTCGATTGGTGCCAACGACCAGCTGCAATCGGCCGAGGAATACCGCGACCTGGTGATCGCCTATAAAAATGGCGCGCCGATTCGCCTGTCGCAGATCGCCAGTTCCACCCAGGGCCCGGAGAACCCGCGTCAGGCTGCGTGGACCAACAGCACGCCGTCGATTGTGCTGAACATCCAGCGCCAGCCAGGCGCCAACGTGATCCAGGTGGTCGACCGCGTGCAGCAATTGCTGCCCAAGCTGCGGGCCAGTTTGCCGGGTACCTTGAAGGTCGATGTGCTGACCGACCGCACGCAAACCATCCGCGCCTCGGTCACCGATGTGCAGTACGAACTGGCGGTGGCGGTGCTGCTGGTGGTGATCGTGATTTTCATTTTCCTGCGCGACGTTGCGGCGACGGTTATTCCGGCAGTCACCGTGCCGCTGACGCTGGTGGGCACCCTGGCGGTGGCTTATGCGCTGGGCTTCTCCCTGAACAACCTGACACTGATGGCGCTGACTATCGCCATCGGATTCGTGGTGGACGACGCCATCGTGATGATCGAAAACATCACACGCTATATCGAGGCGGGCGACTCGCCGCTGGAGGCGGCGCTCAAGGGGTCGGAGCAAATCGGCTTCACGATTATTTCGCTGTCGATTGCGCTGATTGCAGTGATGATCCCGCTGCTGTTCATGGGCGATGTGGTCGGCCGGCTGTTCCGCGAATTCGCCATGACCGTGGCCGTGACCATCGTTATCTCGGCGTTCATCTCCCTGACCCTCACGCCGATGATGTGCGCGCGGATGCTCAAGAATAAGCACCAGGAACGCCGCGCGGATTTCTTCGACCGCATCAACACCCACTACGTGCGTGGCCTTGACTGGGTGTTGGCGCATCGCACCTTGACCCTGATCTCGATAGCGCTCACCGCCGCGCTGACCCTGATGATTCTGGTGATCATGCCCAAGGGTTTTTTCCCCGACCAGGACACCGGGCTGATCCAGGGTATTTCCCAGGCGGCGCCGACGGTTTCGTTCCAGCAGATGCAGACCGAACAACAGCGCCTGGCCGCGCGAATCCTCAAGGACCCGGCGGTGCAAAGCCTGTCGTCCTTCGTCGGTATCGACCAGACCAACCCGACCATCAACCAGGGCAACCTGCTGATCAACCTCAAGCCCCGCGGCGAGCGTGACAGTGCCACCGAGGTGATCCGCCGGCTCTCCGATGCCAACGCCGACGACGCCGGGATCCGCCTGTACCTGCACTCGGTACAGGACCTGACCCTCGACGCCACGGTGTCCACCACCAGCTACCGGCTGGGCCTGCAAGCCACCGATCCGGACGAGCTGGAAACGTGGACCACCAAGCTGCTGGCGGCGATCAAGCAAGACCCGATGTTCACCGACGTGCAAAGCCAGGCGATGCAATTCGGCAATCAGATCCAGCTGACCTTTGACCGCGCCACCGCCTCGCGCCTCGGTATCACGCCCCAGGCGATTGACGATGTGCTGTATGACGCCTTCGGCCAGCGCCAGGTCTCGACGATCTACACCCAGCTCAACCAGTACCACGTGGTGATCGCCACCGACCATCCGCCGCGCAACTTGCCGGACCTGCTCACCGGGTTGTACGTGGACATTCCCGGTGGCGGTGTGGCGCCGCTGTCGAGCATGGCGACCCTGCAGGTGGTGCGCACGCCCGTGACCATCAACCGCCTGGGTCAGTTTCCGTATGCCGACGTGTCGTTCAACCTTGCTCCGGGCCAGACCCTTGGCACGGCAGTGACGCGGCTCAAGGACATCGAGGCCAAGGTCGGCTTGCCGCTGTCGGTGCAGGCCAACCTGGAAGGCGCGGCGGCGACGTTCGAACAGTCGCTGTCCAACCAGGTATTCCTGGTGGTGGCGGCGATTGTGGTGGTGTACCTGATGCTGGGGATTCTGTACGAAAGCTTCGTGCACCCGGTGACGATCCTTTCGACGCTGCTCTCGGCAGCGCTCGGGGCCTTGCTGGCGCTGCTGGTGACCGGTACGCAGTTCGACATCATCGGCTTGATCGGCATCGTGCTGCTGATCGGCATCGTGATGAAAAACGGCATCATGATGGTCGACTTCGCCCTGGAGTTGTTACGCGAGGGCGGCCTGAGCCCCAAGGCCGCGATCCGCCAGGCGGCAGAGTTGCGGTTCCGGCCAATCCTGATGACCAGCATGGCGTCGCTGTTCGGCGCGGTGCCGCTGGCGCTCGGTACGGGGATTGGTTCGGAGCTGCGTCACCCGCTGGGCATCGCGATTATCGGCGGGTTGTTGCTCAGTCAGTTGCTGACGCTGTTCTCTACGCCGGTGATTTTCCTCGCCATGCACGGCCTGGGGCAGCGCTTCAGCCGCCGCTCGGCTGAAGCGGTCTGATGGCAATGAACCTCAGCGCGCCGTTTGTTCGCCGCCCGATTGCAACCACCTTGATGGCGGCCGGCCTGGCGCTGTTTGGCGCGCTGGCCTTCATGCTGTTGCCGGTGGCGCCGTTGCCGGAGGTGGATTTCCCGACCATCAGCGTCAGCGCCTCGTTGCCCGGCGCCGATCCGACCACCGTCGCCAGTTCAGTGGCCACGCCCCTGGAGCGCCAGTTCGGGCAGATCGCCGGGGTCACGCAGATGACCTCGTCCAGCAGCTTGGGCTCGGCGCGGATCATTTTGCAGTTCGACCTGAATCGCGACATCGACGGCGCCGCGCGGGATGTGCAGGCGGCGATCAATGCCGCCCGCAGCAACCTGCCCAGCGACCTGTCCGGCAACCCGACGTACCGCAAGGTCAACCCGGCGGATTCGCCGATTCTGATCATCAGCCTGACCTCCGACAGCGCCACGCCGGGGCAGATGTATGACGTGGCCTCGACCCTGTTGGAGCAGAAGTTGTTGCAGACCACCGGGGTCGGTGACGTGACGGTGGGCGGCGGCGCGCTGCCGGCGGTGCGGGTGGAATTGAACCCCGACCGGCTCAACCAGTACGGCGTGAGCCTGGAGCAGGTGCGCCAGGTGATCAACGCCTCCAACGTCAACTTGCCCAAGGGCAACGTGGCCATCGGTGATCGCAACTACGGCATTGCGGCGAACGACCAGTTGCTCGATGAAAAGGACTACGGGCCGCTGGTGGTCAAGGCCCACAACGGCGACCTGATCCATATCGCCGACCTGGGCTACGTGCGCGAAGACGTGCAGGACCTGCGCAACTTCGGCCTGTCCAACGGCAAGCCGGCAGTATTGCTGGTGGTGTTCAAGCAGCCGGGCGCCAACGTGATCGAAACGGTGGACGCGGTGAAGGCCTCGCTGCCGTTCCTGCAAAGCTCGATTCCGGCGACGATCAAGCTCAACCTGCTGATGGACCGCACCACCACCATTCGCGCCTCGTTGCATGACGTCGAGATCACGTTGCTGGTGTCGATCCTGCTGGTGACCCTGGTGACCTTCGGCTTCTTCCGCGACTGGCGCAGCACCCTGGTGCCGGCGATTGTGGTGCCGCTGTCGCTGCTCGGCACCTTCGGCGCGATGTACTTCCTCGGCTACAGCCTGAACAACCTGTCACTCATGGCGCTGACGATTTCCACCGGCTTTGTGGTGGACGATGCGATTGTGGTGGTGGAAAACATCATGCGCCACCTGGAGCGCGGCAAGACCCGGGTGGAAGCGGCGCTGGCCGGTGCCCAGGAAGTCGGCTTCACGGTACTGACCATCAGCGTGTCGCTGGTGGCGGTGTTTATTCCGCTGCTGCTGATGGGCGGGATTGTCGGGCGGCTGTTCCGCGAGTTTTCGGTATCGTTGTCGGTGGCCATCGTGATCTCGATGCTGATCTCGCTGACGGTTACACCGATGCTCGCCAGCGTGCTGCTGCGCGCGCCGAAAGCGATTCATGAAGGCAATGAACACCCGGACTCGCGCTTTCACCGCTTCTACGATCGCACCCTCGGTTGGGTGATCGACCATACGGTGCTGATGGGTTTTGTGACGGTGTTGGTGATCGTGCTCGCCGGCGTGTTGTACGTGCTGGTGCCCAAGGGTTTTTTCCCCCAGGAAGACACCGGGCGCTTGCAGGGCAGCATCCTGGCGAACCAGAGCATTTCCTATGGGGCGATGCAGAAGGACTTCACCGAGATCAACCGCAAGGTGATGAAAAACCCGAACGTCGAAACCGTCGCCGGGTTTGTCGGCGGTGGCGGAGGGGGCGGCGGGGCGGTCAACAGCGCGCAGATGTTTGTATTGCTCAAGCCCCTGGGCGAGCGCAAGGACAACGCCACCGAAATCATCGGCCAGATCCGCCGCAGCCTCGGCGACTTGCCGGGCACCAAGCTGTATTTGCAGTCGGCCCAGGACATCACCGTGGGTGGCCGGCAAAGTGGCGCGCAATACCAATACACCCTGACCGCCGATGACCAGGAGTCGCTGGACGAATGGGTGCCCAAGGTGGTGGCGGTGCTGCGCAAATTGCCGCAACTCACCGACCTCAATACCGACCAGCAAGACAACAGCTTGCTGGCCAATGTGCAAATCAACCGGGACACGGCGGCGCGCCTCGGGGTGAGTGTCTCGGCGGTCGACCAGACGCTGTACGACGCCTTTGGCCAGCGCCAGGTCGCGACCCTGTATCGCGCGGCCAACCAGTACCACGTGGTGATGGAAATCGCGCCGGAATACTGGACCGACCCTTCCGCGCTCAAGGGCATTTATGTGCCGACGGGCACCCAGGCCACGACCACCAAGGGCACCACGGCGGCGCCCAACCTGACCACCGGGCAGACCCTGGTGCCACTCTCGGCACTGGCGGATAACACGGTGGCGCGCACCGCAATTTCCATCAGTCACCAGGGCACGTTCCCGGCGGTGACAGTCTCGTTCAACCTGGCGCCCGGCACGTCCATCGGCCAGGCCACGGCGATGGTGGACGATGCGGTGAAGCAGCTGCGCATGCCCGCCAGTGTGGTCGGCCAGTTTGCCGGTACGGCCCAGGTGTTCCAGTCGTCGGTGGCCAGTGAGCCGCTGCTGATCGTCGCTGCGTTGCTGTGCGTGTATATCGTGCTGGGCATCCTCTACGAAAACCTGACGCACCCGCTGACCATTCTTTCTACCTTGCCCTCGGCCGGCGTCGGTGCGTTGATCGCCTTGCTGCTGACCGGCACCGAGCTGTCGATCATTGCGCTGGTGGGGGTGATTCTGTTGATTGGTATCGTGAAGAAAAACGCGATCATGATGATCGACTTCGCGATCACCGAGCGGCGGGAGTTCGGCCTCACGGCCAAGGAAGCGATTCGCCGGGCGTGCCTGATCCGTTTCCGGCCGATCATGATGACCACCCTGGCGGCGATCCTTGGCGCGCTGCCGCTGGTGCTCGGCACCGGTTATGGCTCTGAGTTGCGCCGGCCGTTGGGGATTTCGATTATTGGTGGCCTGCTGTTCAGCCAGGTGCTGACGCTGTACACCACCCCGGTGATCTACCTGTGGCTCGACCGGGCGTCACAGCGCCTGGGCCGGCGTAAGGAAGCAAGGTTATGAACGTGAAATACAGCGTGCTTTGCATCAGCCTGCTGCTCGGCGGCTGCATGGTCGGGCCCGATTACCAGAAGCCCGCCATGGAGCTGCCGCAGTCGTTCAAGGAAGGCGCGCAGTGGCAGCGCGCGGCGGCTAACCCCCAAGGGGCGATGGACAGTCAGTGGTGGCTGGCTTATCAGGATCCGGTACTGAACGATTTGGTGGCGCGCTCGGCCAAGGCCAACCAGTCGATCATCGCGGCGGAGGCGGCTTATCGTCTGGCCCAGGCGCAGGTGGCGTCCAGCCGGGCAGGGTTGTGGCCCACCGTTGGCGTAGGGTTGTCGGGTTCGCGGGGAACGGCAGGCAGTGGTAGCGGCACGTCCACCACCGGTACCACGGCGGGCGGCGTGCAGAACAGTGTCAGCGCCACCTTGACCGCCAGTTGGGAGCCGGACCTGTGGGGCCTGGTGCGGCGCGGGATAGAGTCCAGCCAGGCGACGGCCCAGCAATCGGATGCGTTGCTGGCCGGGGTGCGGCTGTCCATCAGTTCCAGCGTGGCGAGTAACTACCTCGCCCTGCGGCAGATGGACATCGACGTGCGCCTGTTGCAGCAACAACAGAAGATCAACCAGCAACTGCTGGACATGATCCAGGTGCAGTTCACCCAGGGCGTCGCCACCAACGACCAGTTGCTGGTGGCGCAGGACCAGTTGACCACTTCGATTGCCGACTTGCAGACCTCCCTGCGCGACCGCGAGCAATACGAACACGCGCTGGCCGTGCTGGTGGGCGTGGCGCCGAGTGAATTCAGCGTGGCAGTGCGCAATGACTACAGCTTCGTGGTCCCGCGGCCACCGTTGACCTTGCCGTCGACCCTGCTGCAACGGCGTCCCGATGTGGTGGCGGCGGAGCGCTCGGCAGCGGCGGCCAACGCGAAAATCGGCGTGGCCGAAGCTGCGTTCTTCCCTACGCTGGATCTGACTGCCGAAGCCGGTTACCGCGGCAGTGCGTTGGGCGGGTTGTTCTCCCTGCCCAATCGCATCTGGACGTTGGGGCCGGCGCTGGCGGAAACCCTGTTCGATGGCGGCGCCCGCGAAGCGGCGGTCAAGCAGGCCGAGGCCAGCTATGACCAGATCGCCGCGACCTACAAGGGCACCGTGCTCAGCGCCTTGCAGAACGTTGAAGACAACCTGTCGGCAATCAACCACCTGCAAACCCAGGCCGATGCGTTCCAGCAGGTGTACCAGCGTAATCAGCAACTGTTCGGCAGCCAGGAAGCACAGTTGCGCGCCGGCACCGTGAGCCAGGAGGCCGTGCTGACCCAGCAACTGGTGTTGCTGCAAGCCGAGCAAAATCTTCGCGACACCCAGGGCCAGCTCAGCCAGGGCAGTGTGGCGCTGATCCAGAGCCTTGGCGGGGGCTGGCAAACGCCTGCGCGCTGAACGGCTCGCTAACCCGGTGTGCGCCGCGTTATTCTCGGCGCACTTTGAATCACGGGAAGCCCGAGCCATGGCAGGAAGCAGTTTGCTGGTATTGATCGACGACATCGCCGCGGTGCTCGACGATGTGGCGTTGATGACCAAGATGGCTGCGAAGAAAACCGCCGGCGTGCTGGGGGACGACCTGGCGCTGAATGCCCAGCAAGTCTCCGGGGTGCGCGCCGAGCGGGAAATTCCGGTGGTGTGGGCGGTGGCCAAGGGCTCGTTCGTCAACAAGCTGATTTTGGTGCCGGCTGCGTTGCTGATCAGCGCGTTTGCGCCGTGGGCGGTCACGCCGTTGTTGATGCTGGGCGGCGCTTACCTGTGTTTTGAAGGTTTCGAAAAACTCGCCCATAGCTTCTTCCACAAACGCACCGAAGAGCAGGCGCACCTGGTGGAAGCCGTGGCGGATCCGGCCACGGACCTGGTGGCCTTCGAGAAGGACAAGATCAAGGGCGCGATCCGTACCGACTTCATCCTCTCCGCCGAAATCATCGCCATCACCCTCGGTACCGTGGCCGATGCACCGCTGATGCAGCAAGTGATCGTGTTGTCGGGTATCGCCATCGTCATGACCATCGGCGTCTACGGCTTGGTGGCCGGTATCGTCAAACTCGATGACCTGGGCCTGTGGCTCACCCAGAAGCCCGGCCAGGCGGCGCGCAGCATCGGCGGGGCGATCCTGCGGGCGGCGCCGTACATGATGAAAAGCCTGTCGGTGATCGGTACGGCGGCGATGTTCATGGTCGGCGGTGGCATCCTGACCCATGGTGTGCCGGTGGTGCATCACTGGATCGAGACTGTGAGCCAGAGTACTGGCGGCCTGGCGTGGTTGATGCCGACGTTGCTCAATGCAGTGGCGGGGATCATTGCCGGGGCCGTGGTGTTGGCGGTGGTCAGCGCGGTGGGTAACCTCTGGAAGCGGGTGAGGGCATAGGCATTTGATCGAGCGACGGCAATTCAGCGGGGGCATGAAAGGCAAGAACCTCCGTTACCTGAATGAAAATCCCGGCGACGCCCGCCAGACGGTGCGTGCGGGATTTGTGTTGCTCGAACATTTTTCGCTGCCGGCGTTTACCCAGGCGCTGGATACGCTGATCACCGCCAACCTGCTGCGGCCCGCTTCTTTTTCTACCTCGACCTTCGGCTTGCGGGAAGGCGAGGTGATCAGTGACCTGGGGCTGGTGATCCGGCCCGATGCGCGGCTTGAGTCTTCGGTGCTTAAAGCGTTGGACCTGTTGGTGATATGCGGTGGCTATCGCACTGAACTGAAGGCTGCGGAGGAGTTTATCCACCTGCTGAAAAGCGCCTCGGAGCAGGGTGTGAGCCTGGCCGGTTTGTGGAATGGTGCGTGGTTCCTGGGGCGTGCGGGATTGCTGGGCGGCTACCGCTGCGCCGTGCACCCGGAACATCGCCCGGCCCTCGCTGATTTCTGCAAGGCGACGCAGGTCAGCAGCGAACCCTATGTGATTGATCGCGACCGGCTGACGGCATCGAGCCCTTCCGGTGCGTTTCATATGGCGCTGGACTGGATCAAGGGGCTGTACGGCAAAGCGCTGGTGGAGGGGATCGAGGACATCCTGGCGTTTGAGGAGTCGCGCTACCGGCGGGTGAAACCCACGGAAAACGTGTGCTTGAGCGCACCCCTGCGCGAGGTGGTCAACCTGATGGACGCCAACCTCGAAGAGCCTCTGGAGCTTGAGCAACTGGCCGTTTATGCGGGCCGTTCCCGACGCCAGTTGGAGCGTTTGTTCAAGGAGCAGCTTGGCACCACGCCCCAGCGTTATTACCTGGAACTGCGCATCACCGAGGCCCGTCGGCTGCTGCAACACACCGAGCTGTCCCAGGTGGACGTGCTGGTGGCCTGCGGGTTTGTCTCGCCGAGCCATTTCAGCAAGTGCTACAGCGCCTACTTTGGCTACAGGCCATCCAAGGAAAAGCGCCTGGTCAAATAGCCTGAGATTGGCATTCGCCACAAATATAGATACGATGCTAATCATTAGCTTGCTATCTATATGTAGGTTTAATGAAATCCTCCACCTTCCAGCTCCCTGATTTCTGGCAGGCGACGTTGACCCCGTCCCGTAGCGATCTGCTGTTTGCCTTGCGCAACATGATCGCCGGCGGGGTCGCGTTGTACCTGGCCTTCTGTTTTGACTTGCAGCAACCGCAATGGGCCCTGACCACCGTATTTATCGTGGGCCAGTCCACCAGCGGCATGGTCCTGGCCAAAGGCGCCTATCGGCTGGTGGGTACGTTTGTCGGGGCCATGGTTTCCATCGCGATGATCGGTGTATTTGGCCAGGCGCCGCTGCTGTTCCTGCTGTGCATGGCGCTGTGGCTGGCGTTCTGCACCACGGGGGCATCCTTGCTGCGCAATCATGCGTCCTATGGGTTTGTGCTGGCGGGTTACACCACGGCGATTATTGCGCTACCCGCTACGGCGGCACCGCTGGGAGTGTTCGATGAGGCGGTGGCGCGCTGCCAGGAGATCAGCCTGGGGATTCTTTGTGCCTCCATCGCCAGTACGATTCTGTGGCCGCGCCGGGTCGAGCAGGTGCTGGCGGTTCAGGCGCGCGCCGCCTGGCAGGCCGGGGTGCGGGCTGCCGCTTCGGAGCTGTTGGGTACCGACCAGCGTAAAGGCTTGCTCGAAGCATTGAGCCGCCTGGTGGCGGTGGACAGCCAGCGCGACCATGCCTGGTTTGAAGGGCCCAAGGGCCGGCGCCGCTCCCAGGCCTTGCGGGTGCTCAGCCGTGATCTGCTTAGCCTGCTGCGGGCGGCGCGGGGCGTGGCGCGCCAGCGGATGATGCTCGATGAAACGGCGGCGGTCGGGCCACTGATTGAAGCGGTGGCTTCGGCGTTGCAGCAGGAGCGTCTTGATGAACTGCCCGAGTTGTCACAACGGCTTGGCCTGGCGTTGCAGGATCCGCAGCTTGGCCAGGAGGCGCACTTTTGCCTGGTGCAACTGGCGCAGGTGTTGCGCTTGATTGAGCTGGGTGCATTGACGCTGTCGGCGGTCGAGCAGGGCAGGGTGCCGCCCGGCGCACCGGGGGCGATGTCCTGGCACCGGGATATCGAGCAGGGGGTGCTTGGCGGGCTGCGCAGTGCGTTGGCGTTTCTGGCGGTCGCGGCGTTCTGGATCTTTACGGCATGGCCTTCGGGTTTGGGCGCGGTATCGATTTGTGGCGTGGTGTTGAGCCTGTTTGCAGCGCGGGAAAACCCGTCGGCCTCCAGCCTGAATTTCCTCAAGGGCATAGCGCTGTCGATCCCGGTGGCCGGTTTTGTGTGCTTCGTGCTGTTGCCCGGCTTCGATGGCTTTCCCCTGTTATGCCTGGCGTTGGGAGTGCCGCTGTTTTTCGCCTCGTTGTGCATGAGCCGCCTCAAGCTAGCGGCCACGGCCTCGGCGTTCTGCATCTTTTTCGTCAACAACGTCGGGCCCAGCAATGTGATGACCTATGACTTCGCCGCGTTCCTCAACAAGGCCATCGCGACGTTGGTGGGTGTCGGGATTGCCGTGGTGGTGTTTCGGCTGATCCAGCTCAATCCCGGCGAGCATCACTATCGGCGGATGTTCAAGGCTTCATTGTTCGACCTGGCGCAATTGACTTCCCGTCCCCTGGAGCAGGCTGAAAGCTGGTTTGGCGGGCGCATGGCGGACCGGCTGATTCGCCTGTCGCGCTACAGCGAAACCTTGCCTGCCGATCGCCGTGTCCACTGGGATAACGGATTGCTGGGGCTGGACCTGGGGGATGAGTTGCTGGAGTTGCGCGCCTGCCTGGCGGACAGCCGGGGTGCGTTGGCGATTGAGCGCGATCGCTATTTGCGGGCATTGGAGTCGGTGTTGGAGGAGGGTGGACCGAGCGTGGCGAATGAGTCGCTGATGGATGCGGCCAGCGTTGCGATGCTTGAAGCGCTTGAACAGCCTTCGGGATTGGCGGAGCAGGATCGGGAAATGGCCAGGGCGGCGGTGCTGCAACTGCGGTTTACGTGGCGTAAGTGGTGTCGGCGGGGGATGTAGGCGCTGGCAAGCCAGCGCCTACACGGGGCATTACTCGGCGATCTGCAACTTGCGCGCCTCGGTGTACACGTAGCGCACCTTTTCATACTCGAACGGCGAGTTCATCTGGCCGTAGCGGAAGCTGGTCTGGTAGCGCTTGTCGACGGCGCGCAGGGCCCAGATTTCCGGGTGGTTTTCGCTGACCTTGGACACGTTCAGGAAGTTGATCTCGGTCTCGGCGCCGTAGTCCACCAGCAGGCCGGTGGTATCCCGCAGGTTCGACGGACCAAACAGCGGCAGCACCAGGTAGGCGCCGCCCGGTACACCGTAGAAGCCCAGGGTCTGGCCGAAGTCTTCGCTCTGGCGCGGCAGGCCCATGGCGGTGGCCGGGTCCCACAGACCGGCGATGCCGATGGTGGTATTGAGCAGCAGGCGCCCGGTGGTTTCCAGGGAACGATGGCCCTTGAGCTGCAGCAGGCTGTTCAGCAGGTTGGGTACATCCCCGAGGTTGTTGAAGAAGTTGCTGACGCCGGTACGCAGGAAGCTCGGGGTGACATAGCGGTAACCGTCCACCACGGGCAGGAACACCCACTGGTCGAAGCGGTAGTTGAAGTGGTAGACCCGGCGGTTCCACGACTCCAGCGGGTCGTAGACATTCAGCGCGTTGACCGACGAGCGCTCGAACTCACGCTGGTCCAGGCCAGGGTTGAACTTGAGGTGGCTCAGGGGCTCCTTGAAGCCGTCGGAGTCCACTACGGTCGGCGTGTGGGCCTTGCTGTTGTCGGCATTGGCCACGCCCGCGCACATCAGGGCGGCGAGCAGCAGAAGATATTTAGCCACGGAAGAACTCCAGCATGGCGTCGGCGTTGACGCGGTAGTTGAGGTTGCCGCAATGGCCGCCCAGGGGGTAGACGGTCAAGCGATCGCCGAAGGTTTTACGCAGGAAGCCAAGGTCGCCAGGGCCCAGGATCACGTCGTCGGCGTTGTGCATGACGGCGATTTTCGGGCTGTCGTGCAGGTAGTCCTTGAGGGCATACAGGCTGACCTGGTCAACCAGTTGCAGCAGGCTGCCGCCGTCGGAACGGGCGCGCCACATCGGGATCACCTGTTCGGTGAGGTAGCAGTCGAAGTCGCACTGCAGCGCACGCTTGAGGAACGGCGTGAGGCTGGTGCCTTCGCTGATCGGGTACTTGGGCGGGATGATCAGGCCGCGACGGTTGATCAGGTCCGAGGTGAAGGCAATGTCGGCTGCCGAGAAGCGGAACGAGGTGCCGATCAGCATCGCCATCTGTTCGTTGGTCAGGTGTTCCTTGGAGTTCTGGAAGTCGTAGAGCAGGGCATCGTTGAGGTCGATGTAGCCCTTTTGCTGGAAGTAGCGGGTCAGTTTGTTCAACACCAGCTCATAGAAGGTGGTGCTGTTGTTGATGCCCTTGACCTCGGTCTGCACCAGTTTGTCGAGGTTGGTGATCGAGGTATAGAGGTTGACCGGCGGGTTCAGCAGCAGGACTTTCTTGAAGTTGAAGCTGCGACGGGTTTCATCCAGCTTGCTGACAAAGGCTGCGTCGAGGGCGCCGAGGCTGTAGCCGGTGAGGTAGAAGTCGGTCACGGGCAGCGTCGGGTTTTGCGCGCGTACGGCCTGCATCACGCGGTACATGTCTTCGGCGTCTTCCTGGCTGATGCCGGGAGTGGCGAAGCGCGAGGCGGCGGCGATGAAGTCGAAGCTGGTGGGGGACGACAGCTGGACGACGTGGTAACCGGCCTTGTAGTAGAGCTTTTTCAGGTATTCGTTGATGGTGCTGTCAAAGCGTGCGCCGGTGCCGGCGATCAGGAAGATCAGCGGTGCGGCACGGTCCTGCTTGGCGATGCGGTAGGTGAGTTTCTTCACCGCCCAGAAGTTGTCAGGCAGGCTGAACTCGCGCTCGGGACGCATCGTCAGGGTGTAGTCGGACTGATTGATTTGATCGTCCGATGGCAGTTCCGGCCGCAGGTTCGGCGGGGTGGTGGCGATGGTCGCTTCAAACGGGTTGGTCAAAGGGTAGCCATAGCTGGCCTGGTCGATATCGACCGCCAGTGCTGACGCACTCAGAAAAAGGCTGCCCAACAGGGCCGCACAGCGCAAGGAACGGAGCATGACTAAATCCCTAAGAGGAAAACGTGCTGAAGTGGAGTTCGCAGGCTATGACCACCGCGTTGCTGCCGAAGTGCCAGCCTTCGGCACTAAAAGTCGGAAAAAACGTCGGAATCGGGGTAATAGTAGCGAGACGATACACTTTGGCACGCCTTAATGAACACTTATCTGTTTGCAAAACTTGCCAACGGCCACCGGGGGATTAAGCTGGGCGCCGTTTTCGCCAATCGGAGTGCCCCATGTCCCGCCGTTTTCCGCTGATCCTGTTGCTTATTGCCCTGCCGCTTTGGCTGGCCGCCAGTTATGGCGCGCGTTACGGATTCATGGAGGATGGCCGTTGGGTGGGCATTTGCGCTGACGAAGCCAGCCGCTGGGAATGCCAGGTGCGTTCCAACCTGGGGTTGATGATTCACTTCAAGGTGCTGGGCTGGGCGGCGCTGGTCACGGCGGTGCTGGCGTTTTTCGTGCCGGGCCGGGCCGGGTGGGGTTTGGCGGTGTTGGCGCTGGTGTTCGGGTTTCCGGCGTTGGCGTTGTACAACACGACGTTTGCGGTGTTTGCGGTGGTGATTGCGGGGTTGCGGTTGGTCCGTAAGCCTCGCGTTGCCTGACAGGGCCTCTTCGCGAGCAAGCCCGCTCCCACATTTGACCGAGTACATCCCTTGGAATGCGGTCGAGTGTGGGAGCGGGCTTGCTCGCGAAAGCGGTCTTAAGCCTTGCGCACCCGCAAGCAACGCCACAATGCTAGGACCATGAGCAGGCTCACCACCGCCCAACCCCACGCCTGCTGGTTCATCACCCCTTCACGGAACAACTGCGGCGCAATACCGGCACCGATGATGAACGCCAGCAACGCAATCTCCCGCCGCAGCCCGCTCACCGGACGCACCAGGTACACCAGCGCCGGCAGCGCCAGCGCGGCACTCGGGAAGCTGCGGTAACGCGGGTCAAATACCAGCGCCAGCATCATGACCGCACCGGCAAACCCGGCGATTGCCACCAGCCAGCCAGCGCGCTGCTCCAGCCAGTTGAAGGCGCGTTCGCGCCAACCTTCTCGCGCACTCATCGCCAGGGCCGCGTGAGCCAGTACCGCAAGGTTCAAGGCCACCAGCAATCCAGCCCACACCCACTCATCCGTGAAGCGCGCGGTGACCCGGTTCAACTCGGCCCAGGTGCCGATCGAACAGGCCGCCACGGCGCCCAGCAATGGCAACAACAACGCAGCCCGGGCCGTGCGCACGCGGCCACCCAGCAGCAGCGTGCCCAGCAGGATAATCCCGCCAACCCCCAGCCACAGCGGCCAGTACGGCACATTGGTCACCGGGCCGGCGAGCACGCCCTTGTCCTGGCGATCCGCATCAAACAGGCCCCAGTAACCACCCACCGCCCCTTCACTGGCACGTTTCCACGGCTGGTCAAAGGCTTCGATCAGGTTGTAGTGCCAGCCATTGGCTTCGGCCATGGCCACGAACCCGCGCATGAATTTCGCTTCGTTGACCCGGCTCGGCACCGCCGTTTCCCGCTGGCGGCCTTCGCTCGGCCAGCCGGTCTCGCCGATCATCACGTCCTTGGGGGCGAACTTGTTGCCGAAGGTCTGGCGCACATCGCCCACGTGCTTGAGCGCCTGGTCGATGCCCGAGGGGTCATCTTCCCAGTAAGGCAGCAGGTGGATGGTCAGGAAGTCCACGGCCGGGGCGATTTCCGGGTGTTGCAGCCAGAACTCCCACACATCGGCATAGGTGACCGGTTGCTTGATATGGTCCTTGACGTGATGGATCAACTTGACCAACTGCCCGGCGGTGACTTCCTTGCGCAGCAGGGTTTCGTTGCCGACGATCACCGAGGTGACGACGTCGGGGTTGGCATTGGCCGAAGCGATCAGTGCCTCGACTTCCTTGGCGGTGGCCACCGGATCACTGCTGACCCATGCGCCGCTCATCAGCTTCAGGCCGTGTTTGCGCGCCAGTGCCGGCAAGTCTTCAAGGCCGGTCTGGGAGTAGGTGCGAATGCATTCGAAACGGGTGGCCAGCAACGCCAGGTCGGCGTCCATGCGCTCGGGGCGCAGTTTGAACGGCTGGTCGAACGGCGACTGGTCTTTGTCGAAGGGCGTGTAGGACGCACATTGCAGCTTGTGGCTGGCGCTGGCCACGTCCGGCAGCACCACCGGTTGGCCAAGGCCGTACCAATAGCCGCCGAGGGCCAGCACACCGAGGATCAGGGCAAATAAATAGGGCAGGAGCGGGAAACGTGCAGTCGCGGGCATGATCAGGCCGTCTGGGGGCAAAGGCGCGCATCTTACCCGGATTTGAGCCGTCCCAGTGGGGCCGCATAATTTTGACATGCAAAGTTCGGGCGGGATCGTCGGTGAATGTCCTACAAATCATCCTGCTGGCGATGTGATGTCGTTTCTTGCTTACCTGAGGTCGCAGTCAGAGCAGGTCGCTTGTGGCAGCAGGTTGATGATCGAAGTGTCAGCCCTCCACTGATGAGGCACCCACGTGATCGATGCGCGTGAAGGGGGCGCGGTGCACCACATAACAACAGGTTGACGTCGCTCGGCATCCGCCGGGCGCAGCACTTTCGGGGAAGCACTATGAAGATGCGACGACTCTTGGGCGCAGCTGCCACTCTGGTAGTTGCGATGAGCTCCACACTGGCCAGCGCCGACAGCAAAACCCTGAGCATCGGCTATGTGGATGGCTGGTCGGACAGTGTCGCCACCACCCACGTGGCGGCAGAAGTGATCAAGCAAAAGCTCGGTTATGACGTGAAACTGCAAGCGGTCGCCACCGGGATCATGTGGCAAGGCGTGGCCACCGGCAAACTCGACGCCATGCTCTCCGCCTGGTTGCCGGTGACCCACGGTGAATACTGGGCCAAGAACAAGGACAAGGTGGTCGACTACGGCCCCAACTTCAAGGACGCCAAGATCGGCCTGATCGTGCCTGAGTACGTGAAAGCCAAATCCATCGAAGACCTCAAGACCGACACCACCTTCAAGAACAAGATCGTGGGTATCGACGCCGGTTCAGGTGTGATGCTCAAGACCGACGAAGCAATCAAGGCCTATGGCCTGGACTACAAGCTGCAAGCCAGTTCGGGCGCGGCGATGATCGCCGAGTTGACCCGTGCCGAAGACAAACAGGAATCCATTGCGGTCACCGGCTGGGTGCCACACTGGATGTTCGCCAAGTGGAAACTGCGTTTCCTGGACGACCCAAAAGGAATTTATGGTGCTGCTGAGACCGTCAACAGCATCGGCAGCAAAGGCCTGGAAAAGAAAGCCCCGGAAGTCGTGGCGTTCCTGAAGAAATTCCAGTGGGCCTCCAAGGATGAAATCGGCGAAGTCATGCTGGCGATCCAAGAGGGCGCCAAGCCTGAAGCGGCGGCCAAGGACTGGGTGGCCAAGCACCCTGAGCGCGTCGCCGAGTGGACTGCTAAATAAGGCGTTAAAACTGTAGGAGCGAGCTTGCTCGCGAAGAACGCAAGGGCACCGCGATCATCCAGAATGAACGCGTTACCGTTGACGTTTTTCGCGAGCAAGCTCGCTCCTACAATTGTTTCTGCACACCCGTAAACCCTCGCTACACTCCTTCTACTACTAAGGTCGTCTGGAACCTGTTCCTCAGCCGCATACAGTGGATATGTTCCAATAATAAAAAGCTGTGCTGCGAGGATAAAAACAATGAACGACAGCATTTACCTCTCGATTCAAAACAGCCCGCGTTTCAAGGAGCTGGTTAGTAAAAGGGAAAGATTCGCCTGGATTCTCTCGGCAATCATGCTTGGGCTTTACTCCGCTTTCATTCTTCTGATTGCCTATGGGCCGCAAATACTGGGGGCCAAGATCAGCCCCGGTTCGTCCATCACGTGGGGGATCCCTATCGGGGTCGGGCTGATTGTGTCGGCCTTCGTCCTCACCGGCATCTATGTACGACGCGCCAACGGCGAATTCGACGACTTGAACAATGCGATTCTCAAGGAGGCTGCGCAATGATCCGTCGTCTATTGGCTGTACTCGGCGCTTCGGCCTTTGCACCTGCCGTTTGGGCGGCCGATGCACTGACCGGCGAAGTGCATAAACAACCGCTGAATATCGCAGCGATCCTGATGTTCGTGGCCTTCGTCGGCGCGACCTTGTGCATCACCTACTGGGCGTCCAAGCGCAACAAGTCGGCGGCCGACTACTATGCGGCCGGCGGCAAGATCACCGGGTTCCAGAACGGTCTGGCGATTGCCGGTGACTACATGTCGGCAGCCTCCTTCCTGGGGATTTCCGCGCTGGTGTTCACCTCCGGCTACGACGGCCTGATCTACTCCATCGGCTTCCTGGTGGGCTGGCCGATCATTCTGTTCCTGATCGCCGAGCGCCTGCGTAACCTGGGCAAATACACCTTTGCCGACGTGGCGTCCTATCGCCTGGGGCAAACCCAGATCCGCAGCCTGTCGGCCTGTGGCTCTTTGGTGGTGGTGGCGTTCTACCTGATCGCGCAGATGGTAGGCGCGGGCAAGCTGATCCAGCTGCTGTTCGGCCTGGATTATCACGTCGCGGTGATCCTGGTAGGCATCCTGATGTGCCTCTATGTGTTGTTCGGCGGCATGCTGGCGACCACCTGGGTGCAGATCATCAAGGCAGTGCTGTTGCTGTCCGGTGCCTCGTTCATGGCGCTGATGGTGATGAAACACGTCAACTTCGACTTCAACATGTTGTTTGCCGAGGCGATCAAGGTTCACCCTAAAGGTGAAGCGATCATGAGCCCGGGCGGCCTGGTGAAAGACCCGATTTCGGCGTTCTCCCTCGGCCTGGCACTGATGTTCGGTACCGCCGGCCTGCCGCACATCCTGATGCGCTTCTTCACTGTGAGTGACGCAAAGGAAGCTCGCAAGAGCGTGCTGTATGCCACTGGCTTCATCGGCTACTTCTATATCCTGACCTTCATCATCGGCTTCGGCGCGATCCTGCTGGTCAGCACCAACCCGGCGTTCAAGGATGCTGCAGGTGCCTTGCTCGGCGGTAACAACATGGCGGCGGTGCACCTGGCCAACGCGGTGGGCGGCAGTATCTTCCTGGGCTTCATCTCGGCCGTGGCGTTTGCCACCATCCTGGCAGTGGTTGCCGGTTTGACCCTCGCGGGTGCTTCGGCGGTGTCCCATGACCTGTACGCCAGCGTGATCAAGAAAGGCAAGGCCAACGAGAAGGATGAGATTCGCGTATCGAAGATCACCACCATCGCCCTGGCAGTACTGGCGATTGGCTTGGGCATCCTGTTTGAAAGCCAGAACATCGCGTTCATGGTGGGTCTGGCGTTCTCCATTGCGGCCAGCTGTAACTTCCCGGTGCTGCTGCTTTCCATGTACTGGAAAAACCTCACCACCCGCGGTGCGATGATTGGTGGCTGGCTGGGCTTGATCAGTGCCGTTGGCCTGATGATCCTCGGCCCAACCATCTGGGTCTCGATCCTGCACCATGAGAAGGCGATCTTCCCTTACGAGTACCCGGCGCTGTTCTCGATGATCATTGCGTTCATCGGCATCTGGTTCTTCTCCATCACCGACAAGTCGGCGGCGGCAGAGAAGGAACGTGCGCTGTACTTCCCGCAGTTTGTGCGTTCGCAGACTGGCCTGGGGGCGAGTGGGGCGGTTAGCCACTAAGCCCGTAACAGTTACAAAAAAATGCCCCGGTCGTGAGATCGGGGCTTTTTTTTGCCTTTATTGGTAACAGATACGACAAAACTGTTTCTCAAATCCGGCACAAATAAAAACGGCCTCCCTATCAAAGGAGGCCGTTTTCGGTGTAGCCAAGTAGCGATCAGCTTACTTGCGGTCTTCCAGCTTGGTGATGTCACGCGACTCGTAGCCGGTGTACAGCTGGCGCGGACGGCCAATCTTGTACGGGCTGGAGAGCATTTCTTTCCAGTGGGAGATCCAGCCCACGGTCCGCGCCAGGGCGAAGATCACGGTGAACATGCTGGTTGGAATGCCGATCGCCTTGAGGATGATCCCCGAGTAGAAGTCGACGTTCGGGTACAGCGAGCGCTCGATGAAGTACGGGTCGGTCAGGGCGATCTCTTCCAGGCGCATGGCCAGTTCGAGTTGCGGATCGTTCTTGATGCCCAGTTCCTTCAACACTTCGTCGCAGGTCTTCTTCATTACGGTGGCGCGCGGGTCGCGGTTCTTGTAGACCCGGTGACCGAAGCCCATCAACTTGAACGGATCGTTCTTGTCCTTGGCCTTGGCGATGAACTTGTCGATGTTCGAGACATCGCCGATTTCATCGAGCATGGTCAATACGGCTTCGTTCGCACCGCCGTGGGCAGGGCCCCACAGTGCGGCGATACCGGCGGCGATACAGGCGAACGGGTTGGCGCCCGAGGAGCCCGCCAGGCGCACGGTAGAGGTCGAGGCGTTCTGTTCGTGGTCGGCGTGGAGGATGAAGATCTTGTCCATCGCGGCGGCCAGCACCGGGCTGATCGGTTTGATCTCGCACGGGGTGTTGAACATCATGTGCAGGAAGTTTTCCGCGTACGTCAGGTCGTTGCGCGGGTACATCATGGGTTGGCCCATGGAGTACTTGTAAACCATTGCGGCCAGGGTCGGCATCTTGGCAACCAGGCGGATCGCGGAGATTTCGCGATGCTGCGGGTTATTGATGTCCAGGGAGTCGTGATAGAAGGCCGACAGGGCGCCGACTACGCCGCACATGACGGCCATCGGGTGGGCGTCGCGACGGAAGCCGTTGAAGAAGGTCTTCAACTGCTCGTGAACCATAGTGTGGTTCTTCACGGTGCTGACAAACTGGGCCTTTTGCTCAGCTGTTGGCAATTCGCCATTAAGCAGCAGGTAGCAGGTTTCCAGGTAGTCCGACTGTTCAGCAAGCTGTTCGATCGGGTAGCCGCGGTGCAGCAAGATACCGTTATCACCGTCGATATAGGTGATCTTCGACTCGCATGAGGCGGTCGACATGAAGCCTGGGTCGAATGTAAAACGGCCCGTGGCCGTCAGGCCCCGTACGTCGATAACATCGGGACCAACGGTGCCGGTTAAAATGGGCAGCTCGACGGGGGCTGCGCCCTCGATGATCAACTGCGCTTTTTTGTCAGCCATGTGGCCTCCTATTTATGCTTCAAATCATCAGACAGACCCCCCACGCAGGGCCCGCACCACTATAGTGAGATAAATTCAGATGTCAATTTGCCTAAAGTCTTGCTCCAGAAGGCTTTAACCGTACTTTTTCCTCGAAATTACCTGCCATTTACGCCTTTTATGCCGCCAGCGCAATGCGCTATTAGGGTGAGGAGTGCGCGTTGTCATTAGTTGCCTAACTGTCTATACTCGGCCTCCGACCGCCAGGGGCTTTTGGGCCCGTTTTGATGGGGGTCGCACTCCCTGGGTGGTGGTTACCTGACCAGTGCACTCCCCAACAACTTTGCCCTGATTGTTAGGGGCTCTTCAGTGTGAAAAAAAGCCGTGAATAGCCAACGACCTGTAAACCTAGACCTAAGGACCATCAAACTCCCCATCACCGGCGTAACGTCGTTCCTGCACCGTGTATCCGGCATCATCCTGTTTCTTGGCCTGGGCATCATGCTTTATGCATTGAGCAAATCCCTGGGTTCGGAAGAAGGGTACGCCGAGGTGAAGGCATGCTTGACCAGTCCGCTGGCCAAATTCGTCGCCTGGGGCCTCCTGTCCGCTCTGCTTTATCACCTTGTGGCCGGTATTCGCCACTTGATCATGGACATGGGTATCGGTGAGACGCTGGAAGGCGGCAAGCTGGGCTCGAAAATCGTCATCGCCATTTCCGTGGTGCTGATCGTTCTGGCGGGAGTTTGGATATGGTAACCAGCGTTACGAACCTGTCGCGTTCGGGCCTCTATGACTGGATGGCGCAACGTGTGTCTGCGGTTGTTCTCGCGGCTTATTTCATCTTCCTGATCGGGTACCTCGCGGCGAACCCTGGCATTGGCTACGCCCAATGGCACGGCCTGTTCGCTCACAACGGGATGCGCATCTTCAGTCTGCTGGCCCTTGTAGCCCTGGGCGCTCACGCCTGGGTTGGCATGTGGACCATCGCGACCGACTACCTGACGCCGATGGCGCTGGGCAAGTCCGCGACAGCAGTACGGTTTCTCTTCCAGGCAGTATGCGGCGTCGCGATGTTCGCTTACTTCGTCTGGGGTGTGCAGATTCTTTGGGGTATCTGATTCATGGCTAACACAGTTAATACGCTTTCATTCGACGCCATCATCATTGGCGGCGGCGGTGCCGGCATGCGCGCTGCGCTGCAACTGGCCCAGGGCGGTCACAAGACTGCCGTGATCACCAAGGTGTTCCCGACCCGTTCCCACACCGTTTCGGCCCAGGGTGGCATCACGTGCGCCATCGCCTCCGCCGATCCAAACGATGACTGGCGCTGGCACATGTACGATACCGTCAAGGGTTCCGACTATATCGGTGACCAGGACGCTATCGAATACATGTGCTCCGTAGGCCCGGAAGCGGTCTTCGAGCTGGAACACATGGGTCTGCCGTTCTCCCGTACCGAACAGGGTCGCATCTACCAGCGTCCGTTCGGCGGCCAGTCGAAAGACTTCGGTAAGGGTGGCCAGGCCGCTCGTACCTGTGCCGCAGCCGACCGTACCGGTCACGCGCTGTTGCACACCCTGTACCAGGCCAACCTGAAGGCCGGCACCGTATTCCTCAACGAATACTACGGCGTCGACCTGGTGAAGAACGAAGACGGTGCCTTTGTAGGCATGATCGTTATCTGCATCGAAACCGGCGAAACCTCTTACGTGCGGGCTAACGCCACCGTATTGGCGACCGGCGGTGCAGGCCGTATCTACTCTTCGACTACCAATGCCCTGATCAACACCGGTGACGGTATCGGCATGGCCCTGCGTGCAGGCGTCCCGGTACAAGACATCGAAATGTGGCAGTTCCACCCGACCGGCATCGCCGGCGCCGGTGTACTGGTTACAGAAGGTTGCCGTGGTGAAGGTGGTTACCTGATCAACAAGAACGGCGAGCGCTTCATGGAGCGTTATGCTCCGAACGCCAAAGACCTTGCCGGTCGTGACGTTGTAGCCCGTTCCATGGTTAAAGAGATCATCGCCGGTAACGGCTGTGGTCCCGATGGCGACCACGTGATGCTGAAGCTCGATCACCTCGGTGAAGAAGTGCTGCACAGCCGTCTGCCAGGCATCATGGAGCTGTCCAAGACCTTTGCCCACGTTGACCCGGCTGTTGCGCCGATCCCGGTTGTTCCAACTTGCCACTATATGATGGGCGGCGTTGCCACCAACATTCATGGCCAGGCGATCACCCAGGACGCCGACGGTGTCGACCAGATCATCCCTGGTCTGTTCGCGGTAGGTGAAGTGGCGTGCGTATCGGTTCACGGTGCCAACCGTCTGGGCGGCAACTCGCTGCTCGACCTGGTGGTATTCGGTCGTGCCGCCGGCCTGTTCCTGGAGCAGACCCTGAAGGAAGGCGTTGATTACGCGCGTCCACGCCAGTCCGACATCGACGCTGCCCTGGCACGTCTGGATGGCCTGAACTCGCGTACCGATGGCGAAGACGTCGCCTCCCTGCGCAAAGAGCTGCAAAGCTGCATGCAGAACTACTTCGGTGTGTTCCGTACCGGCGAATACATGCAGAAAGGTATCGCCCAGCTGGCTGACCTGCGTACGCGCATCGCCAACGTCAAGATCAACGACAAGAGCCAGGCGTTCAACACCGCTCGAATCGAAGCCCTTGAGCTGCAAAACCTGCTGGAAGTGGCTGAAGCGACTGCGATCGCCGCCGAGGTTCGTAAAGAATCCCGTGGTGCTCACGCTCGTGAAGACTATGAAGACCGCGACGACGAAAACTGGTTGTGCCACACCCTGTACTTCCCGGGTGACAAGCGCGTAACCAAGCGTGCCGTGAACTTCTCGCCGAAGACGGTTCCGACGTTTGAACCGAAGATTCGGACTTACTAAGGGTGGCTGCCATGTTGAAAGTCAGTGTTTATCGCTACAACCCTGATCAGGACGCTGCGCCGTTCATGCAGGAATTCCAGGTCGATACCGGTGGTAAGGACCTGATGGTGCTGGACGTGCTGGCCCTGGTTAAAGAGCAGGACGAAGGTTTCTCCTATCGTCGCTCTTGCCGTGAGGGTGTCTGCGGCTCCGACGGCATGAACATCAACGGCAAGAACGGCCTGGCATGCATCACGCCGCTGTCTTCCGTGGTGAAAGGCAACAAGTTGGTTGTTCGTCCGCTGCCAGGTTTGCCGGTTATCCGTGACCTGGTCGTCGATATGAGCATCTTCTACAAGCAATACGAGAAGGTTAAGCCATTCCTGCAGAACGACACGCCGGCTCCGGCCATCGAGCGTCTGCAGACTCCGGAAGAGCGCGAGAAGCTGGACGGTCTGTACGAGTGCATCCTGTGCGCTTGCTGCTCGACTTCCTGCCCGTCCTTCTGGTGGAACCCCGACAAGTTCCTGGGCCCAGCTGCCCTGCTGCAAGCGTACCGCTTCCTGGCAGACAGCCGTGACACCAAGACTGCCGAGCGTCTGGCTTCGCTGGATGACCCGTTCAGCGTATTCCGCTGCCGCGGGATCATGAACTGCGTCAACGTATGTCCCAAAGGCCTGAACCCGACTAAGGCCATTGGTCACGTACGTAGCATGCTGCTGCAAAGCGGCGTGTAACCGACGTTGTAGTAAAAGCAGGACCGTTGTGCCCGTAGATGCTACGGCGCAGGCTTCAACCGGCGCCGTAGTTTTAACTTGAGCAGCGACTTACAAAGACGCGGCTCTTATTTTGAAGAAATGAGACAAGCAGGGGCATTCGGGTTGGTACCCGAACTATCAGCGTGATCCTAAGTGGCTTGTTTTGGTCGCTGCACTTGGCCTTTTGCAAGCAAACTCGGTGTTTTCGCCGGTGGTGTCCCCAAATCGAGGGTGACCAAGCATGCAAGAAAGCGTGATGCAGCGCATGTGGAACAGCGGCTATCTTTCAGGTGGTAACGCTGCCTATGTGGAAGAGCTTTATGAGCTCTACCTGCACGACCCTAACGCTGTGCCAGAAGAATGGCGCACCAAATTTCAGACGTTGTCTTCAGACGGCAACGCTGCCACCGATGTATCGCACGCAACAATTCGCGATCAGTTCGTGCTGCTGGCAAAGAACCAGCGCCGCGCCCAGCCGGTTTCTGCCGCAAGCGTGAGCAGTGAGCACGAGAAGAAGCAAGTTGAAGTACTGCGACTGATCCAGGCCTACCGTATGCGTGGCCACCAGGCAGCCCAGCTTGACCCGCTGGGGCTGTGGCAGCGTCCTGCACCTGCAGACCTGTCGATCAATCATTACGGCTTGACCAATGCCGATCTTGATACGACCTTCCGTGCCGGCGACCTGTTCATCGGCAAAGAGGAAGCGAGCCTACGCGAAATTCACGAAGCGTTGCAGCAGACATATTGCCGCACCATCGGTGCCGAATTTACGCACATCACTGATTCCGAGCAGCGCCACTGGTTCCAGCACCGCCTTGAAGGCGTGCGTGGTCGCCCGGTGCTGTCTGCGGACGTCAAGAGCCACTTGCTCGAGCGCGTCACTGCAGCGGAAGGCCTGGAAAAATACCTGGGCACCAAATACCCGGGCACCAAGCGTTTCGGCCTGGAAGGCGGCGAAAGCCTGATCCCGATGCTCGACGAGCTGATCCAGCGTTCCGGTTCCTACGGCACCAAGGAAATCGTGATCGGCATGGCCCACCGTGGCCGCTTGAACGTGCTGGTCAACACCTTCGGCAAGAACCCGCGCGAGCTGTTCGACGAGTTCGAAGGCAAGAAGAAGGTCGAGCTGGGTTCCGGTGACGTTAAATATCACCAGGGCTTCTCGTCCAACGTAATGACCACCGGCGGTGAAGTTCACCTGGCCATGGCGTTCAACCCATCCCACCTGGAGATCGTTTCTCCAGTGGTCGAGGGGTCGGTACGTGCGCGCCAGGATCGTCGTAACGATTCCACCGGTGAGAAGGTCTTGCCGATTTCCATCCACGGTGACGCGGCGTTCGCCGGTCAGGGTGTGGTCCTGGAAACGTTCCAGATGTCGCAGACTCGCGGCTTCAAGACCGGCGGTACCGTTCACATCGTCATCAACAACCAGGTGGGCTTCACCATCAGCAACCCGCTGGACGCACGCTCTACCGAGTACGCGACCGACGTTGCCAAGATGATCCAGGCGCCGATCCTCCATGTGAATGGTGATGATCCGGAAGCCGTGTTGTTCGTGACCCAGTTGGCCATCGATTACCGCATGCAGTTCAAGCGTGACGTGGTCATCGACCTGGTCTGCTACCGTCGTCGCGGTCACAACGAAGCGGATGAGCCTAGCGGCACCCAACCGTTGATGTACCAGCAAATCACCAAGCAGCGCACCACCCGTGAGCTGTATGCCGATAGCCTGATCAAGGCCGGCGTGGTGGACGATGCACGTGTTCAGGCGAAGATCGATGAATACCGCAACGCGCTGGACAACGGCCTGCATGTCGTGAAAAGCCTGGTTAAAGAGCCGAACAAAGAGTTGTTCGTTGACTGGCGTCCGTACCTGGGCCACGCCTGGACTGCGCGTCACGACACCTCGTTCGATCTGAAGACCCTGCAGGAACTGTCGGCCAAGCTGCTGGAAATCCCAGACGGTTTCGTCGTACAGCGCCAGGTTGCGAAGATCTACGAAGACCGTCAGAAGATGCAAGCCGGCGGCCTGCCGATCAACTGGGGTTACGCTGAAACCATGGCGTACGCGACCCTGGCGTTCGAAGGTCACCCGATCCGCATGACTGGCCAGGACATCGGCCGCGGTACGTTCTCGCACCGTCACGCTGTGTTGCACAACCAGAAAGACGCGGGCACCTACATCCCGTTGCAGAACCTGTACGAAGGCCAGCCACGTTTCGACCTGTACGATTCGTTCCTGTCCGAAGAAGCCGTACTGGCGTTCGAATACGGTTACTCGACCACCACGCCTCAGGCGCTGGTGATCTGGGAAGCCCAGTTCGGCGACTTCGCCAACGGTGCCCAGGTGGTTATCGACCAGTTCATCACCAGCGGCGAGCACAAGTGGGGCCGTCTGTGCGGTCTGACCATGCTGCTGCCACACGGTTATGAAGGTCAGGGTCCGGAGCACTCCTCGGCCCGTCTGGAGCGTTACCTGCAATTGTGCGCCGAGCACAACATCCAGGTGTGCGTGCCGACTACCCCGGCCCAGATCTACCACTTGCTGCGTCGCCAGGTGATCCGCCCGCTGCGCAAGCCGCTGGTAGTGCTGACGCCGAAATCGCTGCTGCGTCATAAATTGGCCATCTCGACCCTGGAAGATCTGGCGGATGGTTCGTTCCAGACCGTTATTTCAGAAATCGATACCCTCGACGCCGCCAAGGTCACTCGCCTGATCCTGTGCAGCGGCAAGGTTTACTACGATTTGCTGGAAAAACGCCGTGCCGAAGGCCGCGAAGACATCGCCATCGTGCGGATCGAGCAGCTTTACCCGTTCCCGGAAGACGACCTGATGGAGGCCATCGCGCCTTACACCAACCTCACCAATGTGGTGTGGTGTCAGGAAGAACCGATGAACCAGGGCGCGTGGTACAGCAGCCAGCATCATCTGCGTCGCAGCATCGGCAATCACAAACAGGCACTGGGCCTGGAGTACGCCGGTCGTGATGCTTCTGCTGCACCTGCGTGTGGTTATGCGTCGATGCACGCCGAGCAGCAGGAAAAACTGCTGCAAGATGCTTTCACTGTTTAACGCCTTCGCGCTGACTGAAACCGAATTTTAAGGACCCACAGATAATGGCTATCGAAATCAAAGCCCCGTCATTCCCGGAATCGGTTGCCGATGGCACCGTTGCCACCTGGCACAAGAAACCAGGCGAGGCCGTCAAGCGTGACGACCTGATCGTCGACATCGAAACCGACAAGGTCGTGCTCGAAGTGTTGGCTGAAGCTGACGGCGTGCTGGGCGCAATCGTTGCCGAAGAAGGCGCTACCGTCCTGTCGAATCAGGTACTGGGCTCGATCGAAGAGGGCGGTGCTGCTGCCGCTGCTCCTGCTCCTGCCGCCGCTGCGGCACCGGCTGCTGCCGCAGCTCCAGCTGCTGCACCGGCTGCGGGTGGCGAAGATCCAATCGCTGCACCGGCTGCGCGTCAGCTGGCTGACGAAAACGGCATCAACCTGGCGTCCATCAAGGGCACCGGCAAAGATGGCCGTGTGACCAAGGAAGACGTGGTTGCCGCCGTTGAAGCCAAGAAAAACGCTCCAGCTGCTGCGCCTGCCAAGGCTGCTGCCCCGGCTGCCGCTGCTCCTGTGTTCGCCGCTGGCGACCGCACCGAGAAGCGCGTACCGATGACCCGCGTGCGTGCCACCGTGGCCAAGCGCCTGGTTGAAGCACAGTCGAACATGGCGATGCTGACTACTTTCAACGAAGTCGACATGACCGAAGTCATGGCTCTGCGTTCGAAGTACAAGGACCTGTTCGAGAAGTCCCACAACGGCGTACGCCTGGGCTTCATGTCGTTCTTCGTGAAAGCGGCCACCGAAGCGCTGAAACGCTTCCCGGCAGTCAACGCTTCCATCGACGGCGGCGACATCGTTTACCACGGTTATGCTGACGTCGGCGTTGCCGTCTCCAGCGACCGTGGCCTGGTGGTACCGGTTCTGCGTAACGCCGAGCTGATGAGCCTGGCTGAAATCGAAGGCGGCATCGCCAACTTCGGCAAGAAGGCCCGTGACGGCAAACTGACCATCGACGAGATGACCGGTGGTACCTTCACCATCACCAACGGTGGTACTTTCGGTTCGATGATGTCGACTCCGATCGTCAACCCGCCACAAGCTGCGATCCTGGGCATGCACAACATTCTGCAGCGTCCTATGGCGATCAACGGCCAAGTGGTTATCCGCCCGATGATGTACCTGGCGCTGTCGTACGATCACCGCCTGATCGATGGTAAAGAAGCCGTGACTTTCCTGGTGACCATCAAGAACCTGCTGGAAGACCCGGCTCGTCTGCTGCTGGATATCTGATAAAGCGGCGGTGCGCCGTACCACCCGGTCTGCCGCGAGGCAGGCCGGAGTGCGGCTCACGGCTTGAAGCTTTTAGCTAAAGAGGATTTTTTTTCATGTCGCAGAAATTTGACGTTGTAGTGATTGGCGCAGGCCCTGGCGGCTACGTTGCCGCCATCAAGGCCGCACAACTGGGCCTCTCGACTGCTTGCATCGAAAAATACACCGACAAGGAAGGCAAACTGGCGCTGGGCGGTACTTGCCTGAACGTTGGCTGCATTCCTTCCAAGGCGCTGCTGGACAGCTCCTGGAAATTCCACGAAGCGCAAGACGGTTTTGCCATCCACGGCATCAACCACGCTGGCGTGACCATGGACGTGCCAGCGATGGTCGGCCGCAAGGCCAACATCGTTAAAGGCCTGACTTCCGGCGTTGCTACCCTGTTCAAGGCCAACGGCGTTACTTCCCTGCAAGGCCACGGCAAACTGCTGGCCGGCAAGAAAGTTGAAATCACCAAGCCTGACGGTTCGACCGAAATCATCGAAGCCGAGAACGTGATCCTGGCTCCAGGTTCGCGTCCAATCGACATTCCACCGGCTCCGGTTGACCAGAACGTGATCGTTGATTCGACCGGCGCCCTGGAATTCCAGGCGGTTCCAAAACGTCTGGGCGTGATCGGCGCTGGCGTGATCGGCCTGGAACTGGGTTCGGTCTGGTCCCGCCTGGGTTCCGAAGTGACCGTGCTGGAAGCCCTGGACACGTTCCTGCTGGCTGCCGACACCGCAGTGTCCAAAGAAGCGCTGAAAACCCTGACCAAACAAGGTCTGGACATCAAGCTGGGCGCTCGTGTTACCGGTTCCAAGGTTAACGGCGAAGAAGTTGTCGTGACCTACACCGACAAGGATGGCGAACAGACCATCACTTTCGACAAGCTGATCGTAGCCGTTGGTCGCCGTCCGGTGACCACTGATCTGCTGGCTTCCGACAGCGGCGTGAACATCGACGAGCGTGGTTTCATCCACGTTGACGATCACTGCGCTACCACCGTGCCGGGCGTCTACGCCATTGGCGACGTGGTTCGCGGCATGATGCTGGCGCACAAGGCTTCCGAAGAAGGCATCATGGTTGTCGAGCGCATCAAGGGTCACAAGACCCAGATGAACTACGACCTGATCCCGTCGGTTATCTACACCCACCCGGAAATTGCATGGGTCGGCAAGAACGAACAGCAGTTGAAAGCTGAAGGCGTTGAAGTTAACGTCGGCACCTTCCCGTTTGCCGCTTCTGGCCGTGCCATGGCAGCCAACGACACCGGTGGTTTTGTCAAAGTCATCGCTGATGCCAAGACTGACCGCGTATTGGGCGTCCACGTGATCGGCCCAGGCGCAGCAGAACTGGTTCAGCAAGGCGCAATCGGTATGGAATTCGGCACCAGCGCCGAAGACATCGGCATGATGGTTTTCTCCCATCCGACCCTGTCCGAAGCGCTGCACGAAGCCGCGTTGGCAGTGAATGGCCATGCCATCCACATCGCCAACAAGAAGAAGCGCTAAGCGAGATAATAAGAAACCACGGCGGTTGCCCGTCGTGAGCCTTGTGCGCAAGACTCACCGCGGAATATCCGCTGGACGCAGTCTTGCGCAGTTTCACCACCCAGGGTTCAGGCCTTTGGTGGTTTGACTGTGCAAGCAGCAGTCACAGGTGGCGCGGCACTCAATAAAGAGCGCAGCGCCGAATGCGCAGTACCTAACGAAGACGGTAATAAGCATGAATCTTCACGAGTATCAGGGTAAGCAGCTGTTCGCTGAATACGGCCTGCCAGTATCCAAGGGTTACGCAGTAGACACCCCGGAAGCAGCAGCAGAAGCTTGCGACAAAATCGGCGGCACCGAGTGGGTTGTCAAAGCCCAGGTCCACGCTGGTGGTCGCGGTAAAGCGGGCGGCGTTAAGCTGGTTCGCAGCAAAGAAGACGCCAAAGCCTTCGCTCAGCAGTGGCTGGGCAAGCGTCTGGTGACTTACCAGACTGATGCCAATGGCCAGCCAGTCACCAAGATCCTGGTTGAATCGTGCACTGATATCGCTAAAGAGCTGTACCTGGGCGCTGTCGTTGACCGTTCGAGCCGTCGCATCGTGTTCATGGCCTCCACCGAAGGTGGCGTGGACATTGAGAAGATCGCTGAAGAAACCCCAGAAAAAATTCTGAAAGCCACTATCGATCCACTGGTTGGCGCTCAGCCATTCCAGGGTCGCGAGCTGGCATTCCAGTTGGGTCTGGAAGGCAAGCAAGTTGCCCAGTTCGCCAAGATCTTCGTAGGTCTGGCCAAACTGTTCCAGGATCACGATCTGGCCCTGCTGGAAGTGAACCCGCTGGTGATCAAGGCTGACGGCGATCTGCATTGCCTCGATGCCAAGATCAACATCGACGCCAACGCCATGTACCGTCAGCCTAAGCTGAAGACTTTCCACGATCCGTCGCAAGACGATCCGCGCGAAGCGCACGCTGCCAAGTTCGAACTGAACTACGTAGCCCTGGAAGGTAACATCGGTTGCATGGTCAACGGTGCTGGCCTGGCCATGGGTACCATGGACATCGTCAACCTGCATGGCGGCAAACCAGCCAACTTCCTCGACGTAGGCGGCGGTGCCACCAAAGAACGCGTTACCGAAGCGTTCAAGATCATCCTGTCCGACTCCAACGTCGCTGCAGTACTGGTCAACATCTTCGGCGGCATCGTTCGTTGCGACATGATTGCCGAAGGCATCATCGGTGCAGTGAAAGAAGTCGGCGTTAAAATCCCGGTTGTTGTGCGCCTTGAAGGTAACAACGCTGAACTGGGCGCTAAAGTACTGGCAGAAAGCGGTTTGAACATCATCGCTGCTACCAGCCTGACCGACGCTGCTCAACAAGTTGTCAAAGCTGCGGAGGGCAAATAATGAGCGTCCTGATCAATAAAGACACCAAGGTTATCTGCCAGGGTATTACCGGTTCCCAAGGTAGTTTCCACACCCAGCAAGCCATCGAATACGGCACCAAGATGGTGGGTGGCGTTACTCCTGGTAAAGGCGGCACCGAGCACCTGGGCCTGCCAGTGTTCAACACCGTGAAAGATGCTGTAGCTGCCACTGGCGCCACCGCCAGCGTGATCTACGTTCCAGCTCCTTTCTGCAAGGACTCCATCCTGGAAGCAGCATTCGGCGGCATCAAGCTGATCGTTTGCATCACCGAAGGCATTCCTACCCTGGACATGCTGGACGCTAAAGTTAAGTGCGACGAGCTGGGCGTAGTCCTGATCGGCCCTAACTGCCCAGGCGTGATCACTCCAGGCGAATGCAAGATCGGCATCATGCCAGGTCACATTCACTTGCCAGGTAAAGTCGGTATCGTTTCCCGTTCCGGCACCCTAACCTACGAAGCTGTCAAGCAGACTACTGACGCCGGTTTCGGTCAGTCGACTTGCGTCGGCATCGGCGGTGACCCGATCCCAGGCTCGAACTTCATCGACATCCTGAAGCTGTTCCAGGAAGACCCGAAGACCGAAGCGATCGTAATGATCGGTGAGATCGGCGGTTCGGCTGAAGAAGAAGCGGCTGCCTACATCAAGGCACACGTGACCAAGCCGGTTGTTTCCTACATCGCTGGTGTGACTGCCCCTGCTGGCAAGCGCATGGGCCATGCTGGCGCAATCATCTCTGGCGGCAAGGGTACTGCAGACGAGAAGTTTGCTGCCCTGGAAGACGCAGGCGTTAAAACCGTGCGTTCGCTGGCAGACATCGGCAAGGCTTTGTCCGAGCTGACCGGTTGGGCTGTCAAGTAAGCCTCGCGCTTAACTGACGCTTCACCCCACAAAGGCCACCTTCGGGTGGCCTTTGTGCATTCTGAAGGTTGGTGGAGATCAAAATGTGGGAGCGGGCTTGCTCGCGAAAGCGGTGTGTCAGTCAGCTCATGAGTGGCTGATACACCGCTTTCGCGAGCAAGCCCGCTCCCACATTCGATCGTATTTCAAAATTTAGATATAAAAACGCGACATAAAAATGTCGCTTATCGGACAGTTCGCCCCGCAACAGTGCGTTTGACCCGCAAATTCGTTAGGCTAGCCGCCTCTTTATGCGTACGCATCCCAAAAGGAAGCCTCGCGCCAGACCGGTCGGTCCCCATCCGGACCGGCAGTATTTCCCTCATCCATAGGGAAGCCCTCTCTAAATTCCGATTCAGTAGTGTGGTATTTCCTCAAATGAAAGTGTTGAAAAGCCAGGACATCCTGGCGTTGGGCTTTATGACTTTTGCCCTGTTCGTGGGCGCCGGCAACATCATCTTCCCGCCAATCGTCGGTTTACAGTCCGGGCCTCATGTCTGGATGGCAGCGCTGGGCTTCCTGATCACCGCGGTCGGTTTGCCGGTGATCACCGTTGTCGCCCTGGCCAAAGTCGGTGGTGGCATGGACGCGTTGAGCAGTCCGATCGGCAAGATTGCCGGTGGCTTGCTGGCAGCGGCGGCCTACCTGGCTGTCGGCCCGTTGTTCGCCACCCCGCGAACCGCCACCGTTTCCTTTGAAGTGGGCCTGGCGCCGCTGACCGGTGAAAGCCCGCTGGCGCTGTTCCTCTACAGCTCGGTGTACTTCCTGTTGGTGTTCTTCATCTCCCTGTACCCGGGCCGTCTGCTGGATACGGTTGGTCGTTTCCTGGCACCGTTGAAGATCATCGCCCTGGCCGTATTGGGCATTGCTGCCTTTGCCTTGCCGGCCGGCGATGTGGGTGTTGCCACCCCTGAGTACGTGGCCGCACCGTTCTCCCAGGGCTTTATCAATGGTTACCTGACCATGGATACCCTCGGCGCGCTGGTATTCGGCATTGTGATCGTCAACGCGATCCGCTCCCGTGGCGTCGAGTCGCCGAAGTTGATCACCCGCTACGCGATCATCGCCGGGCTGATTGCCGGTGTGGGCCTGGCGCTGGTGTACATCAGCCTGTTCCGCCTCGGTTCGGGCAGCCACGAAGTGGCGGCCGGTGCCGCCAACGGCGCCGCCGTGCTGCACGCCTACGTCCAGCACACCTTCGGCTCCCTGGGCAGCGGCTTCCTCGCCGTGCTGATTTCCCTGGCGTGCCTGGTAACCGCGGTGGGCCTGACCTGCGCCTGCGCCGAGTACTTCAGCCGCGTACTGCCGCTGTCCTATAAGACCCTGGTGGTGATCCTGGCGGTATTCTCGCTGTTTGTGTCCAACCTGGGCCTGACCAAGCTGATCGCGTTCTCGATCCCGGTGCTGACAGCCATCTACCCGCCGTGCATCGTGCTGGTGGCCCTGAGCTTCTGTAAGGACTTCTGGCAGGAGCAGGGCCGGATCGTTGGCCCGGTGATGCTGGTGTCGTTCATCTTCGGTTGCATTGACGCGCTGAAGGGCGCGGGCCTGGCTGACTGGATGCCATCGCAACTGGCTCACCTGCCGCTGAGCGAGCAGGGCCTGGCGTGGCTGGTGCCTTCGGTGATGACGCTGGTGGTTGCGGTGGTGATTGACCGCCTGCTGGGCAAACGCAGTGAAGCGATGGCTTAAACGTTTAGCCACTAACTTGTGCCGAGGTTTAGTTCGAAGTTTCGAGCTGCCCGGCCGGGTTAAAAACACCGGACAAAGTAAAGCCCGCTATTAAGCGGGCTTTCTTTTGCAACATGACTTTTCACGTCACAGTGTTCAAGTCGTCAGACTCAAGAACCGGTTGCAGGTGTTGCTTCTTTCGCAGCAGCTTCGTTCGATTCAGCCTGAGCTTTGGCAGCATCGGCGTTTTCTTTCGCAGCGTCGTTCACTTTATCCTGTGCTTTCGCCATGTCTTTCTGAGCTTGCTCAGAGTGGGCTGCGGCGTCTTGAGCTTTGTCTTCGGATTTTTTGTCGCAGGCAGCGAGGCCGAGGGCAGCAGCCAGCATCATGGAAATAGCTAAAGTCTTGCGCATGGGGTGTTTCTCCTTATTGAAGATATCTACTGGCCTTTCGAGCCTATGCCCAACGCTTAGTTCCTTAAATCTCACAGATATATAAGGCTTTTCCCTAGGGAACTTTCAGCAAGGTTGTCTACTCCGCCGGCTCCACACTAATAAGAGTCTTTAACGAATGACCGAAAATCCTCTTTTATCCCGTGCCACGCGCTTTGTTTCAGCCTTGCGCCACTGCCAGGTGCTGGGCATCCAGGTGCACGCCGCCAGTGAGGACGGCATGACGCTGGTGTTGCCCTATGCTCCGCATATCGTCGGTGACCCGCAGACCGGCGTGATCCACGGCGGCGCCATCACCTCCTTGATGGACACCGCCTGTGGCATGGCTACCTTGTGCGTACTGCCGGAGTTCGAGGTTTGCCCGACCCTGGACCTGCGCATCGACTACATGCACCCGGCCGAGCCCCATAAACCGGTATTCGGCTTTGCCCAGTGCTACCGGGTGACCACCGACGTGATCTTCACCCGCGGCTTCGCCTACCAGGACGATCCGCAGCAACCGATTGCCCACGTGGTGGGCACGTTCATGCGCATGGGCAAGCGCCTCAAGGGCAGCCAGGGCCTGGGCAATGCAATCAAGGGAGAACAGGCATGAAACATCAGTTCAAGACCCGTCTGCAGCAAGCCCACGAGCGCGGCAACTATGAAGCGCTGCTCAACCTGATTCCCTACGCCAAGCTGATTGGCATCGAATGCACGCGGCTGGGGGATGAATTGCTGTTTCGCATGCCGGCCAACAAGGACAACATTGGTAACCCCATATTGCCAGCGATCCACGGCGGGGTGATCGCGGGCTTCATGGAACTGTCCGCAGCCTTGCATTTGCTGGTTTTCACCGGTGCGCCTGGTGTTCCCAAGATCATCGATTTCTCCCTGGATTACCTGCGCGCCGGCCAGTTTCGCGACACCTACGCCAAATGCCAGGTGTGGCGCCAGGGCCGACGGGTGGCCAATGTGGCGATTACCGCCTGGCAAAGCACCCCGGCCGAACCGATTGCCACCGCCCGCGCGCATTTCAAGATTGAGGAACCGGCCCGCCCTTGAAATCCTGGTCTTAGCCCCCAACTTTGATGACAACCCGCCGCCAACCCTCAAGGGCGCGGCCACTGCCATCCAATTGGAGTTTGATGACCATGAGTGTGGAAACTCAAAAGGAAACCCTGGGCTTCCAGACCGAGGTGAAGCAACTGCTGCACCTCATGATCCATTCGCTGTATTCCAACAAGGAAATTTTCCTTCGCGAATTGATCTCGAACGCCTCTGACGCTGTCGACAAATTACGTTTCGAAGCCCTGTCCAAGCCTGAGTTGCTGGAAGGTGGCGCGGAACTGAAAATCCGTGTGAGCTTCGACAAGGACGCGAAAACCGTCACCCTCGAAGACAACGGTATCGGCATGAGCCGTGACGATGCGATCACCCACCTGGGGACCATCGCCAAATCCGGCACCGCTGATTTCATGAAGAACCTGTCGGGCGACCAGAAGAAAGATTCGCACTTGATCGGCCAGTTCGGCGTGGGCTTCTACTCGGCCTTCATCGTTGCCGACAAGGTTGAAGTCTTCAGCCGCCGCGCCGGCCTTGCGGCCAGCGAAGGCGTGCACTGGTCGTCCAAAGGCGAGGGCGAATTTGAAATCGCCACCGTCGACAAGGCTGACCGTGGTACCCGCATCGTCCTGCACCTGAAGTCCGGTGAAGACGAGTTCGCCGATGGCTGGCGTCTGCGCAATATCATCAAGAAGTACTCCGACCACATCGCTTTGCCGATCGAGTTGCCGAAAGAACAAGCGGCGGCCGAAGGCGAAGAAGCCCCAGCCCAGGAATGGGAAGTGGTCAACCGCGCCAGCGCCCTGTGGACCCGTCCTCGTACCGAAGTCAAGGACGAGGAATACCAGGAGTTCTACAAGCACATCGCCCACGATTACGAAAACCCGCTGAGCTGGAGCCACAACAAGGTCGAAGGCAAGCTGGAATACAGCTCGCTGCTCTACGTACCGGCCCGTGCTCCGTTCGACCTGTACCAGCGTGAAGCGCCGAAAGGCCTGAAGCTGTATGTGCAGCGCGTATTCGTGATGGACCAGGCGGAATCGTTCCTGCCGTTGTACCTGCGCTTTATCAAGGGCGTGGTTGACTCCAACGACCTGTCGCTGAACGTGTCGCGGGAAATCCTGCAGAAAGACCCGATCATCGACTCGATGAAGTCGGCGCTGACCAAGCGTGTCCTCGACATGCTGGAAAAGCTGGCGAAAAACGAGCCTGAGCAATACAAGGGCTTCTGGAAAAACTTCGGCCAGGTCATGAAAGAAGGCCCGGCAGAAGATTTCGCCAACAAGGAAAAAATCGCCGGCCTGCTGCGTTTCGCATCGACCAACGGTGACGACGGCGAGCAGAACGTTTCCCTGGCTGAATACCTGGCTCGCGCCAAGGAAGGTCAGGACAAGATCTACTACCTGACCGGTGAAACCTACGCTCAGGTCAAGAACAGCCCGCACCTGGAAGTCTTCCGCAAGAAAGGCATCGAAGTGCTGCTGCTGACCGACCGCATCGACGAGTGGCTGATGAGCTACCTCAGCGACTTCGACGGCAAGAGCTTTGTTGACGTCGCCCGCGGCGACCTGGACCTGGGCAACCTGGATTCCGAAGAAGACAAGAAAGCCGCTGAAGAAGTGGCCAAGTCCAAAGAGGGTCTGGTTGAGCGAATCAAGACCGCCTTGGGCGATGCCGTCAGCGAAGTGCGGGTTTCCCACCGTCTGACCGATTCCCCGGCGATCCTGGCCATCGGCGAGCAGGACCTGGGCATGCAGATGCGTCAGATCCTGGAAGCCAGCGGTCAGAAGGTTCCGGATTCCAAGCCGATCTTCGAATTCAACCCGGCGCACCCGCTGATCGAGAAACTCGACGGCGAGCAGAGCGAAGAGCGGTTTGGCGACCTGTCGCACATCCTCTTCGACCAGGCAGCCCTGGCTGCCGGCGACAGCCTGAAAGACCCGGCCGCTTATGTGCGCCGACTGAACAAGCTGTTGGTTGAACTGTCGGTTTAACACCGTTGTAGAAAAACCCGCTTCGGCGGGTTTTTTCGTTCTGGAGCCTTTCACCTGGAGTAAATGATGAGCCAAATCACCGTGCGTTCCGTGGTCTATCAGATTGATGGCCAGTCTTATGAAAGCCGCCTGGCATTTGATGCCAGTCATAAGGGCCCGCTGCCAGGGTTGTTGATGGCGCCGAACTGGATGGGTGTCAGTGCCGGCGCTGAAGAGATCGCCAAGAGCGTGGCCAGCAAGGGCTACGTGGTGCTGCTTGCCGACCTGTACGGGCAAACCGTCCGCCCTTCGAACGGCGATGAAGCGGGTGCGGCGATGATGCCGTTGAAGAATGACCGGCCGCTGTTGAACAAGCGCATGCAGGTCGCGCTTGATCACCTGAAAACCCAGACTGAAGCGGCGGTGGATACCTCGAAGCTGGCGACCTTTGGTTTCTGCTTCGGTGGTTGCTGCTCCCTGGAGCTGGCGCGTACCGGTGCACCGTTGAAAGCTGCCGTTTCGTTCCACGGCAGCCTCGACACGCCGAACCCGGCCGATGCAAAAAACATCAAGGGTTCCGTGCTGGTGTTGCACGGTGCTTCCGACCCGTTGGTGCCGAAGGAGCAACTGCCGGCGTTTGAAGACGAAATGAACGCCGCCGGTGTGGATTGGCAATTGCTGAGCTACGGCGGTGCGGTGCACTCGTTTACCGACCCGCACGCGAATGTGCCGGGCAAGATGATGTATGACGCGAAGACCGCTGCGCGGGCCTTTCAGTCGATGCATAACTTGCTGGATGAAGTGTTCAAGGGCTGATAGTTCGGTTGCCTGAGCTGGCCCCTTCGCGAGCAAGCCCGCTCCCACATTTTAACCGTGTAAATCCTGAAGGAACGCGGTCGAAATGTGGGAGCGGGCTTGCTCGCGAAGGCTGTTTCACAGGCAATAAAGCGCTTAAGCCTTGCCTAGAGGCAACTCGATCCGCTCACTTTCCCCCGGCACTGTCGGCCAATCCCCAGCCGCCCAACGCTGCCGAGCCTGCTCGATCAACGCCGGATCACTCGCGACAAAATTCCAGTTAATCCGCCGTGGCCCATCCAGCGCCGCGCCGCCGAACACCACCAGGTGGCAATCAGTCTCGGCAAACAGCCCCATGCTTGCGCCTGCCGGCAACACCA
The DNA here is from genome assembly GCF_013386835.1 of Pseudomonas sp. IPO3774. Classification (NCBI taxonomy): domain Bacteria; kingdom Pseudomonadati; phylum Pseudomonadota; class Gammaproteobacteria; order Pseudomonadales; family Pseudomonadaceae; genus Pseudomonas; species Pseudomonas sp. IPO3774. Next base: position 409,048 of record NZ_JACAQY010000018.1, read on the forward strand.
CAAGGCTATGCACCTCCAGCGCTTCGCCATCCAACTGCGCCTCACCCTCCAGCACATACACCGCCCGTTCTTCATGCTCATCCGGGATCAGCAGGGTGGTAGCCGTCTGCATCCGCACCTCGGCATACAAGGTGGGCGACAACACCGGCACCGGCGATTCGAGGCAAAAGCCATTGCCGGCAATCAGGCGAATCTGCACGCCGAGGTTATCGCTCACCGGCAAGCTGGCGGCCGGATGATGGCTGTAATGCCCAGGCCTTTGTTCATGTTCCTTGGGGGAGGCCAGCCACACTTGCAACCCGTGCAGGCTGAAACCACTGGCCTTCAACGCCTCGGGGCTGCGTTCAACGTGGGCAATGGCACTGCCGGCTGTCATCCAGCTGACGTCCCCGGCCTTGACCACCTGATCGGAGCCGAGGCTGTCCTTGTGCAGGAGTTCGCCTTCAAACAGGTAGGTCAGGGTAGAGAGGCCGATGTGCGGGTGTTGGCGAATGTTCATGCCGGTACCCGGGGCATAACGGGTTTGCAGCATATGGTCGAAAAACACGAAAGGCCCGACGCTGCGGCATTGCCTGGAGGGCAGTGGGCGCAGGATCGGTTGGCCTTCCACATCTTCGGCGCGCGGGCGAATCACGGTCACGGTGGTCATGGTGCTTCCCAGTCTGAGCGGGTCTGATGGTACTGAGCATAACCCGCTCGACGGGAGGTTGCCGCTACTGGCTGAAGGCGCCTTCGGAGAGCCGGGTCTCGATGGTAACTTCGGCCGTGGTCATCAGCTTGTGCACCGGGCAGCGATCCGCCACGCGGTGCAGCTCGTCGCGCTGCTCGTCAGTGAGTACGCCCTTGAGGGTCAGTTTGACGTTGAGCTTGTATTTGCCCTTTTGCTCTTCGGCGCTGTCATGGGTGACTTCCACGGTCACGCCGGTCAGCGGTATGTCTTTTTTCTGCGCATAGAGCTTGACGGTCAGGGCCTTGCAGGACGCCAGTGCGGCGTCGAAGTAATCGTGGGGGGAGGGCGCCGAATCGTCACCGCCCAGGCTCTTGGGCAGGTCGGTAAACAGCTCGTGGTTATTGATATTGACGCTGTGGCGGAAGTTTTCGGCGTTCAGCGTGTTCACGGTAACAGGCATGGCAAACCTCACAGGGTGGCAGGAAGAAGCTCATGCAGTTATAGAGCATGCTGGCACGTTGGTGTTCCCCGTTGTTTACCGCTGAACCCGCAGGCGCGGTCCGATGTCTACCGGCATTAGCCCTTGTTTGAGATACCCCCGTGCGCCGGACCCGCCTGAGTATTGCCCTGTTGCTGACCGCCGCAAGCTTTGCGGTGCAGGCTCGCGACTATGCCTACAGCGATGCACACCTGCATTACGTCGATTTCTTCCAGGAGTCGGCGGGCATGGATAAATTACTCAAGGCCATGGCCGATAATCGCATCGAGCACGTGATGATTTCCGGCATACCGGTGGCCAAGAAATGGCATGAGGACGAACCCAAGCGGCCGCGCTATTACGCCGGGGACGACGCCGACGCCTATTGGTACAGCGCCACCGACGTGTTCGTCGCCGATGCGGTCAATAAACTGAGCCCGGAGCAACGTCAGCGCTTTCATCCGTTCCTCAGTGGTTTCAATCCCAACGATAAAAATGCCGCATCCCATATCCAGCGCATGCTCGATCTCAATCCTGGGCTCTGGCAAGGCATCGGCGAAGTCTTCACCCGTCACGACGATCTGACCGCGCTGACCTCCGGCGACACCCCAAGGGCCAACAACGAGGCGATGACCCGCATCTATCACCTGGCCGCGGAGAATGATCTGCCGGTGATGGTGCATTCCAACATCACCTCCAAGCGTGAGAAAAATCCGTTGTACCTGGCGGAAATGGAAGAGCCGCTGCGTAATCACCCGCACACCCGGTTTATCTGGGCCCATGCGGGCAGCAGCATGGAGATCCATCGGCACCAGACGCAGATGGATTTTTTGCTGCCGACCCTGGCGCGCATGCTGGAGGCTTACCCGAACCTGTACGTCGACCTGTCCTGGAGCGTGCTCACGCCTTACTTGCTGGATGAGGCGGGAAAGGCACGCCCTGAGTGGGTAAAGCTGGTGGAGCGCTTCCCGGACCGCTTCATGCTTGGCTCAGACGTGGTAGGACGCTTCAACAAGCTCGGTAAGGAAATGCGCAGCTTTGACCCGTTCCTCGATGCGTTGCCTGAGGATGTGGCCAGAAAGGTCGCACGGGACAATTTCCTGGCGATTCTGCCCAAGCCCAGGTGATGGGTTTAGCTGAATCGCTACAGCCGGGGCGGGGCGATCATAAGGCGTTTTGATATCGCGTTTTCGTCTTAGGCAAACGTCTCAACTCGCCGATACCTTTCAAGAGCCCGCTGCAGGTGGATGCAGCGCTTTTGGAAGGATTCCGAGCATGAATATCAGAAGTCTGAATATCGCCCCTCGCGCCGGCCTGGGGTTTGGTTTGCTGGCGCTGATGGTGTTTGCCCTGGGCGGGTTCGCCTTGTTGCAGATGGGCAATATGCGCCAGCAGTCTGACCAGGTGGAAAACAACTGGCTGCCCAGCGTGATGGCGGTCGGCGAGATGAATCAGGACCTGCTGCGGGTGCGGGCCCTGACGTTGCGGCTGCTGCTTAACCGCGACCCGCAGGCAATCACGCAGAATGAGCAGAAAATCACCGAGCTGAAAAGCGGCCTGCACAAGGCTCAGTCCCTCTATGAAGGCTTGATCGTGCTGCCTGAAGAGCGGGTGCTGTTCGATCGCTTTAAAACCGAGGAAGAGCGTTACCTGCAGCGCCAGGAACAGGTGATGGCGTTTTCCCGGGCGAATCAGTTGGAAGACGCGATCAAGGTGGTCAACGGCGAGATGAACCAGTTGGCCGACGAACTGGCCGGTACCCTGCGTGAGCTGGTGACGTTGAACAAGGTCAGTGCCAATCAGGCGGCGAGCCTGGCGCAAAGTGTGTTCACGCAATCGCGCAGTTGGGTGGTTGGCATGATTGCCGTGACGGCGCTGATCACCATCGGTCTGGCATTGTTGCTGACCCGCAGTATTGTGCTGCCGTTATCCCAGTCTTTGAAAGTCGCCCAGGGTGTGGCCAGTGGCGATCTGACCGGGGTGATTACTGTCAGCGGCCAGGATGAGCCGGCGCGTTTGCAGCAGGCGCTGAAAAGCATGCAGGAGAGCCTGCGGGAAACCATTCGGCGTATTTCCGATTCGTCCAGCCAGTTGGCGTCGGCTTCCGAAGAGCTTAGTTGCGTGACCGAAGATGCCACCCGTGGGTTGCATCAGCAGAGTCAGGAAATTGAGCAGGCGGCTACTGCGGTGAACCAGATGACGGCGGCGGTGGAGGAGGTGGCGAGCAATGCGGTGGCTACGTCCCAGGCGTCGCGGGAGTCGGATCGTATCGCTCAGCATGGGCGCGAGCAGGTGCATCAGACGGTGTTGTCGATTGAGTCCCTGGCGGATGATGTGACGGCCAATGCGACTCAGGTGGAGGACCTGGCGCAGAAGGTGTATGGCATCAGCAAGGTGCTGGATGTGATTCGTTCGATTGCCGAGCAGACCAATTTGCTGGCGCTGAATGCCGCCATCGAAGCGGCGCGGGCTGGGGATGCCGGGCGTGGGTTTGCGGTGGTGGCGGATGAGGTGCGGGCCTTGGCGCATCGTACGCAGCAGTCGACCCAGGAAATCGAGCAGATGATCAGTGGGATTCAGCAGGGGACTGATCAGGCTGTCAGCTCCATGCAGCAGAGCAATACTCGGGCGCGTTCGACGCTGGATATCGCTAAGTCGGCGGGGACGGCGCTGGAGGAGATTGCTTCGGCGTTTACCCTGATCAATGAGCGCAACCTGGTGATTGCCAGTGCCTCGGAAGAACAGGCGGCGGTGGCGCGGGAGGTGGATCGCAATTTGATGAATATTCGCGATTTGGCACAGCAGACGTCGGCGGGGGCGAACCAGACCAGTGCGGCGAGCCAGGAGTTGTCACGGTTGGCGGTGGATCTCAACACGATGGTGGCTCGGTTTTCGGTTTAGGTTGTTGGGGGAGTATGCCCGTTGCTGTGGTAGGGGCTACTTATGGTTTCGCTCTCGCAGCGAGTCACTTTGCAAAAGCGGCAAAGTAAGCAAAGCGCTCTGCCTCGCCTGTCGGCGGGGCGCCTAAGATCAAAAGCAAGAGCACGGCGGCCTGGAAGCCGACCTGAGTGTTAGAAGCAAAAGCAGAACCGCTTTTCTGTCGGAGCCGGCTTGCCGGCGAAAACCTGAGAACGCCGCGTTGAATCAGGATGCCAGCGTCATCGTTAACGACCTTCGCGAGCAAGCCCGCTCCCACATTGGACCGTGCCCGCTTTAGCTTTTGATTTTGCTTCTAAACACTCAAGCCNNGGGCAAGAGCGTTTTGCTTACTTTTGACTGGGCACGCATTCCGGCTTTCAAAAGTGAGCCACTGTAAGCGCGGTAAACGGGTAAAAAACGCCCCGAACCAGTCGGGGCGTTTTCAGGCGATCAAGCTGCGAGAGCTTACTTACCCTGCCAGCGTTTCAGCACCAGGGTGGCGTTAGTGCCACCAAAGCCGAAGCTGTTGCTCATCACTGTATTGATGGTCGCATCTTCACGAGTCTTGGTCAGGATAGGCATGTCAGCCACGTCCGGGTCCAGTTCCTCGATGTTGGCAGAACCTGCCATGAAGTTGCCTTCCATCATCAGCAGGCAGTAGATCGCTTCGTGAACGCCAGCGGCGCCCAGGGAGTGACCCGACAGGCTCTTGGTAGAGCTGATCGCCGGAGCCTTGTCGCCGAATACCGCACGCACGCCTTCCATTTCCTTGGAGTCGCCGACCGGAGTCGAAGTACCGTGGGTGTTCAGGTAGTCGATCGGGGTATCAACGGTGGACATGGCCATCTGCATGCAGCGGATGGCGCCTTCGCCGCTTGGCGCAACCATGTCGTAGCCGTCGGACGTCGCGCCGTAGCCGACGATTTCCGCGTAGATCTTCGCACCACGGGCCAGGGCGTGTTCCAGCTCCTCGACCACCACCATGCCGCCACCGCCGGCAATGACGAAGCCATCACGGTTCTTGTCATAGGCGCGGGAGGCTTTGTCCGGGGTTTCGTTGTACTGGGTCGACAGGGCGCCCATGGCGTCGAACAGGAACGACTGGCTCCAATGTTCTTCTTCACCGCCGCCGGCAAACACGATGTCCTGCTTGCCCAACTGGATCTGCTCTACAGCGGTACCGATGCAGTGAGCACTGGTGGCGCAAGCGGAGGAGATCGAGTAGTTCACGCCCTTGATCTTGAACGGTGTGGCCAGGCAGGCGGAAACGGTGCTGCCCATGGTCCGCGTGACGCGGTACGGGCCAACGCGCTTGACGCCTTTCTCGCGCAGGATGTCCAGCGCTTCCATCTGGTTCAAGGTCGACGCGCCACCGGAACCGGCGATCAGACCGGTGCGTACGTTGGACACCTGGTCTTCGCTCAGGCCGGAATCGGTGATCGCGTCCTTCATGGCCAGGTAGGCGTAAGCGGCTGCGTGGCCGACGAAGCGATAGATCTTGCGATCAATCAGCTCTTCGAGGGGCAGGTCGATGGAGCCGGAAACCTGGCTACGCAGACCCATTTCGGCATATTCCGGGTTGAAGCGGATGCCAGGGCGACTTGCACGCAGGTTAGCGGAGACGGTCTCTTTGTCATTGCCCAGGCACGAAACAATGCCCAGACCAGTGATAACGACGCGGCGCATGCGGATAACCCTTAAAAGTTGTCAGTGGAAGTGAATACGCCGACCCGAAGGCCTTCGGCAGTATAAATCTCGCGACCGTCGACAGTCACCGAACCATCGGCAATGGCCAGGTTCAGCTTGCCCTTGAGGACGCGCTTGATTTGAATGTTGTAAGTGACTTTCTTGGCGGTCGGCAAGACCTGGCCAAAGAACTTCACTTCGCCCGAACCCAGGGCGCGACCGCGGCCCGGCAGGCCTTGCCAGCCCAGATAGAAACCGACCAGCTGCCACATGGCGTCAAGGCCCAGGCAGCCCGGCATCACCGGATCGCCTTCGAAATGGCAGGCGAAAAACCACAGGTCAGGGGTGATATCCAGCTCGGCGACCAATTCACCTTTGCCGTACTTGCCACCCTCTTCGCTGATATGGGTGATGCGATCCACCATCAGCATGTTCGGGGCGGGCAGTTGCGCGTTACCTGGGCCGAACAGCTCACCGCGACTGCAGCGCAGCAGGTCTTCCCGAGTAAAGGCGTTTTGTTTGGTCATGCGAGCTCCTCAATAATCCCATGCGGCAGGGCAGGGCAAATCTTCCCGGCCGACTGAAGCGTTCATGCCTCATATCGGCAGCCTACACATAGACTATTGCGTTGTAGTGAAAGTCACAGCGTCAAGGTCATGAATGTACACTTGTGCACTGAAATTATAAACCGGGCCGGTTTACGGGCCCGTTCGGGTGCCTAAGACTGCCGCACTTTCGTCTTTCACGCCAGTCGCAGTTGGCTGATGGCACCGTGTTACTGCACCCATCTCTGCAGGATTTGCTGCAAATCCGTGCGTTTGAACGGCTTTGCCAGGTAATCGTTCATTCCAGCTGCCAGGCAGGCTTCGCGATCGCCCTGCAAGGCATTGGCCGTGAGGGCAATGATTGGCAGCTCGGCGCAACCGGGCAACTGGCGAATCTGCCGGGTAGCCTCGTAGCCATCGATGCCCGGCAGTCGGCAGTCCATCAGGATTGCGGTAAAAATCAGGCTTTCGGCGCTGCGAATCGCTTCGGCGCCGTCGGTGGCGATGCTCACCTCGAACCCCAGGCTGCGCAGCATGGCTTCGACCACCGTGCGATTGACCGGGTTGTCTTCCACCAGCAACACGTTGCGCCCTTCGCCCGCACGGGCATTGCCTTCGGTATTCGGCGCGAGCACCGGCAAGCTCTGCTGGTAGATCGCCAGCGGAATTTCCAGGGTAAACACCGAGCCGTGGCCTTCTTCGCTCTGGGCGCGCAGGGTGCCGCCCATGCGTTCGGCCAGGGTGCGTGCGATAGGCAGTCCCAGTCCGGTGCCGCCGTAACGTCTTGAAATGGAACTGTCGGCTTGCTGGAACGCATCGAACATCAGTTCCAGGCGCTCGGCGGAGATGCCAATCCCGCTATCGCGCACGGTGCAGGTGAACCACAGCAATTCATGGTCCAGGGTCTGCCAGTGGGGTTCGACGGTGACGGTGCCCTGCTCGGTGAACTTCAGGGCATTGCCGATCAGGTTCACCAAAATCTGCCGGATGCGGGTCGGGTCGCCCTGTACCTGCAGCGAGCCCAGGCCCTGGGGGATCGGCACTTCGAGCGCCAGCCCGCGTTGTTGGGCGGCGTGCTGGAAGGCCTGGGCGCAACTGCTGATCAGCTCCACCAGGTCGAACGGAATGTGCTCAAGCTCCAGGGCCGCGCGCTCGATGCGCGAGAAGTCGAGGATGTCGTTGATCACCTTCAGCAGGTGTTCGGTGGACTCCGAGGCCAGCGCCGCGTATTCGGTCTGTTCCTCGGTCATGTCGGTGGTTTCCAGCAGTTGCAGCATGCCCAGCACCCCGTTCATCGGCGTGCGCAATTCATGGCTCATCATTGCCAGGAAGTCCGACTTGGCATTGTTCGCCCGCTCGGCTTCTTCGCGGGTCTGGATCAACTGGGCCATGGCCTGGTGCTGTTCACGACTGGCCTGGTTCAAGCCATCGGCGAGGTTATTGATGTGGCGCGACAGGTCGCCCAGCTCCGAGTCATCCACGATGGGCAGCGGTGTCTGGTAATCGCCCTGCTGGATCGCCTTGACCGCATTGCCCATGGCGCTGATCGGTTGCGACAGGCTGGCCGCCAGGCGCCGGGCCAGCAGGAAGGTAAACAGCAGGGCGAACAGCGCGAGAATCCCGGCCTTGAACAGGATTTCCTGCTGGCGCTGGCTGAACGCATCGTTGGACATGCCGACAATCACTCGCCCCAGGTAGTCCGCGCGCGGGGCCTTGGGCTCGGCAGTACTGTCCTGGAAGAAGTCATTGCCCAGCTGGATATGTTGCAGGCGAATCGGCGCCTGGAAGACTTTCACCGACAGCGAGCGATCGTGCTTCTCCGACGGTTGCTCGACATACACCAGGATATTTTCTGCGCTGTCCTGAATCTCCAGGAAGCGCACGTGCGGCGTGGCGAGGGTGGCCCGCAACAGGCTTTCAAGCACGTCGTTGTTGCCGGAAATCACCCCGTATTCGGTGGCCGGCGCCAGTTGGTTGGCGATCAACTGGCCGGTGTGGTCCAGTTCCTGGCGCAGGTCCTGGATCCGCACGAAGGTGAAGAAGCTGATCAACAGCAGCGTCAGCAGGAGTGCCGGGCCCAGGGTAATGAGCTGGGTCCGGGTGTTGATGTCCCAACGGCGACGAAATGTCATGGGCGTTTTTCTCCTTCGGCCAGGCGGGCGGCGACGTTGGTTTCGTCCACCTGTTCGATCCCCAGTGAGCGCGCAACCTGCGGGTTGCCTACGACTTTGAAACGTTCCGGGTACAGCGAGCGCGGCCAACTGGCCGGCGCATGATCCAGCAGGCGGTCGAGCACATCCAGCCAGTCGGTCTGATCGCTGTAGGTGCTGGCCAGGCTGCCGGCCTTGACGAACCCGGCGTTGGGCCCGACCAGTGGCAATTGCCTGGCGTAGCTGCTGAGCAGCAGGTTTTTCGCAGTTTTCGGGTTGTACAGCTGGGGATCATCCAGCCCCAGCAAGACGTCGCTGTTCTTGAACAGGCTTTGCAGCGGGCGACTGTCATTAATGTTTTCCCAAAGCTGGGGCACGATCTCCAGGCCCATGGGCGCGGCGTACTGGCGCAGCTCGCGCAGCAGGAACTCGCTGTCGATGCCATAGAGCACGCCGATGCGCCGGGCCTGAGGCAGGATGCCGGTGATGAGGCGCAGTTGTCGGTCCAGCGGTGGGTCGCTCCACAGCAGGCTGATCTTCGCAGGCAACGTGGCACCCAGGCGCTGGCGCGCTTGCAGGCGGCTGATGCGCAGCACCAGGGTCGGTGGGCCCTGGGCGTCTTGCAGGCGCCAGTCAAGGCTGGGCAGGTCCAGCAGGATCAGGCGGGTGCTGGTCGGCAAGTTTGCGGGGGCGGGCAGGTCCTTGAGCGGGGTGAACTTCACGCTGTCTTCGGGACGCTGCAGGGCCAGGGCCTGGACGAATGTTTGTACGCCCGGGCCGTCTTCGTCGGCGGTCAGCAGGATATCCGCTGCCCATGTCGGTGCGCCGAACAGTAAAACCCCAAGCAACACACAGCACCGCCAGAGCCGGGCGGTAAAGGGCAGGGTCATCCGTGACGAGTCGCTGTCCACTAGAACTCTAACTCCGCACTGAAGTAGAGCACGTGGCGTTGGTCATAGTTGTTGTCGGGCCAGGTGGTGGGCTGATTGTCGAGGCGTTGTTGCAACATGCCGGCCAGCTCCACGTTGGCTTTGCCCAAGGCAATGCGCTTGGCCACCCGCAGGTCGACCCGTTCGAAGCGATACTGGTTGAGCGCATCGTCGCCATAGTAGAACACCGCGCTGGACCAGCCATGGCCCCATTCCCGCATCCAGCCGGCCGAGCCGCTGTTGCGCGCGGTCTGCTGCCTGTCCAGGGGGTTGGTGGCGCTGGCATCCACATAAGCATAGGTGACGCGCAGCCGGTCGGCGGTGCTCATGTGCCAGTCGAGCTGGGTTTCGGTGCCGGTAAAGCGCGAGCTGTTCGAGTTGCTGGCGATGTACTGGTTGTTGCGCAGCGGCTCGCTGACCATTTCGCTGATTTCGTCGTAGAACAGCTTCACGTCGACGTTCAGCCCGATGTCGGCAAAAAAGCCGTTGTAGCCCAGCTCCCGGGAGCGCATCAGCTCTTTGTCGAGGTTGCCCGGGCCACGGGTCACCACGAAGTATTGGCCGGAGTTCTGGCCGTAGGCCGGCGAGCTGAGGTTGGTGACGCGGTAGCTCCAGTTGACGTTGTTCTCGAACATGTCCGGGGAGCGAATGGCTTCGGAGTACACCGCGCGCAGGCCGTGGCGCGGGTTGATCAGGTAGTTGACGGCCACCCGTGGCGTCAGCGAGTTGCCGCTCAGGTGAGTGTCTTCGTACATCGCGCCGCCCTGCAGCAGCCAGTGTTCGCTGGCCCGCCATTCCAGGTGGCCGAACAGGCGCCAGGTGGTGTCGTCCAGGGTGCCGTTGAAGTAGGTGTCGGAGTCGGCGCGGTCGTAGCGGTAGTTCATGCCGCTGACCAGGCGCAGGCTGTCGGACAGGCTGAGGGTGTCTTGCAGCTCCAGGTCGTAGCGGCTTTCCTTGGTGCTTTGGTCGATGTTGCCGCAGACCGGGTCCTTGCCGCCGTCCCCCCATTGCTGGAGCACCTGGCGGGCCAGTGCCTGCTCGGCGGCGCTGCCGGGTGGGAGGTTGCCGGGGTTGAAGTTGTTCATGTGCCGGGCCAGTCGCTCGGCATAGTTGGGGTTGAGCTGCCACAGCTGCGTCAGTTCCGGGCTGAACGAGACCTTGGCATCGCACGCGCGCCAGATCTGCCGGCGATCCCACTGCTGGGCCGAACCCTGGATATACAGGCTGTGATCGGGGTTGAAGTCGAAGTTCCAGCGCAGGGAACCGGCATAGTCCTTGGCGCTGACGTCGGAATTGTTACCGCCTTCGGTAATCCCGTCGAACACCGGTTGGTAGGTGTAAGGGCGCTGGTTGGTGCCTTCCTTGGCGTCCAGTTGCCAGTCGATGCTTTGTTGCGCATTCAGGGTCTGGCTCACGGCCAGGCTGAAGCGGTTCAGGCGGCGCCCGTCGCGGCGGTCAGCGCCCACGCGGTCGCTGTCAAAGCCATCGTCCTGTTGACCGGAGAGTGACAGGCGCAAATCGCCGGTTTCCCAGCCCATGCCCTGGCTGGCGTACCAGTCGTTGATCCCCCGGCCGCCCTGGGTGAGTTTCATCCGCGTGCCATGGCTGTTGGCCGGCGAGCGGGTGAGGATGTTGACGACGGCCATCAGCGCGTTGGCGCCGTAGCTGACGGTATTGGGGCCGCGGAAGACCTCGATGCGGTCGATGTCTTCCAGGGCTACCGGAATATCGCTCCAGTCCACCGTGGCCAGGCCCGCGCGGTACACCGAGCGCCCATCGATCAACACCTGCATGCGCCGCGCATCGCCCGCCTGGGTGCCGTGGTAATTCACGGCGGCCTGGTTGCCGGTGGTGTAGCCGACCATCATCCCGGGCACCAGCCGCAGCAGTTCGGGGATATCCCGTGCGCCGCTGGCCTTGATCAGCTCGCTGTCGATCACCGTCATGCTGCCGGGCACGGCGGCGGCCGATTGCTTGAGCCGGGTGGCGGTCAGCACCTGCGGCAGCGGCTGGCTGTCGAGGAACAGGTCGTCAGCCAGCACCGGCACACTGCACCACGGCATGCACAACAACGTCAGCAAAAGGGATGAGCGAGGAGGAGGGCCCAAATACACGGCACGGCCTTGATAATTACGGATAGCCGCCCATGTTAACTGAGGTGGGGCCTTTTGCCAGTCGTCGGCCCTGTAATTACTTCGCACAAATGTCGCATTTTCCGACAAGCGTTTGAATTGACGCGGGGGCTGGCCGCAGGCGGGTCGCTCCGTATAATGCGGCCATCGCCACTGCTATGGATTAACGGATTGCATATGACTGAACAGCGCCCTATTGCGGTCCTGGGAGGCGGAAGTTTTGGTACCGCCGTGGCTAATCTGCTGGCTGAAAATGGTCACCGGGTGCGTCAATGGATGCGTGACCCCGAGCAAGCCGAAGCCATTCGGGTCAACCGGGAAAACCCCCGTTACCTTAAAGGCATCAAGATTCTGCCGGCCGTGGAGCCGGTGACTGATTTACAGGCGACGCTGGACGAGTGCGACCTGTGCTTCGTCGCGCTGCCCTCCAGCGCCCTGCGCTCGGTGCTTGCACCCCATGCCGAGCGGCTGGCGGGCAAGCTGCTGGTGAGCCTGACCAAGGGCATTGAGGCGCACACCTTCAAGTTGATGAGCGAGATCCTTGAAGAAATCGCCCCCGAAGCGCGGATTGGCGTGTTGTCCGGGCCGAACCTGGCGCGGGAAGTGGCTGAGCACGCGCTGACTGCCACGGTGATCGCCAGTGAAGACGAAGAACTCTGCGAGCGGGTGCAGGAGGTGCTGCACGGTCGCACCTTCCGCGTGTACGCCAGTGCCGACCGTTTCGGCGTCGAGCTGGGCGGGGCGTTGAAGAACGTCTACGCGATCATCGCCGGCATGGCGGTTGCGCTGGGCATGGGTGAAAACACCAAGAGCATGCTGATCACTCGCGCCCTGGCCGAGATGACCCGGTTTGCGGTCAATCAGGGCGCCAACCCGATGACCTTCCTTGGCCTGGCAGGTGTGGGCGACCTGATCGTCACCTGCTCGTCACCGAAAAGCCGCAACTATCAGGTCGGTTTTGCCCTTGGCCAGGGCTTGAGCCTGGAAGACGCCGTGACGCGTTTGGGCGAAGTGGCGGAAGGCGTCAACACCCTGAAGGTGCTGAAGGCCAAGTCTCAGGAGGTCGGGGTGTATATGCCGCTGGTTGCCGGGTTGCACGCGATCCTGTTTGAAGGGCGCACCTTGAACCAGGTCATCGAGTTGCTGATGCGCGCCGAGCCTAAAACCGATGTCGACTTTATTTCCACCAGTGGTTTCAACTGAGGAACGCGTCATGAACGATCCGAAAGCAGCACCCAAGTACGAGTCCATCGGCCTGCGTGTCCTGTGGATGCTGGTGTTTGCCCTGGTGTGGCAAGTGGCGCAGTTTCTGCTGGGGGCGCTGGTGGTGGTGCAACTGGTTTATCGCCTGGTGTATGGGGCACCGAACCTGGGGCTGATGAATTTTGGTGACAGCCTGAGTCAGTTCTTGGCGCAGATTGGGCGGTTTGGCAGCTTTCACAGTGATCAGAAGCCTTGGCCGTTCGCCGATTGGCCGACGCCCCGTGCACCGGAAGGTGAGGCTGCCCACAGTGTGCCGCCTGCACCGCATCCGGCGCGTGATGAGGAACCCAAGCTATGAAGGTGTGGGTGTTGCGTCACGGTGAGGCCGAGGGGCATGCGCGTACGGATGCCGAGCGTAATTTGACGGCCCATGGGCGCGATGAGGTGTTGCGCAGTGCGGGGCATCTGATTGGGCAGCCGATTCGGGCGATCATTGCCAGTCCGTATGTGCGGGCGCAGCAGACGGCGCAGTTGGTGCGGGAGGCGTTGGGGTTTGAGCCGGATGTCCGCACTGTGCCTTGGTTGACGCCGGAGAGTAATCCGTTGGAGGTGCTCAAGCATCTCGACAATGACGATGATGTGTTGCTGGTTAGTCATCAGCCGTTTGTGGGGGGGCTGATCAGTTATTTGCAGCATGGGCATTTTCGGCAGCCGCAGGCTATGAGTACGGCGAGTTTGGCGGAGTTGGAGGGGGATTTTCCGTTGGCGGGGTTGATGAGTCTTTTGAGTGTTCGGAATCCTTAAGGTTGGGTTTGGTTTTGGGTACATATCCGTTTCTTCGGTAACGGCCACTTAGGGTTCCGCTCTTACAGCGGGTCACTTTTGGCAAACGCCCCAAAAGTAACCATGGACTTGTTCCCTCGTAGCGGACGCCAAGAAGCGATATTTTAATCGCAATCTTGGAGGTACTTATGGCACAGCAAACTCGCCGCAGTTACACCGACGACTTCAAAGCTCAGGCAGTGACACTTGCTGAAAGCATTGGTCGAGGAGAAGCTGCCCGACAGTTGGATATCTCGGTCAAAACCTTAGGTAATTGGCTGGACGCCGCACGCAACGGGCGTCCTCTCAGTTCTCCTGCCCGGCATCCGGTCTCTGACCTGGAAAGCGAGCTGGCTCGGCTTCGAGCTGAAAATGCCACGCTCAAAATGGAGCGAGAAATCCTAAAAAAAGCGACGGCGTTCTTTGCCAAAGAGTCCAACTGAGATACGCCTTCGTCGCCCGTGAACGGACTCGCTTTCCGGTTAGGCTGTTATGTCGAGTGATGGAGGTCTCGGTGTCGGGCTTTCACGGCTATTTGAAGCGCCAGGAGCGTCCGGATCCAGACGCCGCGATTCGCCTGGAGATTCGTGCGATTCATCGAGCAAGCCGCGGCACTTATGGGCGTCCGCGCATGGTTCAGGCGCTTCATAACCGCTCTTACACGATAGGGCACAAGCGGGTAGCTCGGCTGATGAGAGAGGAGATGCTACGAGGAAAAATCAAAGCCCGGTTCAAACATTCAACGGATAACCGGTATATCCAACCCATTTCTGACAATGTGTTGAAACGACGCTTTTCTGTGACAAGTCCCGTAGCCGCTTGGGTGGGTGATATCACGTATATTTCGACACGCCAGGGGTGGTTGTACTTGGCTGTGGTGTTGAGTGTTCAGACCCGGCAGGTGCTTGGATACAGCCTGTCGGATCGTATGCCCGAGGGTTTGGTACAACAGGCGTTCATGAACGCCTGGACGAAAACGCCAGTTGATCACGGGGTGATTTTTCACTCTGATCGAGGCCGGCAATACACGGGTAGCGGTTTTCGCAGCATGATCGCGGAAAGAGGCTTTGTGCAAAGCATGAGCCGTAAGGGAAACTGCTGGGATAACGCCGTAGCAGAGAGCTTTTTTGCCTCACTCAAGAAGGAAGAAGCCACGGGTGTGTATCCCAGCAAAGCACAGGCCCATGCATCAATCGCAAGCTACATCCATGGGTTTTACAATGCGACACGGCTGCACTCGGCGCTGGGATACAGGTCACCTAATGACTACGCAAAGCACCTGAAGCACTCTGCTTAACACTCGCTTTATGGCGTACGTTTGGAGGGAGCAAGTCCA
>NZ_JACAQY010000019.1:0-64189 GCF_013386835.1 Pseudomonas sp. IPO3774
CAATCTCAGCCATCACCCAAAAAACGGACATACACGCAAATCACCTTCCCCGAGAAAGCACAAAGGGGACCCGAAGGTCCCCTTTAATTTGTCGTTGCGTGCTCTTTTTTTATTATTGAGGGGCGGTCTATTGTTGTTTTTGGCAACCGTGGCCCTTTACCGCTGTTTTTGGCGACCCCCATCCGGGGTCAAGAGCAAACGTATTTTTTTGAGCGCTGATCTGCTTCTTCGCACGCGATCCAACCAGTGGGTAGCTACCTTGAGGTAGTTTTTTGTTCTTCTCTATCCGGTTGCGGGTTTCGGCAAGCCGTACCCTGCGAAGCACATCTTCTCCAAAAAAATCTGTTAGCTGCGTCTCTGCCGTGTTGTTTTTGTTATGTCAGAGTCGTTACGTCTTATTTTTATTAGGTTTGGTGCTTTTTATTCTTGTTATGCAATAGAGATAGCAGAAGCCGTGCCAACTTTTTAAAGTCCTTTAAAATCAATGCCTTGATTTTTGGGCGAGAAATTTCCTTCAGGAAATGCGACAAAATATGTTCCCGTGTTACCCGATGTGTAGCCGCGAGGTAACACATCGTCACAAGCGCACTACTCAACCGGCGCTGCGAGCCTTCGCCACGCGCGAACCGGTGGGGCGGCCGAGTACCGTACAAATCTGCTGACCCGCCAGAATCAGCTTGTCCATGTCGATACCCGTCTCGATGCCCAAGCCATTGAGCAGGTACAACACATCTTCAGTGGCAACGTTACCGCTGGCCCCCTTGGCATAGGGGCACCCGCCGAGGCCCGCAATAGAGCTGTCGAACACCTGGATACCTTCCTCAAGGCTGGCGTAGATATTGGCGATGGCCTGGCCATAGGTGTCATGGAAGTGCCCGGCCAGCTTGTCCCGTGGCACCTGCGCGCCGACCACCGCGAACATCCGGCGTGTTGCGCCTGCAGTGCCGGTGCCAATCGTGTCGCCCAGGGACACCTCATAGCAGCCCATGGCGAACAGCTCGCGAGCGACTGCCGCGACCTGTTCCGGCGCGACCTGACCTTCATAAGGGCAACCCAACACACACGACACATAACCCCGCACACTCACACCGTGCTGCCTGGCCGCGTCCATGATCGGCACGAAGCGTTCCAGGCTTTCGCTGATGGAGCAGTTGATATTGCGCTGGGAAAACGCCTCGGAAGCCGCCGCAAATACGGCCACTTCTTTTACGCCCGCCGCCAGTGCATCTTCAAAACCCCGCAGGTTTGGCGCCAGCGCGCCATAGGTCACGCCCGGCTTGCGCTGGATCTGCGCAAACACCTCGGCCGACCCGGCCATCTGCGGTACCCATTTGGGCGACACAAAACTGCCGACTTCGATGTAACCCAGGCCGGCGGCACTCAGGGCGTCCACCAATTGCACCTTGTCGGCGACGCTGATGGGTTGCGCTTCATTCTGCAGGCCGTCGCGGGGGCCCACTTCCACCAGGCGCACATGAGAGGGGAGGGACATGGCAGCTACCTTTTATGAATGGCCAACCTGGCCCTGAATGGTCTGTTCCAGCGCCTGGGTGCAACGCTCTTCGGCGGTGTCCAGTTCGAGCTTCATCTGTTCGATGTCGAGCAACTGTTGTTCCAGCTGCTCGCGGCGCTCGGCGATTTTCGCCAGCATGCTGTGCAGCTGTTTCTGGTTGCCGCTGGTAGGGTCGTAGAGTTCGATCAGTTCCCGGCACTCGGCCAGGGAAAAACCGATGCGCTTGCCCCGCAGGATCAGCTTCAGGCTGACCTTGTCGCGGGGCGAATAAATGCGCTCCTGGCCCCGGCGTTCCGGGGACAGCAGGCCTTGTTCTTCATAGAAACGAATGGCGCGGGTGGTGATGTCGAGCTCGCGGGCGAGGTCGGAGATGCTGTAGGTCGTGCTCATGAGGGCGCTCAAGGAGTGTCTTGAGCGTTAAGCTAATGGCTGGTTGACGTTAACGTCAAGCTCGCTCCTACAGTTTGTCCAGCTTCTTCTCATGGGCCGTCACCTGCTGGCACAACTCGATCATCTGCTCGCGCATCCAGCGGTTGGCCGGATCCTGGTCGGTGCTTTCATGCCAGTACAGATGGGTTTCCACCATCGGCACATCATTCACCGGCAGGTTGAACCAGTGCAGTTCATGGCGCCGTGCGAAGCGCTCCGGCACGGTCATTACCATGTCGGTTTGCTGCAGCACCTGCGAGGCCATCAGGTAGTGCTGGGAGCGCAGGGCGATCTTGCGTTGCAGGCCCATCTTGCCCAGCGCCAGGTCGACATGGCCCAGGCCGTTGCGCCGGCTGGAGATATGAATGTGGGTCAGCGACAGGTAGTCATCCAGCGTCAGTTTGTCCTTGCCCGCCATCGGATGGCCCTTGCGCATGGCGCACACGTAGCGGTCCTCCATGAGCTTGACGTGGCGCACTTGCGGGTCGGTGTTGAGCGGCGCATCCACGGCAAAGTCCAGGCGACCGGCCGCCAGTTCCTTGGTGGTTTCCCGGCGCTTGGACAGGAAGCTCTCGATTACCACCGTCGGTGCCAGGCGGCGCAGGCGCTGGAACAGCGGCGGCAGAATCACTGCTTCGGTGAGATCGGTCATGCTGATGCGGTAGGTCTTGGCCGCCTGTTGCGGGTTGAAGATCCGGCTTTCCTGTACCGACACCCGCAGCAGCGACAGCGCGTTACGCACCGGGCCAATGATGTTCTGGGCCATGGGCGTGGGCACCATGCCTTGGGCTGTGCGCACGAACAGCGGGTCGTTGAAGGTCTCCCGCAGGCGGGCCAGAGCGTTCGACACCGCAGGTTGAGTAATCCCGACAATCTGCCCGGCGCGGGTCAGGTTGGCTTCGGTGTAGATCGCGTCAAAGACGATGAAGAGGTTGAGGTCGACCTTGCTCAGATTCATTTCGCTGCGCTCTTATTGTTAGGTGTCCATACGCCGATCATATATCGGTGATGAATGTTAATACACGCCGAGAATAGGCTAGGTAAATTATCAACGCTGTTCTAGCATCGATTCATGACCTCAACAACCTCCATTGAGAAGGTGCTGCCCATGGATTTCGCCTATTCGCCCAAGGTTCAGGAACTGCGTGAACGCGTCACCGCGTTCATGGATGCCTACGTTTACCCGGCCGAGCCTGTGTTCGAACGCCAGGTTGCCGAAGGTGACCGCTGGCAGCCCACCGCCATCATGGAAGAGTTGAAGCTCAAGGCTAAAGCCGAAGGCCTGTGGAACCTGTTCCTGCCGGAATCCGAATTGGGCGCCGGCCTCACCAACCTGGAATACGCACCCCTGGCCGAAATCATGGGCCGCTCCTTGCTGGGGCCGGAGCCGTTCAACTGCTCGGCACCGGATACCGGCAACATGGAAGTGCTGGTGCGCTACGCCAACGAAGAGCAAAAACAGCGCTGGCTCGAACCGCTGCTGCGCGGCGAAATCCGCTCGGCATTTGCCATGACCGAGCCGGACGTGGCTTCCTCCGACGCCACCAACATGGCCGCCCGTGCAGAACGCGACGGCGACGAGTGGGTGATCAACGGTAAAAAATGGTGGACCTCCGGCGCCTGTGACCCGCGCTGCAAGATCCTGATCTTCATGGGCCTGAGCAACCCGGATGCGCCGCGTCACCAGCAGCACTCGATGATCCTGGTACCAGTGGATGCGCCCGGTGTGAAGATCGTGCGCCCGCTGCCGGTGTTCGGCTACGACGACGCACCCCATGGCCACGCCGAAGTGCTGTTTGAAAACGTCCGCGTGCCGTACGAAAACGTCCTGCTGGGCGAAGGCCGGGGCTTTGAAATTGCCCAGGGGCGCCTTGGTCCGGGCCGTATTCACCACTGCATGCGTTCCATCGGCATGGCCGAGCGCGCGCTGGAACTGATGTGCAAGCGTTCCGTCAGCCGTACCGCCTTCGGCAAGCCGCTGGCCCGCCTGGGTGGCAATATCGACAAGATCGCCGACTCGCGGATGGAAATCGACATGGCGCGCCTGCTGACCCTGAAAGCTGCCTACATGATGGACACCGTGGGTAACAAGGTCGCGAAAAGCGAAATCGCCCAGATCAAGGTGGTGGCGCCGAACGTGGCGTTGAGGGTGATCGACCGCGCCATCCAGATCCACGGTGGCGCCGGCGTATCCAATGACTTCCCGCTGGCCTACATGTACGCCATGCAGCGCACCCTGCGCCTGGCCGATGGCCCGGACGAAGTGCACCGCGCAGCAATCGGCAAGTTCGAGATCGGCAAGTATGTGCCGCGGGAAATGATGCGCAGCGGGCAGTAAAACCGAGGTGTCTTCATCGCAGGCAAGCCAGCTCCCACAGGGGAATGCAGTCAACTGTGGGAGCCGGGCTTGCCGCGATGAGGCCAGTTGATCGTTCCCACGCTCTGCGTGGGAATGCTGCCCCGGACGCTCCGCGTCCTCAATACACCCAGACCTCCACCCGCCGGTTCTTGATCCGTCCCTCATCCGCCGTATTTGCCGCCACCGGCATCTCGGCACCGAACCCCTGAATGTCCCTCAGCACCACGCCGCTTTTAACCAGTTCCCGGCGCACCGCCATCGCCCGCAACTTCGACAATAGCGCCGCCCGTTGCGCATCACTCTTGGCATCCCCAAACCCCACCAGCGTCACCTGCTTGTCCAGCTTGCCGTGGCTCTTTATATAAGCCACTACCCGCATCAGGTCCTGGCGCGCCTTGTTGTCGAGGCTGGCACTGCCTTCCTCAAACCGGAAATTCACCGTCAGGCGCTGCGCTTGTCGGGCAATCGCCTGGTAATCCCCGGGCATCGGCGCCCGTGGCTCCACCGCCATGGCCTGCACCTGCTGTGCGATAAAACCGTTGGCGGCGACGATCGCCTGGCCCTTGCTGCTTTGTGCAAAGTCCACCAGGGCCTTGGCCCAGGGGTTTTGTGCAACAGGTGGCAGGTAGAAGAACAACCGGCGTGACAGCGGGTAGTCCTCGGTGGCGATCAAGCTGTTCAGCGGCAGCATCGGCTGCGAGTCGCCATCGACGATGGCCACCGCCTTGGCCTGGCGCACATAGGGCAATCCGATAAAACCGATGCCCTGGGGGTCATGGCTGACAGCATCCGACAACTGCTCGCTGGATTCGAAGCGCTTGGCGCTGCCATCCAACGACTTGCCGCGCCGGCTGAGCACCAGTTCCTTGAAGGTGTCATAGGTGCCGGATTGATCATCCCGCGCGTACAGGTGAATCTGGCCACCGATGCCGCCCAGTTGTTCCCAGGTCGAGACTTCGCCGCTGAAGATTTGCGCCAGTTGCGCGGTATTCAACGTCCCCAACGGGTTGCGTGGGTTGAGGATGATCGCCAGCCCGTCAATGGCGATGACCTGTTCGGCGTCGGGGCTTTTCAGGTCGCCGAGGGCTTCGAGGTCCACCAGTTCGCTGTCCTTGATCGGCCGGGAAGACGCCGCGAGGTCGGCGCTGGCGTTTTTCAGGGCTGCGAACCCGGTGCTGGAACCATGGGCCGCCACTTCCACCGTCACCTTCTGACCCTGGCGAGTCTTGCCGACGATGTGCTGTTCGTTGGCCTGGTCAGATGGCTCGCTGTGCACCGCTTGCAACCCCTGTTGCTCCATCAGCCCCTTGACCAGCGCCGGGCCAAGCGCCGCGCCGATGGTGTTGGAACCCTGGATGCGCAAGGCCGGGCCATGTTCGGGGAAGGGCAGAGGGGTGGAAAAAGCGGCGAGGGGAAATGCGCTGAACAGTGCCAGCAGGGATAGAACGCGCAGCATCATGCCGGCACCTTCTCAAGCCAAAGGGAGTGCCGCGAGATTAAGTCAGAGAGGTTTCAGCAATATGACCGGCATCACGCCGTCAAAAAGTGTGGGAGCGGGCTTGCTCGCGAATACGGTGTGTCAGTCGACGTATCCGGTGACTGACACACCGTATTCGCGAGCAAGCCCGCTCCCACATTTAACGGCGCTGCTGTTAAGAAATCAGCTCAATTCCAGCCAGATCGGTGCATGATCGGAGGGTTTTTCCATGCCGCGCAGGTCGTAATCCACACCGGCATCCTTCACCCGGGGCAACAAGCCTTGGGACGCCAGGATCACGTCGATTCGCAGCCCGCGCTTTGGCTCGTCTTCAAAACCACGGCTGCGGTAATCGAACCAGCTGAAGCGGTCTGCCACATCCGGGTTGAGGTGGCGGAAGCTGTCCACCAGGCCCCAGTTCTTCAGGCGGGCCATCCACTCGCGTTCTTCCGGCAGGAAGCTGCACTTGCCGGTCTTCAGCCAGCGCTTGGCGTTGTCGGCACCGATGCCGATGTCGCAGTCTTCCGGGGAAATATTCACATCCCCCATTACCACCACGGCCTGTTCATTGCTGAACTGCGACTCCAGGAGGGTTTGCAGGTCCTCGTAGAAGCGCTGCTTGGCCGGGAACTTGGTGGGGTGGTCGCGGCTTTCGCCCTGTGGGAAATAGCCGTTCATGATGGTAATCGGGTTGCCGTTGGCGTCGGCGAAGGTGCCCCAGATAAACCGGCGCTGGGCGTCTTCTTCGTCACTGGCAAAGCCTTTGTGCAGCGCCAGCGGTTCCTGGCGCGAGAGCAGGGCAACACCGTAGTGGCCTTTCTGCCCGTGGTAATACACGTGATAGCCGAGGGCCTTGATCTCATCCAGCGGGAACTGGTCGTCGTGGACCTTGGTTTCCTGCAGGCCGATCACGTCCGGCTGATGTTTCTCGATCAGTGCCGCCAGCTGATGAGGGCGGGCACGCAGCCCGTTGATATTGAAAGACACGATTTTCATGGTCGGCGGTCCAGTCTGGCAAAAGGGCGATGCTAGCCGACAATGTAGGACGGGAGCCAGTCTTGTAGCCGCTGCCGAGGCACAAGGCTGCGTTGGGCTGCGAAGCGACGCCCGGTGGCTACACTGAACGAAACAGTGCCGCAGACGTTCGTAATAACAAGAGCGCAACCTTTTGAGTCAGCGCCCAGGGGAGATTCACTGTTATGCCTGACACCTCGACTGCCATCGCCCAGATCCACATGCTCGACAGCGGCTACTCCCGCGAAGCCCGTTCGCTGTTGTACCAGGCCTATCGCCATGAGCCGACGTTCGCCTACATCTTCGAAGCCGAACGTCCCGGCTACGAACAGCGGGTGCGCGCCACGGTGCGTGAGCTGGTCAAGCAGCACTTCTTCCAGAAACTCCCGGCGATTGGCCTGTTGGTCAACGACCGGCTGATCGGCATCGCCCTGATCGCGCCACCGACCCGCCGCCTGGGCATCACCGAAAGCTGGGCCTGGCAGTTGCGCATGTGGCTGAGTACCGGTGTGCGCGGTACCCGGCGTTACCTGGAATACCATCAGGCAGTGCTGGCGTGCCTGCCCTCGGATTCGGTGCATGTGCTGCCGTTGCTGGGGATTCACCCGCAATTCCAGGGCAAGCACTACGGTGAGCAACTGCTGGAAGCGGTGCACAACTGGTGCGCCGAAGACCCGCATTCCTCAGGCGTGGTGCTGGACACGGGGAATTCTCGCTATCTGGAATTCTATAAGCGCCAGGGCTATGAAGAGATCGGCGAGGTCGCTGTAGGACCGGTACTGGAACACGTGTTCTTTCACGCAAATCCGCAGGTGTTACAGGCTGCAACGGTTTAAGACAGAATTATTCAGACAAATCCGGGTTCTAACTCGCTCCCAAGCTCGTGTAGCATCCCGGCCTATGAAGTTTCCAGGAAGATTTACCAGCGGCTTGATTCTGCTGTTCACGAGCTGCGGCGCCTTGGCGCAAAGCGAATTGGATGTGCGCATCAAGCCTTCAAACGACGCGTTGAAAGCCAACATCGAAGGCTATATCGGCGGGGTCGGCGATCGTGACGAAGAAGCCCTGCTGCGGTTCAGCCGTGGCGCCGAGGAGCAGGCCCGCAAGGCCGCCCAGGCGCTGGGCTACTACCAACCGCAGATTGCCAGCGATGTGAAGGGCGGCAAGAACCCGCGCCTGATCCTCACCATCGACCCCGGCGAACCGGTGCATTTGCGCAATGTGACCATTCGGGTCGACGGCCAGGCCGCCGACCTCAAGGCCTTTCGCGTGCCCGCCAGCGACCAACTCAAATCCGGCGCCGTGCTCAACCACGGCAACTACGAAGACGCCAAGCGCGTCATCCAGAACCAGGCGTCACGCTACGGCTTTTTCAGCGGGCGCTTCACCAGCCAGAAACTCTCGGTCGACCCCAAGGCGGGGGTGGCCGATATCGAACTCATTTACGACAGTGGCCCACGCTACACCTTGGGCAAGGTCAGCTTTGCCGGCGACACGCCGTTTGATGACGACCTGCTGCAACGCATGGTGCCGTTCAAGAGCGGCGCGCCTTACGACTCCGAACTGATCGCCGAACTCAACCAGAACCTGCAATCCAGCGGCTTTTTCGAGGGCGTGCGCGTGGACGCCGCCCCGGCGGCCTCGACCAATGACGTGATCCCGGTGGCCGTGCAACTGGAAACCCGCAAGCCGCGCACCATGGGCCTGGGCCTCGGTTACTCGACCGACGTCGGCCCGCGGGGCAAGGCCAACTGGACGCGCCACTGGGTCAACCCCCAGGGCCACAGTTATGGCTGGGAAGCCGAGCTTTCCGCGCCTCGGCAGAACGTCGGGTTGTGGTACGACATTCCCATGGACCCGCCACTGACCGACAAACTTCGCTTTGCCGGCGGTTACCAGAATGAAGAAATCGCCAACACCGACACCCTGAGTAAACTGCTCACCCTCGGCCCCGAGTGGCACAGCAAGTTGCCCAGCGGCTGGACGCGGGTGATCTCGCTCAAATGGCAGCGCGAAGAGTATCGCCTGGGCAACGACTCGGGCCTGAGTACGCTGCTGATGCCGGGCATCAGTTATTCCTACCTGCGCAGCGACAACCGCATCGACCCGCACAATGGCTATCGCCTGCTGTTCGACGCCAAGGTCGCCAAGGAAGGCCTGGGTTCCGACACCAACCTGCTTTACGGCACGGCGACCATCAAGGGCTTGACCA
Organism: Pseudomonas sp. IPO3774; assembly: GCF_013386835.1. Classification (NCBI taxonomy): domain Bacteria; kingdom Pseudomonadati; phylum Pseudomonadota; class Gammaproteobacteria; order Pseudomonadales; family Pseudomonadaceae; genus Pseudomonas; species Pseudomonas sp. IPO3774. Next base: position 9,005 of record NZ_JACAQY010000019.1, read on the forward strand.
CCCTGTGGGACAACCACCGTTTCCTGGCCCGGGCGCAGTTTGGCGGCAGTGCCACCAACGGCTACAAATCCGTGCCGCCGTCGTTGCGCTTTTTTGCCGGTGGCGACCAGAGCGTACGGGGTTACGAGTACCAGACCCTGTCCCCGGAAAACGATCGTGGCGACCGCATCGGCGGCCGCTACATGGTGGCCCTGAGCGCCGAGTACCAATATTCCATCGCCGAAAAATGGCGGATCGCGACCTTTATCGACCAAGGCAACTCGTTCAACACCCTGGAAATGCCGAGCCTGAAAACCGGTGTGGGTGTTGGCGTGCGCTGGGTGTCGCCGGTCGGCCCGATCCGCCTCGACCTGGCCCATGCCCTCGAAGATCCGGGCGGCATTCGTTTGCACTTTTCCATGGGGCCTGAGCTGTGATGCGTGGTTTGAAAATAGCGGGGCTGGCCGTGCTGGCGGTCCTCGCAGCGATAGTGCTGGCACTGTGGACGGTGCTGGGTACCCAAGCCGGCAGCCGGTGGGTGCTGGGCCAGGTGCCGGGTTTGACCGTGGAGAATTTCCAGGGTCGCCTGGGCGGGCAGTGGAGTGCCGACCATCTGTTATGGCAGCAGGACAGCAGCCGCGTGGAGCTTCAGTCGCCGAAGTTCGACTGGTCGCCCGCGTGTTTGATGCGCATGACCTTGTGCATCAACCAACTGGATGTGGAGCAGGTGAGCCTGCAATTTCCACCCGGCACCGAAGAAAGCAGCGGCCCGATTACCCTGCCGGACCTGAAACTGCCGGTCGCCCTTCAGTTGGGTGACATCCGCGTTGGCAGCCTGCTGTTCAATGGCAGCGAAGAGCTCCAGGGCCTGCAGCTGGCGGCGCACTGGACTGCCGCCGGGATGCAGATCGATTCGGTGCACCTGCAACGGGACGGTTTGGTCCTTGACCTGTCCGGCCTGCTGCAACCCACCGGCAATTGGCCGCTGGCCGCCAGCGGCAACCTGAGCCTGCCTTACGCGCCGGGCGGTGCGCCCTGGACGCTGGCGCTCAAGGTCGATGGCGATTTGCTCAAGACCCTCAAGCTCGACGCCGACAGCAGCGGCTACCTGCCGGCCAAGCTCAGCGGCGAATTGCAACCGCTGGTGGAAAACCTGCCGGCGCAGTTGCACATCACCGCCGACGGCTTCAAACCCAGCGCCGATTTGCCCGATACCCTGCAACTCAATCAGCTGGACCTGACCGCCAAGGGCGACCTGAGCAACGGTTACCAGTTGCTGGGCAAAGCCGTACTGCCCGCGGAAAAAGGCCCGGTGGACCTGCTGCTGCGAGGCAAGGTCGACGCCAAGGGCGCGCAGATCGCCGGGCTGGATTTGAATGCCGGTGACAAGCAAAGCCTCAAGCTCAGTGCCAACCTGGACTGGCAGCAAGGCTTCAGCGCCGACGCAAAAATCGACTGGCTGGATTTCCCGTGGCATCGCCTGTACCCGGTGATCGACGAACCCCAGGTGGCCTTGCGTACCTTCAATGGTGAAGTTTCCTACAAGGACGGCAACTACCTGGGCAACTTCAAGGCCGACCTCGACGGCCCTGCGGGCAAGTTCAGCCTGGCCAGCCCGTTCAGTGGCGACCTCAAGCAAGTGTTCCTCCCCGAGTTGAAACTCGCGGCTGGTCAGGGCAAGGCCGAAGGCCACCTGAACCTGCAATTTGCCGATGGCATCGCCTGGGACACGGCGCTGGACTTGTCGGCAATCAACCCGGCGTATTGGGTCGCGGAGTTGCCCGGCACCCTCGCGGGCCCGTTGCGCAGCAAGGGCGAAATGAAGAACGAGCAACTCAAGCTCAATGCCGACCTCGACCTCAAGGGCCGTCTGCGTGGCCAACCTGCCGTGCTCCAGGCCAAGGCGGAAGGCGCTGGCGAGCAATGGACCCTCGGCACCCTCGACATTCGCCTCGGCGACAACCGCATCTATGGCAGCGGCAGCCTGCAACAGCGCCTTGCCGGGCAGATCGACATCAAGCTGACGCGCCTCGCCCAGCTCTGGCCGCAACTGCGCGGGCAGATGAATGGTCGCCTCGACGTCGCCGGCACCCTGAAAGCGCCGCAAGGCAAGCTCAACCTGGTTGGCCAGCAACTGGCGTTTGAAGATAACCGCCTGCAAAACCTGACCCTGGACGCGAACCTGGATAATGCCCAGCGCGCCAAAGTCGACCTGAAAGGCAGTGGCATCCAGGCCGGTGAAACCCAGCTCGGCACCTTCACTGCCAGCGCCCAGGGCGATATCAAAAGCCAGAAAGTCCAGCTCGAGCTGGCCGGCCCGTTGCTCAAGCTGGCCCTGGCCCTGGACGGCAACCTCGACAAAGGCAACTGGCGCGGGCGCCTGGCCAGCGGTGATGTGCAAGCCGGTGGCCAGGACTGGAAGCTGCAAGCGCCGGCGAAAATCGAACGCCTGGCCGACGGCAAGCTGACCTTTGCTGCCCATTGCTGGGTCTCCGGCCCGGCGAGCCTGTGCGGCGAAGACCAGCGCCTGATGCCCGAGCCGAAGCTGCGTTACCACCTCAAGCAGTTCCCCATCGACAGCCTGGCGCAGTGGTTGCCCAAGGATTTCGCCTGGCAGGGCAAGCTCAATGCCGACGTGCAGCTCGACCTGCCTGCCAGCGGCCCCAAAGGCGTGGTCTCGGTGGACGCCAGCGGTGGCACCCTGCGGGTCAAGGACAAAGACCAGTGGCTGGATTTCCCCTACGACACGCTGAAGCTGGAAACCACCCTCAACCCCACGCGCATCGACACCCAGCTCAATTTCCGTGGCGGCAAGCTCGGCGAATTGCTGTTGCAGGCGCAGCTCAATCCGCTGGCGAAGAATAAACCGATCACCGGCAACTTCACCCTGACCGGCCTCGACCTTGCGGTCGCCCGGCCGTTTGTGCCGATGGTCGAAAAGCTCAACGGCAAGCTCAACGGTAACGGGCGAATCGGCGGCAGCCTGCTGGCGCCTCAGGTCAACGGCAGCGTCAACCTGGTGGGAGGCGAAATCTCCGGCCCGGAACTGCCCACCAGCATTGAAGGCCTGAATATCCAGGCGTTGATTGCCGGCGAAAGCGTGCAGCTCAATGGCGGCTGGCGCAGCGGCAAGGCCGGGCAGGGCACTATCAAGGGGCAGATCGACTGGGGCCAGGCCCTGGCGGTGGATATCGCGCTGCAAGGCACGCAACTGCCGGTCACCGTGGAACCGTACGCGGCCCTGGAGGTGGCGCCCGACCTGAAGATCAGCATGAAGAACGACAAGCTGGCGATCTCCGGCAAGGTGCAGATTCCCAAGGGCGAGATCACCGTGCGGGAATTGCCGCCATCGACGGTCAAGGTCTCGGATGACACGGTGATCGTCGGCAGCCAGACCGAAGAGGGCAAGCCGCCGATGGCCATGGCGATGGACATCGATGTGGAGGTAGGCAAGGACAAGCTGAGCTTCGCCGGGTTTGGCCTCACCGCCAACCTGCAAGGCCATGTGCACATCGGCGACAACATGGACACCCGTGGCGAACTGTGGCTCAACGACGGCCGCTACCGGGCCTACGGCCAACGCCTGACTGTGCGCCGCGCGCGATTGTTGTTTGCCGGGCCGATTGACCAGCCGTTCCTGGATATCGAAGCGGTGCGGATCACCACCGAGCCGTCCCGGACCGTCACCGCCGGTATTCGTCTGAGCGGCAGTGCCGAGCAGCCGACTACGCAAATTTTCTCGGAGCCGGCCATGGCCCAAGAGGATGCATTGTCGTACCTGGTGTTGGGGCGTTCGCGCACCACCAACGGTGAGGACAACAACATGCTGGCCGAAGCGGCACTGGGTCTTGGGTTGATGGGCAGTGCCGGGGTCACGTCGGACATCGCCAAGAACCTGGGCATCCAGGACTTTGAACTGGACACCCAGGGCAGTGGCAACAACACCGCCGTGGTGGCCAGCGGCAAGATCTCCGAGAAGCTCAGCCTGCGTTATGGCGTGGGGGTGTTCGAGCCGGCCAACACCATCGCCTTGCGCTATTTGCTGAGCAAGAAGGTGTACCTGGAAGTGGCCAGCGGCGTGGCCAGCTCCCTGGATATTTTCTACAAGCGCGATTTCTGATCCGTCCACGGTAATGGTGGGAGTCTGGCTCCCACCATTTATCCGCTAATTAGCAAGCAACCTAACTATTCGTTTGACATTCGCTGCCTAGGCAGTAACATCGTGTCACACATTCACTGCTTAGGCAGTTAATAGGCTGGTCACGATGAAGCACTTCACCCCCGAAAACTTCCACAACTGCCACCTCGGCCTGCTGCTGGGCCGGGCTGCGCTGCTCAAAGACAAGATCATCGACACCCACATGGAACCCCACGGCATCACGGCCGCGCAGTTCAAGGTGTTGATCATCATGGCCCAGTACGGCGTCGACACCCCGGCCGAGCTGTGCCGCAACCTGTCGTTGGACAGCGGCTCCATGACCCGCATGCTCGACCGCCTGGAACAAAAGGACCTGCTGGCGCGCAAGCGTTCCGAGCAGGACCGGCGCCAGGTGCAGTTGGTGCTGACCGCCGAAGGCCAGCGCGTGGCCGACATGCTGCCGCACATCGGTGCCCAGGCCTTGAACCAGTTGGCGGGCGCGCTGGAGCCGGGTGAATTGCAAACCCTGGAAAAAATCCTGAAGAAAATTCTGATAGCTGCGGGTGACCCCATCACCATCCAGCGGGTAGGTAGTGCATGAACAATCGCTCCTTGCGTGCCGGCCTCAGCCTTGTGCTGGTGGCCATGACTATGGCCGGTTGTGCCAATTTCAGCGGCTTGGACACAGAAGGCAAACGCCTCGAAGCCAATAACCTGCAAACCGGCAAATCCCTCAGCGGCGTGACCCTGTCCACCGCTGCCTGGCCCACCGCCGACTGGTGGAAAGGCCTTGGCGATCCACAGCTCGACAGCCTGATCCAGGAAGCCCTGCAGAACAGCCCCGACATGCAAGTGGCCAGCGCCCGTGCCCACCAGGCCGAAGCCGCTGCCTATGCCGCCGACGCCGAGCGCATGCCGACCCTGGATGCCAGCGCCGGTGTCAGCCGTTCGCGCCTGGCCAAGGACCAGGACCCGTTGGGCCAGGGCGATGCCTACGCCACCGTGCGTAACATCGGTGCCAGCTTCAATTACAACTTCGACCTGTGGGGTGGCCAGCGCGCCGCCTGGGAAGCCGCGCTGGGCCAGGCCCGCGCTGCCGAAGTCGACCAACAGGCCGCGCGCCTGACCCTGGCAGCCAACGTCGCCAAGGCCTACAGCGACCTGGGCCAGGCCCATATCGTGCGTGACCTGGCCAATGATGACCTCAAGCGCACCCGGCAGATGCTCGACCTGGGCCAGCGTCGCCTGAACTCCGGGATCGACAGCCAGTACCAGTACCAGCAAACCGAAAGCCTGGAAGCCAGCTCCCAGTCGCAACTGATCGATGCGGAAAAACAACTGCAGAGCGCGAAGATCGCCCTCGCGGTGTTGCTCGGCAAAGGCCCGGACCGTGGCAGCGAACTGGTACGCCCCAACGTGCTCAAGCCGAGCGCGGTTGCGGTGCCTTCGGTGTTGCCTGCCGAGCTGGTGGGCCGTCGCCCGGACCTGATCGCCGCACGCTGGCGGGTGGAGGCGGCGAGCAAGAACATCGCGGCCAGCAAGACCCGTTTCTACCCCAACCTCAACCTGAGCGCGAGCGCCGGGGCCGAGTCGTTGCTGGGGGATGCGATGTTTGGTTCGGCCAGCCGCTTCTTCAGCATTGCGCCGACCGTCTCGCTGCCGATCTTCGACGGCGGCCGCCTGCGCGCCGACCTCGACGCTCGCGACGCCGACTACGACCTGGCCGTGGCCCAGTACAACAAAACCCTGGTGCAAGCCTTGGGCGATATCGGCAACACACTCTCGCAATTGCGCGAGACCGGCCGGCAGATCCAGGCCCAGCAACACGCCGCTGACATTGCCCAGCAGTCCTACGACACCGGCGTCCAGCGTTACAGCTCAGGTATCGGCAATTACCTGGACGTGCTCAGCATCGAACAGCAACTGCTCCAGGCCCAGCGTCAGTTGGCCACCCTGAATGCCGAGCAAATCGATCTTTCGATTCAACTGATGCAGGCCCTGGGCGGCGGTTTCCACGCCGATAACGTGGCCTCGACCACCCCAGCCACGCGCACTGAATAATTCAAGGTACTTGTCATGGCCACTGCCGAAACCAGCAACAACGCTCCTGAAACAAACAAGGCTGAACAACCCAACACCAGCAATCCGCGCAAACGCAAAGTCATGCTGTTTGTGCTGGCGCTGATCGTCATCCTCGGCGCCTTGGGCGTGTGGGGTTGGTACGAATTGTATGGTCGCTTCAGCGAAAGCACCGACGACGCCTACGTCAACGGCAACGTGGTGGAAATCACCCCGCTGGTGACCGGCACCGTGGTGAGCATCGGCGCTGACGACGGCGACCTGGTGCATGAAGGCCAGGTGCTGATCAACTTCGACCCCAACGACGCGGCCGTCGGCCTGCAAAGTGCCCAGGCCAACCTGGCCCGCACCGTGCGCCAGGTGCGTGGCTTGTACAGCAACGTCGATGGCATGAAAGCCCAGGTGCTGGCGCAACAAGCCAACGTGCAAAAGGCCCAGGACAACTACAACCGACGCAAGAACCTCGCTGCCGGCGGGGCGATTTCCCAGGAAGAACTGTCCCACGCCCGTGACGACCTGACCTCGGCGCAAAACGCCTTGGCCAACGTGCAGCAACAGTTCAAGACCAGCAGCGCCCTGGTGGATGACACGGTGATTTCGTCCCACCCGGACGTGCAGGCTGCCGCCGCACAGTTGCGCCAGGCTTACCTGACCAACGCCCGCAGCACCCTGATCGCACCGGTGACCGGTTATGTGGCCAAGCGTACCGTGCAACTGGGCCAGCGGGTCCAGCCGGGTACTGCACTGATGGCGGTGATCCCGCTGGATCAACTGTGGATCGACGCCAACTTCAAGGAAACCCAGCTGCGCAATATGCGTATCGGCCAGCCGGTGGATATCGAATCCGACATCTACGGCAGCGACGTGAAATTCAGCGGCACCGTCGACAGCCTCGGCGCGGGCACGGGCAGCGCGTTTGCCTTGCTGCCGGCGCAGAACGCCACCGGTAACTGGATCAAGATCGTGCAACGGGTGCCGGTGCGTATCCATGTGAACGCCGATGAGTTGGCCAAGCACCCGCTGCGGGTGGGCCTGTCTACCGTGGTCGACGTCGACCTGCACGACCAGAGCGGCCCGGTACTGGCCCAGCAGGCGCCGCAGAAGGCGTCGTTCACCACCAACGTTTACGACCGCCAGTTGGCCGAAGCCGACGCGATGATCACCCAATTGATCCATGACAACAGCGTCGCCGCTCCCAAGGCTGCCCAGCGCTGATTCGCCAATCCATCAGCTGCGGCCCCGGCGGCCGTAGCGCCAATCATGTTGCACAGGATTCGCGATGAGTAACGCTAACGCCTCCTTCACGCCGCCCAGCTTGCTGATGGCCACCATCGGCCTGTCCCTGGCGACCTTCATGCAGGTGCTCGACACCACCATCGCCAACGTGGCGCTGCCGACGATTTCCGGCAACCTCGGCGTGAGTTCGGAGCAGGGCACCTGGGTCATCACCTCGTTTGCCGTGAGCAACGCCATCGCGCTGCCGCTGACCGGCTGGCTGAGCCGTCGCTTCGGCGAGGTGAAGCTGTTTCTGTGGGCCACCATCCTGTTTGTGCTGGCCTCGTTTCTCTGCGGTATTTCCACCTCGATGCCCGAGCTGATCGGCTTTCGGGTATTGCAAGGCCTGGTTGCCGGCCCGTTGTACCCGATGACTCAGACGCTGCTGATCGCGGTCTATCCCCCCGCCAGGCGTGGTATGGCCCTGGCGTTGCTGGCGATGGTCACGGTGGTGGCGCCGATTGCCGGGCCGATCCTCGGCGGCTGGATTACCGACAGCTACAGCTGGCCGTGGATCTTCTTTATCAACGTACCCATCGGCATCTTTGCCGTGATGGTGGTGCGCTCGCAACTGAAGAAACGCCCGGTGGTCACCAGCTACCAGCCGATGGACTACGTCGGCTTGCTCAGCCTGATCGTCGGCGTCGGCGCCTTGCAGATCATCCTCGACAAGGGCAACGACCTGGACTGGTTCGAGTCGAATTTCATCATCATCGGCGCGGTGATCTCGGCTGTCGCCCTGGCGGTGTTCGTGATCTGGGAAATGACCGACGAGCACCCGGTGGTCAACCTGCGGCTGTTCGCCTATCGCAACTTTCGCATCGGCACGATTGTGTTGGTACTCGGGTACGCGGGTTTCTTCGGGATCAACCTGATCCTGCCGCAATGGCTGCAAACCCAGATGGGCTACACCGCCACCTGGGCGGGCCTGGCGGTGGCGCCGATCGGGATCCTGCCGGTGTTGATGTCGCCGTTCGTGGGCAAATATGCGCACAAGTTCGACCTGCGGCTGCTGGCGGGGCTGGCGTTCCTGGCGATTGGCTTGAGTTGCTTCATGCGCGCCGGGTTTACCAATGAAGTGGACTTCACGCACATCGCCCTGGTGCAGTTGTTCATGGGGATCGGCGTAGCGCTGTTCTTCATGCCGACCTTAAGCATCCTGATGTCCGACCTGCCGCCGGCGCAAATCGCCGACGGCGCTGGCCTGGCGACCTTCCTGCGAACCTTGGGCGGCAGCTTCGCGGCCTCGTTGACCACCTGGATCTGGATTCGCCGGGCGGACCAGCACCATGCCTACATGAGCGAAAACATGACCACCTACGACTCGGCCACCCGGGACGCCTTGCAGGCGCTCGGCGGGGCAGGGCACAAGGCGTATGCGCAGTTGGACCAGATACTGACGAGCCAGGCGTACATGATGTCCACCGTGGATTACTTCACGTTGCTGGGGTGGATGTTCATGGCGTTGATCGTGATTGTATGGCTGGCGAAACCGCCGTTTGCAGCGAAGGCGGGGCCGGAGGCTTCTGGCCACTGATCGAAAGACCGAACTCGGTCAATGTGGGAGCTGGCTTGCCTGCGATGCAGGCACCTCGGTACATCAGATGCATCGAGGTGATGCTATCGCAGGCAAGCCAGCTCCCACATTTGATGGGTGTTGTGTCTGAGGATCAGGCGCCAGGCAAGGCCAACTGCGGATTGACGAAGTCAAACGCCGCCAGTTGAAACCCTTGCTCATCCACCTGCAACGCCCACCCTTGCTTGTCCCAATCCCCCAGCACAATGCGCTTGGCCGCTTGCTCGCCAATCTGCAACTTGTGAATCGCCGGGCGGTGGGTGTGGCCATGCACCAACGTACGCACGCCGAACTGCTGCATCACCCTCGGCACTTCCTCGGGCGTTACATCGACAATGTCGTTGGTCTTCATTCGCGTCTGCGCGCGGCTTTCACTGCGCAGCTTGCGCGCCAGCTTGTGCCGCGTGCGCAAGGGCAGGTGGCGCAGGATGAACAGCGTGATGGGGTTACGCAGGATGCGCCGCAGCTTCATATAGCCAAGGTCGCGGGTACACAGGCTGTCGCCGTGCATCAACAGCACGGGCTCGCCTGCGAGTTGCACCACACTCGGGTCCTTGAGCAAGGTTGCGCCTGCGGCTTTGCAGAACGCCTTGCCGATCAGGAAATCCCGGTTGCCATGCATGATGAATATCTGGGTGCCGCTGTCGCTCAGCTCGCGCAGGGCCAGGCAAATCGAACGCTGGAAGGGCGTCATCCCATCGTCGCCAATCCAGGCTTCGAAGAAGTCCCCCAGAATGTACAACGCCTGGGCGGAACGGGCGCGGCCGTGCAGTAAATCCAGAAACGCCCGGGTTATGTCCGGGCGCTCCTCTTCCAGATGCAAATCTGAAATCAGCAATATCACTCAACGATCTCGGCTTTCTCGACGATAACGTCTTCTACCGGTACGTCCTGGTGACCTGCCTTGCCGGTGGTTTGCACACCCTTGATCTTGTCGACAACGTCCTGGCCTTCGGTGACTTTACCGAATACCGCGTAGCCCCAGCCCTGCACGTTCTTGCCGCTGTGGTTCAGGAAGGTGTTGTCGGCGACGTTGATGAAGAACTGCGCGGAGGCCGAATGCGGCTCCATGGTACGGGCCATGGCGACGGTGTACTTGTCGTTGGAAAGGCCGTTGTCCGCTTCGTTCTGGATGCTTGGACGCTTGTCTTTCTTTTCTTTCATGCCAGGCTCGAAACCGCCGCCCTGGACCATGAAGTTGCCGATGACACGGTGGAAAACAGTGTTTTCGTAGTGGCCGGCTTTAACGTACTCGATGAAGTTGGCGACGGTGATCGGCGCTTTCTCGGCGTTCAGCTCGATGACGATGTCACCGTGGTTGGTGGTCAGTTTGACTTGAGTCATGTTCACTACTCTTTCAAGGAATTCGTGGGTTTGGGCGTTTTGCGCCTTACCTGCTTGGCAAAAACGGCAGCCAAGGCGCGCAGTTTAGCGTGACCTGCGGGAATTTCGAGGTGGTTTTTTACCGCCCATGCAATAAATGCAGCAGTTTTTGGCCACGCTCTGTCAGGGCCTTGACAGCATCGGCTATGATAAGCCCTTTGTTTGTCGGCCTCACCCGGCCAAGTACTTCGTCTGTTCAAGGATCCTATGAGCAAGCCCACTGTCGACCCTACCTCGAATTCCAAGGCCGGACCTGCCGTCCCGGTCAATTTCCTGCGCCCGATCATCCAGGCGGACCTGGATTCGGGCAAGCACACGCAGATCGTCACCCGCTTCCCGCCTGAGCCCAACGGTTACCTGCACATCGGCCACGCCAAGTCGATCTGTGTGAACTTCGGCCTGGCCCAGGAGTTCGGTGGCGTCACGCACCTGCGTTTCGACGACACCAACCCGGCCAAGGAAGACCAGGAATACATCGACGCCATCGAGAGCGACATCAAGTGGCTGGGCTTCGAATGGTCCGGTGAAGTGCGCTATGCCTCCAAGTATTTCGACCAGTTGTTCGACTGGGCCGTCGAGTTGATCAAGGCCGGCAAGGCCTACGTAGACGACCTGACCCCGGAGCAAGCCAAGGAATACCGTGGCACCCTGACCGAGCCGGGCAAGAACAGCCCGTTCCGCGACCGTTCGGTGGAAGAAAACCTGGACTGGTTCAACCGCATGCGCGCCGGCGAGTTCCCGGACGGCGCCCGCGTACTGCGTGCCAAGATCGACATGGCCTCGCCGAACATGAACCTGCGCGACCCGATCATGTACCGCATCCGCCACGCCCATCACCACCAGACCGGTGACAAGTGGTGCATCTACCCGAACTACGACTTCACCCACGGTCAGTCGGACGCCATCGAAGGCATCACCCACTCCATCTGCACCCTGGAGTTCGAAAGCCACCGTCCTCTGTACGAATGGTTCCTCGACAGCCTGCCGGTACCGGCGCACCCGCGTCAGTACGAGTTCAGCCGCCTGAACCTGAACTACACCATCACCAGCAAGCGCAAGCTCAAGCAACTGGTCGATGAAAAGCACGTGTTTGGCTGGGACGACCCGCGCATGTCGACGCTGTCGGGCTTCCGCCGCCGTGGCTACACCCCGGCATCGATCCGCAATTTCTGCGAGATGGTCGGCACCAACCGCTCCGACGGCGTGGTCGACTACGGCATGCTCGAATTCAGCATCCGTCAGGACCTCGACGCGAACGCCCCGCGCGCCATGTGCGTGCTGCGTCCGTTGAAGGTGGTGATCACCAACTACCCGGAAGGCCAGGTCGAAAACCTCGAACTGCCACGTCATCCGCAGAAAGAAGAACTCGGCGTGCGCAAGCTGCCGTTCGCCCGTGAAATCTACATCGACCGCGATGACTTCATGGAAGAGCCGCCAAAAGGCTACAAGCGCCTGGAGCCGAACGGCGAAGTGCGCCTGCGCGGCAGCTACGTGATCCGTGCCGACGAAGCGATCAAGGACGCCGATGGCAACATCGTCGAACTGCGTTGCTCCTACGACCCGGACACCCTGGGCAAGAACCCGGAAGGCCGCAAGGTCAAAGGTGTGGTGCACTGGGTGCCGGCGGCGGCCAGCGTCGAGTGCGAAGTGCGCCTGTACGATCGCCTGTTCCGCTCGCCGAATCCCGAGAAGGCCGAAGACAGCGCCAGTTTCCTGGACAACATCAACCCTGACTCGCTGCAAGTTCTCACGGGTTGTCGTGCCGAGCCATCGCTTGGCGACGCACAGCCGGAAGACCGTTTCCAGTTCGAGCGCGAAGGTTACTTCTGCGCGGATATCAAGGACTCGAAACCCGGTGCTCCGGTATTCAACCGTACCGTGACCTTGCGTGATTCGTGGGGCCAGTGATTCTGTTTTAAGGAACTGTCGTGCTAACGATCTACAACACACTCAGCAAGACCAAAGAAGTCTTCAAGCCGCTGGATGGCAACAAGGTGCGCATGTACGTGTGCGGCATGACCGTGTATGACTACTGCCACATCGGCCACGGCCGCAGCATGGTTGCCTTCGACCTGGTGACCCGCTGGTTGCGTTTCAGCGGTTATGACCTGACGTATGTGCGCAACATCACCGACATCGACGACAAGATCATCAATCGCGCCAACGAAAACGGCGAGTCGTTCGACGCGCTGACCGAGCGCATGATTGCTGCGATGCACGAGGACGAGGCACGCCTCAACATCCTCAAGCCGGACATGGAACCGCGCGCCACGGACCATATCCCGGGCATGCACGCGATGATCCAGACCCTGATCGACAAGGGTTACGCCTACGCCCCGGGCAATGGCGACGTGTACTACCGCGTCGCCAAGTTCATGGGCTACGGCAAGCTGTCGCGCAAGAAAATCGAAGACCTGCGCATCGGTGCGCGGATCGAAGTCGACGAAGCCAAGCAAGACCCGCTGGACTTCGTGCTGTGGAAAGGCACCAAGCCCGGCGAGCCGAGCTGGGAGTCGCCATGGGGCGCCGGGCGCCCGGGCTGGCACATCGAATGCTCGGTGATGTCCACCTGCTGCCTGGGGGAGACCTTCGACATTCATGGCGGCGGCAGCGACCTTGAGTTCCCGCACCACGAAAACGAAATCGCCCAAAGCGAAGCGGCCACCGGCAAGACCTACGCCAACGCGTGGATGCACTGCGGCATGATTCGCATCAATGGCGAGAAGATGTCCAAGTCCTTGAACAACTTCTTCACCATTCGCGACGTGCTGGAAAAGTACCACCCGGAAGTGGTGCGCTACCTGTTGGTGTCGAGCCATTACCGCAGCGCGATCAACTACTCGGAAGACAACCTCAAGGACGCCAAGGGCGCCCTGGAGCGTTTCTACCACGCGTTGAAAGGCCTGCCCTCCGTGGCGCCTGCGGGCGGCGAAGCGTTTGTCGCGCGGTTCACCGAAGTGATGAACGACGACTTCGGTACGCCTGAAGCCTGCGCGGTGCTGTTTGAAATGGTGCGCGAGATCAACCGCCTGCGCGAGAACGATCTCGACGCAGCGGCGGGGCTTGCCGCACGTTTGAAAGAGCTGGCGAGCGTGCTGGGCGTATTGCAGATGGAAGCCGATGACTTCCTGCAGGCGGGCGCTGAAGGGCGTGTGGATGCCGCTGAAGTTGATGCGCTGATCCAGGCACGTTTGACTGCCCGGGCCAACAAGGACTGGGCGGAGTCTGACCGTATCCGTGACCAACTGACCGCGATGGGTGTGGTGTTGGAAGACGGGAAGGGCGGGACGACGTGGCGGTTGGCTGATCAGGCTTGATTGGTGATTGCTGAATGAAAAACGCCCCGACTGGTTCGGGGCGTTTTTTTTGGCCTGTCTATCCGTTATTCGGGTATTGGCGGCTATGGCGACCGCGCTTGCAGCGGACCACGGGCCGGACGCTTGTGCGGGGACATAGTTGACACATTCAAGGACAGATCAGGCCGGTTCAGGATCAAGCGCATAGCTGCTTAATGTGGGAGCTGGCTTGCCTGCGATACAGACACCTCGATTTAACCCAATTACTCAATGAGCATCAGCGCTTGCCACCGACCTCATACCGGCTTTGAACAAACCCATTATCCGACGCATACGTGCCGATATGCCGAAGCTCATGCTCGCCACCCAACTGGCTGAACAAGGGGATCCCCTGGCCCAGCACAACCGGAATACGCGTGATGATCATCTCGTCGATCAAACCCGCCTCAAGAAACGCCTGAATCGTCTGGCCTCCGTCGATATACAGGTGTTTCATCCCGCGCTCGGCCAACGCTGCCACGAGGCTGGTGACATCCTGGCTCACCACCTCAACCTTGCCCTTCAAAGCTGCAGGTAGCTCAACCGATTGGTGAGAGAGTGCTATGACCGGCGTGCCCTCATAGGGCCACTCCGGAAAGGACAACACTTTTTCCAGGGTCTTGCGGCCCATCACCAGCGAATCCACGGTGGCGATGAAGTGTTCATAGGTCACGCCGTTCAATTCGGCGCCTTCGTACTCAGGGCGATGAAGCCACTCGATATCACCGTCTGGCCGGGCAATAAAGCCGTCGACGCTGGCTGCGATAAAGACCGAACATTTGCTATCCATGGGGCGTGAAACTCCTTTTCTGTGTGCTTGAAAATATCGACTGTCATGGGTCGGCAACGCTAATGTTAATTTAATCTTCCGATGCAATAAGCGAGCATTGCCAAAAATCACCGTGGGTACCCGGCGCAGGCCGGTGTCCCTTTTCGTATTGCGAGGATCTATGCGCCGTTGGTTAATCCGCTACCGTTACGCGATCATTTTCTGGCTGTGCTTCGGGGTTTTCCGCACCTCCCTGGCTGACTGGAATCCCATCCCGTCCGGTTCCATGCGCCCGACGTTACTTGAGGGCGATGTGGTGCTGGTCAACCGCGTCGCGTACGACCTCAAATTGCCCCTCACCGATATTTCCCTGGCGAGACTGGATAACCCCCAGCGCGGAGATGTCGTCACGTTCTCTTCGCCCAAGGACGGCACGCGCTTGATCAAACGCATTGTCGGTATCCCCGGCGATACCCTGGAAATGCGCGACGAGGTGTTGTGGGTCAACGGTACGCCGGCCACCTACAGTAATGGGCAGGACATCAGCGAGCCCATCGCGCCTGGCCAAACAGTTCCGGGTATCAAGGTGACTGAGCGTGCGAACAGCAGCCAGCGCACGGTGCAGTTCATGCCGACAGTACGGGCGCTGCGCGATTTCGGCCCGGTGGTGGTGCCTGCCGACAGTTACTTCATGCTGGGCGACAATCGCGATAACAGCGATGACTCCCGTTATATCGGGTTTGTGCCGCGTCGGCTGTTGATCGGGCATGCGCACCATATCCTGGCGTCAGCGCAGATCCTGGACCACTGGATGCCACGACTGGGCCGATTTGGCGCGCCGATCCTGTAGTGGGCTGATCACGCGTTTGCGCTCAGCGCCCGCAGTGCAAACCCCGCAATGCGCTCCAGCTGCTCAGTGGTGGCGCCGCCCTTGCTGGCGACTTTCATGCCGCTGAGGGTGGCCATCAGAAAATCACACGCGCCCGAGAGATCGGTGCCGACGGTCAATTCGCCTTGTTCCTGCGCACGCTCCAGCGTCTGTTCGAATGCATTGCGCAAGCGTTCGGCGCTGTGGGCGGTGAGTTGATTGATCTCATCATCTTCCAGGCCGAACTCGCAGATGGCATTGACGCCCATGCAACCCGCCGTTCCTTCCCGCAGGGCGCGGGTGGCGAAGGATTGCAGGGTGTCGTGCAGTGCCTGCAGCGGGGTCGGGCCCTGGTTCAGGCGCTCGATCAAGTCGTCGACGCCGGTGCGCTGATACTCGGCCATCGCCAGCAGGTACAACTGACGTTTGTCGCCAAAGGTGTTGTACATGCTCTGGCGGCTCAGTCCCATGGCCTGCATCAGTTCTTCAGTCGAGGCCGCGGCAAAACCCTTGTCGCAGAAAACCCGGATGGCCTCGCGCAGCACCTGGTCGCGGTCGAATGCTCTGGGTCTTGCCATGGTTACCTCGGGGGAAAATGCAGGTGAAGGCTCAGGCCAGGTAGCCGCCATCGATGGTCATGCTTGCGCCGGTGACAAATGCCGCTTCTTCGGACGCGAGATAAGCAACCATGCCGGCAACATCGTCGGCGGTGCCCACGCGGCCCAAGGGGATCAGGCTTTTGATCATGTCCGCATGGGGCCCGTCTGCCGGGTTCATGTCGGTGCTGGTCGGGCCCGGCTGCACGTTGTTGACGGTGATGCCGCGCGGCGCGAAATCAATCGCCAGGCCGCGGATCATACCGGCGATCGCCGACTTCGTCATGCTATAGACGCTGGAGCCCGGGAAGCCCGAACGTTGGGCGACCACGCTGCCGACGGTGATTATTCGGTCACCCGTGCGCATCACCGCCGAGCTGGCCTTGGCCGCCGCAAACGTGGCCCGCACATTGACCGCAAACATTCGGTCGAAGTCTTCCAGGCTGAAGGTGTCGACGGTGCCCATCAGCAGGATCCCGGCGTTGTTGACCAGGATATTCAAGGCGCCGAAATGCTCGACAGTGGCCGCGACCGCCCGATCTATTGCCGCCACATCGGCGCTGTCGGCCTGAATCGCCAAGGCTTTTCCGCCCTTGCTTTCGATCAGGCCAACCAGCGCTTGCGCCTTGTCGGCAGAGGAGGAATAGGTAAACGCGACCGCTGCACCTTCAGCTGCAAGCCGGCGGACAATCGCTTCGCCGATACCGCGGGAACCGCCGGTGACCAGGGCGACTTTGTGGTTGAAGCGAGGGGTGTGAGCTGTCATGGGGGAGGCCTGAGGTTTAGTGGATTAAATAATCCACTAAACCGTACCAGCCTGGAAATACTTAGCCAAGCTGTTTTTGGATTAATTAATCTTTAACTGCCGGATGTGCTCTCGAATCCGTCATCAGACGCCGGTCATTTCAGGTCGCTGTAGGTCAACCTGAACTCCGACAGCGCCGGGTGCTCGGTTTTCCACTGGCGGCCATACGCCTTGGCTGTTTCCATTTCTTCGGCAGTCAGCGCGCTGGCCAGTTGTTGCAGGTAGCCTGCGGCATCGGCGTGCCGTGGGTTTTGCCGGGTACTGTCCATGACCAGCCAGTAGAGCCCATAGGCGTGGATTTTGTTCTCGGGGTAGTGATAGCGGTTGGTGCCACTTTCATCGATATCGAACCCGCCGAGCGCACCGGCATAGGTCATGACGCCATCAAGGTCATTCAGCGCCAGCCGTTTTTCCAGGTGTATGCGCTGGTAGGAGAGGTTGCGGTAGTAGGTCTGCATGTTGGCCAGCCACTTCATCGCTGGCGGGAAGCCCTTGAAGGCCGCATACCTGAGCATGGAGTCGCGGTTGTCACTGGCCTCCGGGTTTTTGTCGTACAACAGCGCCGCAATGTAATAGGCCTCGGCGCAGCCGGCATCACCTGCCTTTCTCAGCCACGAGCGATCTTTGGTCAGTTCATACAGCTGCAGCATCGCTGCGCCGTCGCCAGCATCGGCACCTGCCTGGGCGAGGGCCTTGGCCTTGGCCAGGTTGGTTTCGCCACCCAGGCGCATCAGGGCGTACACATGATCCTGGGCAGCGGCCAGGCGGTACCACGCCTGGGCCTCGGGGTCGACACTGCCGACCCGGCGCCGGATGGCTTCGCCCAGGGCGTATTGGGACGGCGCATCGCCGGCCGAGGCGGAGATGGTCAGGTGGATTTCGCACTCTTCGAATTCACCGAGTTGATACAACTCGAGACCCCGCTGCTTGGCTGCCTGTTGCTGGCTCGTCAAATGTGAAATCAGCGCATTCAGCGAGTTGAGCAAATCAAACAGCGTGGTCAGTGCATCGGAATGGGTATACATGATCATTACCTGTATCGGGATACGTTGTCCGATAAAGGTAGGTGGAGCGGTGGGGCCCCAGGTGACAGATAGTTATCGGCAGGAGCGCTACCTTTCCCGCGCTCTGGGCAACCCCTCAAGCGCTACGGCTGCCACGTATTGCCTGGTCCAGAAACAACGCCGCATTCGCCACGGCCTGCATGCCTTCGGGCAAGATTGCCGCAAACAAATGCCAGACATGAAACATCCCGGGCCAAACCTCCAGCGACACGCGTACCCGGTTTTCCCCCAGGTGGGTGGCCAGGCGCATGGCGTCGCTGAGCATGACTTCGTTTTCGCCGATCTGCACCAGAATGGGCGGCAATCCCCGGACGTCCGCGAACACCGGCGATGCATCGGGATCATTCGGCAGCGCGCCGTTGAGAAACGCTTTTGCAAGCAGCGTCAGCCCCAGGCGGGAGGCTTGCGGGTCGAGGCCGTCACGGTTGTCGATGGAGGCGCCGGTGTGTTCCAGGTTGGCCCACGGCGACAAGGCGGCGCCCCCGGCGGGCAGTGGCAGGCCTGCGTTGCGGGCCTTGACCATCACCGACACCACCATTGCGCCGCCGGCCGAATCGCCCGAGAACACGATGGACCTGGGGTCATTGCCCTGGTCGAGCAGCCAGTGATAAGCCTGCAACGTGTCATCAATAGGTACGGGGAACGGATGCTCGGGCGCCAGGCGGTAGTCGGGCAGGTAGACTTTTGCACCCAGCAGTTTTGCGAAGTGGCCGGCAAGGCCCAGGTAGCCCCGCGGGCTGCCGCCGACATAACCACCGCCGTGGATGTAAAGCAGCACCTGGTCACCCTCAAACCCATCAGGCACGACCATCATGCCCGGTACGCCACCCATATCGACGTCACAAAAGCTGACACCGGCGGGAATCGGATGGGAACAAAGCACCTGCTCATAAGCCTTGCGCTGCTCATTGAGGGTGAGGGTGGTTTCCTGGCCCGTGAGAAATGGGCCGAAGTCAGCGGCGCAGGCAACCCACGCGTCGAGATGGGCCTGGACAAGGGGAGTGAATGCCATGGGGGAGAACCTCATAAAGTGATCCCGATACCGGGATTAGCGATTGAGGTTCTATTTTATGGATTCTATTGGAGAACGAATTTCACCACTGCGGCGCCTGTGGGGATCAGCTGCCGCTGTCAGTGCGACGGCTGCTGACTTCAGCCGGCACATCATCCCCGGCCATGCGCTTGCGGAACAACGCGGTGCGTGCCAGCAGCAATGTGGTCACCGGCACTGTGATCGACAGCAGGATCGGGATCAACCAACCGTGCAACACCGGCCCGGACTTGAGCACCGAAAAGTAGATGATCGAGGCCAGCGCCACGCACCAGGCGCCCAAGGTCGAGGCCAACGCCGGCGGGTGCATGCGCTGGAAGAAGTCTTTCATCCGCAACAACCCAATCGCCCCAATCAGCGCAAACAGGCTGCTAAGCACCAACAATACCGCGACGATCACTTCAACCCACAGCGGCAACACATCGACATTGATCATTCGATCACCTCCCCGCGCAGCAGGAATTTCGCCAGGGCAAACGACCCCACAAAGCCAAACAGCGCAATCAACAGCGCCGCTTCAAAATAGGTGTCACTGGCATACCGAATACCCAGCACCAGCATCATCAGCATGGCCAGGATGTACAGGTAATCCAGCGCCAGGACCCGGTCCTGGGCCGACGGGCCTTTGAACAGGCGCACCAGGGTCAGCACCATGGCCAGGGAGAACAGGAACAGGCTGAACAGGATCGCATTGGAGAGCAGGGCGCTCATTCGAAGATCTCCATCAGGGGCCGTTCGTAGGCGTGTTTGAAGTGCTCGATAAACTGCGCTTCGTCATCCAGGTCGAACACGTGGATCAGCAGGACGCTGCGGTCCAGGGCCAGTTCCGACCATACGGTGCCCGGCGTCACGCTGGTGATCATCGCCAGCACGGCCAGGCCGTTGGCATCCCGCAGGTCCAGGGGGATCTTGATAAAGCGCGAACGCGGTGGGCGAGAGCCGCAGGTCAGGATGCCCCAGGCCACGGCGAGGTTGGAGATGATCACGTCACGCCCCACCAGGAAGAACAAACGGATGATCACCCCCGGGCGGCGGATGCGGATCGGCAGCGGGCGCAACGGCGCCATCATCAGCGGTGCCGCAAAGCCGAGGATCGCCCCCAGCAGCAGGTTGCCGGGGCTGACGGACAGGTTCAGCACCAGCCACAACAACCACAATGCCAATGACAGCCACGGGGCAGGGAACAGGCGCTTCATGGCTGCACCTCCAGGGCGGCGGCCTTGGCTTCAGGGCTCGGCACCGGACGCGTCGCCATGACCGCCATCACATAGTGTTCCGGGTTGTTCAGGCTCTCGGCGGCCGCCTGGGTATAGCGCATCAGCGGCTCGGCCTTGAACGTCAGGGCGATGCTCAGGCCCAGCAGGAAGAAAATCGGCACGCATTCGAAGCGGCGCAGCAGCGGCGATGGACGTTCTTCCGGGGTCCAGAAGCGCTGGATGCCGAGGCGGGCGAAGGCGATTAGCGAAGCCAGGCCGGAGAAGATCAGCAGTGCCACCAGGCCCCAGGCGGCCGGACGCACCGGTTCGTCGATGGCATTGCCCAGGCCCAACGGGTTGATCAAGGCGCTGAGCAGGCTGAGCTTGCCGATAAACCCGGACAGCGGCGGCATGCCGATGATCAGCAGGGCGCAGGCGATAAAACTCAGGCCGAGGAACGCCACCGTCCAGGGAATCACCTGGCCGACCACGGCTTTCTGTTCATCGTCGAGGTTGGTGCCGGGCGGTGGATGCAGGGATTCCATGGCCTTGGGCAGGGCTTCGATTTCGTCGTCCAGGGGCATGTCGTTGGCCGAGCGCGAACGCTCGATCAATTCGGCCAGCAGGAACAGCGCACTCAGCGCCAGGGTGGAGCTGACCAGATAAAACAGCGCCCCGGCGGTCAGGCTTGGCTGGGCAAAACCCACCGCCGACAGCAGGATCCCGGCGGACACCAGGATGCTCAGGCTGGCCATGCGTTCCAGGCGTTGCGCGGCGATCATCGCCAGCGCCGCGCAGACGATGGTCGCCATGCCGCCGTAGATCAGCCAGTCGCCGCCAAACAGTGCCGAGGCACCCGCCTGGCCGGAGAACAGCAGGTTCCACAGGCGCAGCACGGTGTACACGCCGACCTTGGTCATGATCGCAAACATCGCCGCCACTGGCGCACTGGCCGAGGAGTAGGCAGGCGCCAGCCAGAAGTTCAGCGGCCACATCCCGGCCTTGGCCAGGAAGGCGACGGCGAGGATGCCCGCACCGGCATGCAGCAGGCCGCGATCGGCTTCCGGCACCAGGGGGATTTTCAGTGCCAGGTCGGCAAAGTTCAGGGTACCGGTGACGCCATAGATCAGCGCCGCGCCAATCAGGAACAAGGTCGAGGCCAGCAGGTTGATCGAGATGTAATGCAGCCCCGCCGACACCCGCGCCCGGCCGGAACCGTGGAGCATCAGGCCGTAGGACGCCGCCAGCAGCACTTCGAAAAACACGAACAGGTTGAACAGGTCGGCGGTCAGGAAGGCGCCATACAGGCCCATCAGCTGAATCTGGAACAGCGCATGGAAACTGGTGCCGGCGCGGTCCCAACGGGCCATGGCGAACAGCAGGGCGCTGACGCCAATGATCCCGGTGAGCACCAGCATCATCGCCGAGAGTTGGTCCACCACCAGCACGATGCCGAACGGCACCTGCCAGTTGCCCGGCAGGTACACACCGATGGAGCCGGGGCCGCCTTTCTGGGTCCAGTACAGCAACAGCACGGCGATGCCCAGGCCCACCATGCTGGAGAACAGGTTGATCCGCGCCTTGAGCGGGCGGTGCTTCTCGCCGAGCATCAGCATCAGCGCGGCGGTCAGCAACGGCAGCAGGATCGGCGCGATGATCAGTTGATTCATCCAGGTCATTCCTTGGGCTCCCGGCCGTCCACATGGTCAGTGCCGGTCAGGCCCCGGGATGCCAGCAGCACCACCAGGAACAGTGCGGTCATGGCGAAGCTGATCACGATTGCCGTCAGCACCAGGGCCTGGGGCAGCGGATCGGTGTAGTTGAGCAAGTCTTGCGGCACGCCATCCTTGATGATCGGCTCCTTGCCGATGAACAGGCTGCCCATGCTGAAGATGAACAGGTTGACCCCGTAGGAGAGCAGGCACAGGCCCATCACCACCTGGAACGTCCGTGGCCGCAGGATCAGCCAGACGCCGGAGGCCGCCAGGACCCCAATGGCAATTGCGATGACTTCTTCCATCAGGCGGCTCCTCCTGGGCTGGCAACGGCTTTCGCCTGGTTACTGGGTTTATGGGCGCGCACCGATTGGTGGCCGAGGGCGGTGAGCATCAGCAAGGTCGAGCCGACCACCATGGCGTACACACCGACGTCGAAGAACAGCGCGCTGGCGACGTGGATGTCCCCCAGCACCGGCAGGCTAAAGTGCCAGGTGTGCGTGGTGAGGAACGGGTAGCCGGCGAGCAGTGCGCCCAGCCCGGTCAGGGTTGCCGACAACAAGCCAAAACCCATCCAGCGCATCGGCCGCAGGCTCATCTGCGCCTCGACCCACTGGGTACCGGCGACCATGTATTGCAGGATGAACGCGACGGACATCACCAGGCCGGCGACAAACCCGCCGCCCGGTTGGTTGTGCCCACGCATGAACAGGTAGAACGAGACAACCAGCGCAATCGGCAGCAGCAGGCGCACCAGCACCGCCGGCACCATCATGAAGCCCAGGGCGGTGTCGCTGGCCTGGCGCGGGTTGATCAGGTCGGTGGCCACGTCGGGTGCCAGTTGGCGCTGTTGCGCGGGCAGTTCCATGCTTTCCTTCGACGGGCGGAAGCGGCGCAGCAGGGCGTAGACGGTCAGCGCCACGGCGCCGAGCACGGTGATTTCACCGAGGGTGTCGAAGCCCCGGAAGTCCACCAGCATCACGTTCACCACATTGCTGCCACCGCCTTCTGGCAGGGCGCGGCTGAGGTAGAAAGACGAGATATCGTTGGGGGTCTGGCGGGTCAGCATCGCGTAGGAGAGCAGCGCCATGCCGCCACCGACCACGGTGGACAGGAGGAAGTCCCGCAGGCGGCGGATGCGTGCCTTGCGCAGCGAGCTGGGCAGTGGGGAAACTTCTTCGATCCGCCGTGGCAGCCAGCGCAGGCCCAGCAGGATCAGCACGGTGGTGACCACTTCCACCACCAGTTGCGTCAGCGCCAGGTCTGGCGCCGAGAACCAGACGAAGGTCACGCAGGTCACCATCCCGCACACGCTGACCATGGTCAGGGCTGCCAACCGGTGGTACTTGGCTTGCCAGGCGGCGCCCAGGGCGCAGGCGATTGCCAGCAGCCACAGGGTGACGAACACGATGGAGCCCGGGATCTTCGGCCGGTCGCCCCAACTGATGCCGCTGTAGAGCATCGGGATCAACCCGGCGATCACCGCCGCCAGCACCAGCAGGAACAGCTGGGTTTGCAGGCGTTTGGTGCTGATGCGTTTTTCGATCTTGCGCACCCCGCGCATCATCACCACCAGGCAGCGCTCGAAGCCGCGCTTGCCGTTGAAGTAACTGATGATCGGCGGGTATTTGAAGCGGCCCAACTTGAGTTGCTTGCGCAGCAGCAGATAGAGCACCACGCCGCCGGACATCGCCACCAGGCTCATGATCATCGGCGCGTTCCAGCCATGCCAGATGGCGAGGCTGTACTCCGGCAGCTCGCCGCCGACCACCGGCAAGGCGGCAGCGGCGAGGATCGAACCGACCACCTGGGCCGGGAAAATCCCCACCAGCAGGCAGGTAAACACCAGCAACTCCACCGGCGCACGCATCCAGCGTGGCGGCTCGTGCGGGGTGTGGGGCAGGTTGGTGGCCTTGGGGCCGAAGAACACATCCACGGTAAAGCGCAGGGCATAGGCCACGCTGAAGGTACCGGCGATGGTGGCGATGACCGGCAGGGCGATTTCCACCCAGGCGGTGGCGGAGATAAATACGGTCTCGGCGAAGAACATTTCCTTGGACAGGAAACCGTTGAGCAGCGGCACGCCGGCCATGGACGCACTGGCGACCATCGCCAGGGTGGCGGTAAACGGAATCAGCTTGAACAGGCCGCTGAGCTTGCGGATGTCACGGGTGCCGCTTTCGTGGTCGATGATCCCCGCCGCCATGAACAGCGATGCCTTGAAAGTGGCGTGGTTAAGGATATGGAATACGGCGGCGACAGCGGCCAGCGGGCTGTTGAGGCCCAGCAGCAAGGTGATCAGCCCGAGGTGGCTGATGGTGGAGTAGGCCAGCAGGCCTTTGAGGTCGTTCTGGAACATGGCGCAATAAGCGCCGAGCAGCAGGGTAATGGCACCGGCACCGCCGACAATCCAGAACCACTCTTCGCTGCCGGACAGCGACGGCCACAGGCGGGCCAGCAGGAACACGCCGGCCTTCACCATCGTTGCCGAGTGCAGGTAGGCCGACACCGGCGTCGGTGCAGCCATGGCGTGGGGCAGCCAGAAGTGGAAGGGGAATTGCGCGCTTTTGCTCAGGGCGCCGATCAGCACCAGGGCGAGCATGATCGGGTACAACGAATGGGCACGGATCTGATCACCGGCAGCCAGGACCTGGTCCAGGTCGTAGCTGCCGACGATATGCCCGAGCAGCATCACCCCCGCCAGCAGGCACAAACCGCCCGCGCCGGTGACCATCAGCGCCATATAGGCGCCACGCCGGGCATCGGCGCGGTGGTGCCAGTAGCCGATCAGCAGGAACGAGAACAGGCTGGTGAGCTCCCAGAAAAACACGATCTGGATCAGGTTGCCGGAGATCACCAGGCCGAGCATCGCACCCATGAAGGCCAGGAAAAACGCGAAGAAGCGCGGCACCGGGTCTTCCGGCGACATGTAATACCGGGCGTACAGCGACACCAGGGTCCCGATGCCCAGCACCAGCATCGAGAACAACCAGGCAAAACCGTCCATGCGCAATACGAAGTTCAGCCCGAGGCTGGGCAACCACATGAATTCTTCACGTATCACGCCACCGTGGGCGATCTGGGGGTAGAGCAGGGCGACTTGAACCGTCCCGACCAGGGCCACAAGGCCGGCCAGCAGGGACTCTGTGTTGCGTGCGTTGTGCGGCAGCAAGGCCGCCAGACAGCTGCCGATAAAAGGCAGAAGCAGTAGAACTATCAGGGACATAGGCTTCTAATCTGCGGGAGTTTGGGATGCATCATACGTGCCGGAATCTTGATCACCAAACGGCAAGATGTGGCAGGATCCTACAAGGTAGGCTGAAAAAGGCTGTTTGGCATTGTTTCAGTGCCCGTATCCAGGACAGGTATGCTGTTCAAAGGTTTTTTTCAGCCTGTTGCATAAGGACGTGTGATGACCCAGCGATTGCTCCACCTTGCCCATGTCGCCTGCAGCCTGCCGGATGGACGCAGCCTGTTCGACAACCTGAACCATGCCTTCAGCGCCCGTGCGACCGGCCTCGTGGGGGCCAACGGGACTGGCAAGTCCTTGTTGGGCGCAATGCTCGCGGGCACCCTGCAGCCCACCCGCGGGCATGTGCGCCGTGAGGGCAGTGTGTACGCGGTGACGCAACTGCTGGAGCCCGAACACTATCCCAGCGTGGCGGCGTTGGCGGGTGTCGACCAAGTGCTGGCGGCGTTGGCGCGCATCGCCGAGGGCAGCGTGGACGAACACGACCATGCACTGGCCGTTGATCAATGGGATTGCGCGCCTCGACTGGCGGCGGCCCTGGAGCAAATCGGCCTGGGGCACTTGACTGCCGACTCGCCAACCGCGGCCCTCAGTGGCGGCGAACGCCAGCGCGTCGCTTTGCTGGGCGCCTGGTTGTCGAGGGCAGACTGGTTGATCCTCGATGAGCCCAGCAACCACCTGGACATTGATCAGCAGCACAAGCTTGCCCAGCAGATTGATCGCTGGCCCGGCGGCCTGGTGCTGATCAGCCATGATCGCGGGCTGCTGGAGCACATGGACGAGATTGTCGAACTGTCGCCCAAGGGCTTGGCGGTGTACGGCGGTAATTACAGCCACTATGCGGCGACACGGGAGCAGGAGCAGCAGGCGTTCCAGTCGGCGTTGCAGGGGGAGCGCGCGCACGCCAAACGTGAGCAGCGTGAAGCGGTCATCCAGATGGAGCGTCAGCAGCGCCGCAATGCCCGGGGCGACCGCCAGGCCCGGGATGGCAACCAGACCAAACTGATCACCAACGCCCAGAAAGAGCGCAGTGAAAACAGCCAGGGCAAGTTGCGCCTCAACCAGCAGCTGGCGCGTGAGCAGCAACAGCAGCGGATCGCCGAGGCGCGTGCGCGGTGTGCGCCCGAGATCCAGCGCATGATGCTGTCGCCGGAAAGCGTGGTGCCCCAGGGCAAGCTGGTGTTGCAACTCAACGAGGTGGTGCTGCCGTTTGGCAGCCGCGCACCGATCAATCTCACCCTGACCGGCCCGATGCGCATGGCGATCCTGGGAGCCAATGGCAGTGGCAAGTCGACCCTGCTGCGGGTGATTGCCGGCCAGTTGCCGGTGGCTGCCGGTGAGTTGGCGCGCAGTTGCCATATCGGCTGGCTGGACCAACACGCCGGGCTGGAGCACCCCGAGCGCACGGCGGTGCAATGGCTTTACGAAAGTAATCCGCTACTGGCGGAAAGCGAAGCGCGTACCCGGCTGGCGCAAATGGGCATCGATGCCGACCGGGCGGTCCTCGATACGCGCCAACTGAGCGGCGGCGAGCGTCTGAAAATTGCCCTGGCCGCACAGCTCTACGCCGAGCATCCGCCGCAATTGTTGTTGCTGGACGAACCCGACAACCATCTGGACTTGCCCAGCCGGATTGCCCTGGAGCAAATGCTCAATCAGTACCAGGGCGCGCTGATCGTGGTGTCCCATGACGAGGCGTTCCTGCAGGCCATCAACCTGGACGGTGAGTTGCGCCTCTGAGGCCGTTCAACCCTGTTTTTCATGTTCCAGTTCGGCCTGGGGCTCGGCGAGCCGCTGCCGGCGGGTTTTCATCTCACTGACAATCACCGCCGCCACGATCAACGCCGCGCCCACCATGGCAATCGGCGGGAAGCGCTCCCCGGCAATCCGCCCGACTACGCCGGCCCACACCGGCTCCCCGGCATAAATCAGCGTGGCGCGAGTCGGCGAGACGCTTTTCTGCGCCCAGTTCATCGCCACCTGAATCACCGCGCTGGTCAGCCCCAGGCCCACCGCGCTGAACAGCAGCAACCAGGAAAACCCC
Organism: Pseudomonas sp. IPO3774; assembly: GCF_013386835.1. Classification (NCBI taxonomy): domain Bacteria; kingdom Pseudomonadati; phylum Pseudomonadota; class Gammaproteobacteria; order Pseudomonadales; family Pseudomonadaceae; genus Pseudomonas; species Pseudomonas sp. IPO3774. The sequence goes on from NZ_JACAQY010000019.1 coordinate 36,128, forward strand.
GGCAGCGCCTCGCCCATCGGCACCACCATCAGGAACGACAGCACCGACGCCGTGGCCAGTTGCACCACCGTTACCCGGCGTACATCCACCTGCCCGGCAAAGGCGCTGATCAGGATGATCTCGGCGGCAATTGCTACCGCACCGATCAACGTGGCGATTTCACCGGGGCTGAAATTCAATGATGCCCCGGCCGGGCCGGTCAGCAGCATCAGCCCGGTAAACGCGAGCATGATGCCGATGCTCGGCATCAACCCCGGCCGCCGTCCCAGTACCAGCCATTGCAGCAGCGGCACGAATGGCACATACAGCGCAGTAATAAATGCCGACTGGCTGCTCAGGATCGTCTGCAAGCCAATGGTCTGCAAACCGTAGCCGAACATGATCGCCACACCGATAAAGCAGCCAGCCTTCAATTCAAACAGCGTCAGGTTCCGCAGGCTGCGGAATGAGAACGCCCCGACGATGAGCGCCGCTGCAGCAAAACGCAGGCCGACGAAAAACATCGGGCCGCTGACCGCCATGGCGTGCTGCACCAGCAAAAAGGTGCCGCCCCAAAACATGGTGATCACCACCAATACACATTCGGCTTTGCTGAAACGGGAAAACAACGGGGAGGTGGTCATGGCGGCTCGGTCTTGCACAGGAAGGGCGCGGACCGCACAATGCGCCGCAAGCTGGGCAGTATACTGCGCAACCCCACCCTGTGAGCAATATAGTGCACAAAGAAAATCCGCAACGGGCCTCGGTCCTGCAACACGTCAGCCAGAACGTTCGGCGCCTGCGCCATGCGGCTGAGTTGAGCCAGACGGCGCTGTCCGAAAAATCCGGCGTCAGCCGGCGCATGCTGGTGGCAATCGAGGCGGGGGAGAAAAACGTCAGCCTGTCGACCCTCGACCGGGTGGCCGAAGCCCTGGACGTGGCCTTCAGCGACTTGATCCAGGCCCCGGATGCCGCTGATCACAGCCGTATCAACGAACTGGCCTGGGCCGGTGACATCCCCGGCAGCAAAGCCGTGCTGCTGGCCAAGGCCACCGCGCGTCGCGAAGTGGAACTATGGGAGATGCGCCTGGAGCCCGGCGATCGCTACATGCCTGAACCGGACCCCGAGGGTTGGAGCGTGCAGTTGTTTGTGTTCGAAGGCACCCTGACGCTGGTGCTGGGGGATGAGGAAAAAAACGTCGCCACCGGTGAGTTCCTGATGTTCGCCAGCCGCTACCTTCACGCCTATCGCAATGACGGCGACGTGGCGGTGCGGTTTGTGCGCAACGTGGTGATTTAACTGTTGGCAGCGCAACAGTGGTTGGACACTTTGCTGTTTTGAACCGCCAACGACTTCCCTGATATACCGGCAACCCGCTGATTTCATTGCACATTGCATTCGGGCACGACTCCTGCAATCACTCCAGTATCTCTCTGGAGCCTGGAGTCGGCCCATGTCAGCCCAACCCCTACAACCTGCCCACATCATCCGTTCGGACGCCGAGGCCATTGCGGTTGCCACCGAGTTGGCCAAGCGTTTTGCCGTGGACGCCGGCGTGCGCGACCGCGAGCGACGCCTGCCGGTGGCCGAGCTGGACGAATTCTCTGCCAGTGGCCTGTGGGGCATCACCATTCCCAAGGCCTACGGCGGCGCGGGAGTGTCCTATGTGACGGTGGCCGAGGTGATCAAGCTGATCTCCGCCGCCGACCCGTCCCTGGGGCAGATTCCGCAGAACCACCTGGGCGTCGTCGACATCCTCCTGCAAACCGCCAGCGAGGAGCAAAAGCAGCACTACTTCGCCAAGGTCCTGCTGGGCTATCGGTTCGGCAATGCCTTCTCCGAAGCCAAGAGCAAGAACGCCGGCACGTTTGACACACAAGTGCGCTTTGACGGCGACAGTGCGTACATCAACGGCGAGAAGTTCTACTGCACCGGCGCACTGTTCGCCCATATCGTGCCGACGGTGGGCGTCAACGAAAAAGACCAGGCGTTCATCGCCTTTGTCGAACGGGACGCGCCGGGCCTGCAAGTGATCGACAGCTGGGACGGCTTCGGCCAGCGCACCACCGCCAGCGGCGGCGTGACCCTCGACGGTGTGAAGGTGCCGCTGAGTGCGGTGATCCCCGCGCACCAGGCCTTCGACCAACCCACCGCCAACGGCCCGATTTCGCAGATCATCCAGGCGGCCGTCGACACCGGCATCGCCCTCGGGGCCCTGGAACAAGCCAAGATTCATGCACGCCAGGCCCGGCCCTGGATCGACAGCCAGCAGGATCACGGCTGGCAAGACCCGTTCACCATCGCCGCCATCGGCGACCTGGAATGGCGGGTCCACGGCACCGAAGCGATCCTCGCCAAGGCCGGCATTGCCGTCGACCAGGCCCTGGCCAACCCCAACGAAGACACCGTGGCCAATGCCTCGTTGGTCGTCGCCCAGGCCAAAGTGCTGTCGGCGGAAACCGCCTTGCTCGCCAGCAGCAAACTCTTCGAACTGGCCGGCACCCGCTCGGTGTCCGGCAAGCACAACCTCGACCGCTTCTGGCGCAACGCACGTACCCACACCCTGCACGACCCGGCCCGCTGGAAATACCACCTGATCGGCAACTTCGTGCTCAACGGCGTCAAGCCCGCACGCCATGCCTGGAACTGAGGAGCTGCATCCATGACCGCACTGAATCAGGCGCGCCAACTGCTGGAAAGCACCCGGCGCTTTGTCGAGAAAAGTGATGACCCCTACGTGATCAGCCGCTTTGGCGATTTGCAGATTCGCGTGGAGGTAGCGGCTGCTTTGTTTGAGCGTGCCGAAACCCACCCAGGCCCGGTGGCCCTCACAGAAGCCCAGATAGCGGCTGCCGAGGCCCTCATCGCTGTCAGCAACGCCGAATTCGAACTCACTGGCCAGCGTACTGCGCTGCCGCCGACCCTTGATGATCCCCTGCGCTGGAAATACCAGATTGTCGGCAACTACCACCTCAACGGTGTCGCCCCCCGGAGTAACGTTTAATGCCTCGTGAAATCCGTTTGAATGCTTTCGACATGAACTGTGTCGGCCACCAGTCGCCGGGCCTGTGGGCCCACCCGCGTGACCGCTCATGGCAGTACAAGGACCTGGAATACTGGACCGACCTGGCAAAAATTCTCGAGCGCGGCAAGTTCGACGGCCTGTTCATCGCCGACGTGCTGGGCATCTACGACGTCTATAACGGCAACGGTGACGCAGCGATTCGCCAGGCGACCCAGGTGCCGGTCAACGACCCGCTGTCGCTGATCGCACCCATGGCGCTGGTCACCGAACACCTGGGTTTTGGCCTCACCGCGTCACTGTCCTTCGAACACCCGTACCCGTTCGCCCGGCGCCTTTCCACCCTCGACCACCTGACCAAGGGCCGCGTCGGCTGGAACATCGTCACCTCGTACCTGGAAAGCGGCGCGAAGAACCTCGGCCAGAAAGCCCAGACCGAACACGATGCGCGCTACGACTACGCCGAGGAATACCTGGAGGTTTGCTACAAGCTCTGGGAAGGCAGCTGGGAAGAGGGCGCGGTGTTACGCGACCGCGAACGGCGGATCTTCAGCGACCCGAGCAAGATCCACGAGATCCGCCACGTCGGCAAACACTTCCAGGTGCCCGGCATTCACCTGTGCGAACCGTCGCCACAACGCACGCCGGTGCTGTACCAGGCCGGGGCGTCGAGCCGTGGCAAACAGTTCGCCGCCGAACAGGCCGAATGCGTGTTCGTTGCCGCACCGTCGAAAGTGCTGCTGAAGAAAACCGTTGCCGATATCCGCCGCCGTGCGGCCGAGGCGGGGCGTGACCCGAAGAAAATCCTGATCTTCAACTTGCAGACGGTGATCGTTGGCGAGACCGATGCCAAGGCCAAGGCCAAGTTCGACGAATACAAATCCTATGTCAGCTACGAAGGCGCGATGGCCCTGATCTCCGGCTGGACCGGCATCGACTTCAGCCAGTTCAAGCCCGATGAACCCCTCAAGCATGTGCATACCAACGCCATTCAATCGGCGGTGGAAGCCTTCTCCACTGCCGACCCGAACAAGGTCTGGACCCCGAATGAACTGGCAGACTGGGTCGGCATCGGCGGCTTCGGCCCGCTGTTCGTCGGCGGCCCGGAAACCGTGGCCGATCTGTTGCAGGAATGGGTTGAAGAGACCGATGTGGACGGCTTCAACCTGGCCTATGCACTGACCCACGAGACCTTTATCGACGCGGTCGAGTTGCTGGTGCCGGAGTTGCAGAAGCGCGGCGTGTACAAGACCGAATATGCCCAGGGCACCCTGCGGGAGAAATTGTTTGGGGACGGCGCGCGGTTGGCGGACAACCATCCGGGGGCCAGCTATCGTGATTTGTCGGGTGTACATAAAACAAATGTGGGAGCGGGCTTGCTCGCGAATGCGGACTGACATTCAGCATTGATGTTGCCTGACGCACCGTTTTCGCGAGCGAGTCGAGCCGTCCCACCGCCGCCCACATAAATCCGGCCAGCGGACCACCGCATGCTTGTTTCACCAATAGGAGCATCACCCTATGAGCGTGCATGAACTTGAACTTGCGCTGGATGTGGAATGGCCCGCCGAACGGGTTACGGTGTTGCCCGAGGCGTTGGCGCAGTTGCGCCATTGGGCACAAGTGACCCCGTTGCACAGCGCCCTGCGCCACAAGCGTGACGGCCAGTGGTATGCCTGGCGCTGGATCGATGCGTTGCGGGATGTCGAGCGCCTGGCTGATGGCTTGCGTCAGCAGGGCTTTACCGAGCAGTCGCGGCTGGCCCTCAGCGGTGCCTTCGAACCCGGCCTATTGCTGCTGGCCCTGGCCGCCCAGGTGATCGGTGGCCAGATCCTGACCCTGGCGGATGACCTCGAGCCCGCTGCCCTGCAGCAACAAGTGTGGCGCATCCGGCCTACCCACGCGTATGTCCCTGGGCTCCAGACGTTGGCGATGGTGCGACGGATCGACCCTGTGGACACCTCACAACGGCTCTGTCGCTGGTGGCAGCCTTCGGGCAAGACCGAATTGTGGAGCGGGGAAAGCACCCACTGGCAAGGCGGCCTGGCGACGGTGCTGGAGCAATGGCTGATTAGCGGCCAGAGCCTGGGCTTCCCGCAGTCGGGCTGAACTAGGCGTCCCGGGTCGATGTGCTGGATACTGCACGGGGCGATTTTTACCACAACCATTCAGGCAGACAGTAAGGGCGCAATTTCATGAGTGAAACCGAACGCGGACAGGCGACGAGCGCCATTCGCAACGCCGATGTGCTGATTGTCGGCGGCGGCCTGAGCGGGACGATGCTGGCGGTGCAGTTGCTGCGCCTGCCGGGCACGCGGCAGATCCTGGTGATCGAGCCGCGCCAGGAACTGGGGCGCGGCGAGGCCTACAGTGCGGTAGAGCTTGGGCACACCTTGAACGGCAACGCCGCGCGCATGAGCGTCGACCCGGACAACGCCGATGACCTGACCCAGTGGCTGACCGCCTACATCGCCGGCGGCGGCTGGCCCGAGTCGGACCAGCAACACGTGCCCATCAGCGAACTGTTTCCGCCCCGCGGGATTTTTGGCCTGTACGCGCAGCAGCGGCTGGCCGAGGCCAAGGCGATTTCCGCGTCGACCGTCGAGCACATTCGCGCCGAGGTGACAGACCTTGAGGTGGATGAACACGCCACACGGCTGACCTTGAGCGACGGCCAGCAACTGCGCGGTGCCTGTGCGGTATTGGCCACCGGCATGTTCCCGGCGGCACGCACGCCACAGACCGAATCCAGCGGCTTGAATGCCGCTGCCGTCGACCCGTGGGATGTATCGGCCATGACCCAACTGGACCCGCAATCCACCGTGCTGATCATCGGTTCCGGGCTGACCATGGTGGACGCCGTGGTGTCCCTGGAACAGGCCGGCCATCGCGGGCCCATCGAGATTTTTTCGCGCCACGGCCTGTTGCCCCATGTCCGTCGGCAGCCGCCGGCCTGGGTCGACTTCCTGGGAGAAGACCACAGCCTGCGCAGCCCCCGGCAATTGCTGCGGGAGGTGCGGCGCCAATGCCGGCTCGCGCTGGAGCAGGGGATTGACTGGCAAGCGCCGCTGGACACCGTGCGTGCCAACATCGGGCGGTTGTGGAGCCAGGCCAGCGAGGGCGAGAAACGTCAGTTCGTGCGGCATGTGCGGCCCTGGTGGGAAAGCCACCACCACCGTTCGCCGCCGTTGAGTGCCGAGTTGGTGGCGCGGTTGCATGGGGAAGGGCGGCTGCGGATCCGGGCGGCTTCGTACAAGGGGCTGGTGCCTTCGCAAGGTGAGGTGACGATCCGCCTGCGTCATCGTGGAGAGCAGGATGTGGTGCAGGTGTCGGGGGCAGCGCTGATCAACTCCAGCGGGATTGAATATGACTGGCGGCGCGTGGCCCGGCCGTTGCCCAGGCAGTTGCTCAAGCGCGGGCTGATTCAGCCCGGGCCGTTGGCGTTGGGGATTGCGGCGGATGTGTCGGGGGCGGTGCTGGATGCCCACGGGAATGTCAGCCGGCGGCTGTTTGCCATGGGCCCGCCGTTGCGCGGGATGTGGTGGGAAAGTACCGCAGTGACGGATGTCGCGATTCAGGCCAAGGCGCTGGCCGCGAGGTTGGCACACCTCTGAATCTAATGTGGGAGCTGGCTTGCCTGCGATAGCGGTGGGTCAGCTGCATCTTTATCAACTGAGAGATTGCTATCGCAGGCAAGCCAGCTCCTACAGGTCGGGTTCATGGACCGACCTTCACAAACCCGGGCTTCAACCCAAACACTTCAACCCCCTGGGCCGTCGACTGCCCGGTGGTCACCGTCACCCGCTCCACCGGTTTATCCATCGCTGCCCGATATTCCACCGTCATCACCCCATCCCCGCGACTGATCGCCTGGGCCGGTACGACAATCGCCTGGTCATTGTTGTAGGTCACAATGGTCAACCGCGCACTCATCCCCAACCTTACCCGTTGCAACTGTTGCGGGGTCAGCTTGGGAATCGACAGGGTCACCGGAAACTGCGCGCTGCCCTGGCTGTCGCTGGCAATCGCCAGGCCACTGACCACGCTGACCGATCCCGTCAGCCGTTCCCCATCAAACCCGTCGCCCATCACCTCCACCGCCTGCCCTTGGTGCAACTGGTTGATGTCCAGCTCCGACACCTTGGCGACGATTTTCAGTTTCTCGATATTCGCCAGTCCAAACAGCACCTGGCCCTGGCTGACCTTGCTCCCGGCCTGCACCGGCGCGTTATTGCCCCCGCCGCCCTGGGTCGATGAATTACTGCCCGGCGCCGGCACCACAATGCCGGAGAACGGGGCCTTGACTTCCTTGCCATCTAGCAGGGTGCGCAGGGCTTCATATTTCACGGTGGCGTTGGTCAGCTCCATATCGGCGATCTGCCGGTATTCGCCCTTGCCTTGTTCAACGGCCTGTTGCAGCTCAGCGCGGGCGGCCGTCAGGTCGAGTTGTTGCTGGGTGGCCTGTTGTTTCAGGTCGTCGAGTTCGTTACGCGGGATGATGCCGCGCTTGAACAGGTTTTCGCTTTCGGTGAGTTTGCGCTGGGTGTTGCTGGCGGTCATTTCGGCAGTGCGCAGGGTGCGGCGGGCGCGCCCGACTTGCTGGCCGCTGTCCCAGTCCTGCATTTCCTGCACCGTGCGCCGGGCCTTGAGCTGGGCGGAGAGGGCGTCGCGCAGTTGCACTTCGAGGGTGGCCGGGTCCATGCGCAGCAGCACCTGCCCGGCCTCGACCCGCTGGCCCTGTTCCACCAGGTTGGCCTGCACATTACCGTCGAACGGCGCGGTGAGGGTGATGGTGGTGTCAGGCTCGATCTTGCCCACCAGGCCGATCTGATGCACCAGCGGGTCGACCTTCACCGCCAGCCACTGCTCGGCGTTGCCGGGCTGGTTGGCGGCCGGGCTTTGACGGCTGAGCAGCGAAATGCCGACGCCAGCCACCAGCACAATCAACACGGCGCCCAACAGGCGCTTCTTATTAGTAGTCATTGAGGGCGATTTCCCAACTTTCCAGCGTCATGCCCAAGGTCAAGTCGAGCTGAGTCTGGGCGTTCAAATAGGCAATCAGCGCATTGAGCCGCGAGTTCTCGGCGTTGCGCAGGTCGGTTTCGAAACTCAACACCTGGAAGTTCGTGGAGCGCCCGGCGCTGAGTTTTTCCCGTTCGATTTCGATCTTGCGCTTGGACAACTCTACCGCCCGCTGGGAAATTTCATACTGGCGCCAGCGAGTGCCCAGGTCGCGCACCACATCGTTGACGTCGCGCTCCAGTTGCTGGCGGGCGTCGGCGATGATGATCTCCTGGTTTTCCACATCGACCCGCGCGTGCACCTCGGCCTGGCGAGTGCTGATGTCGCCGATGGGAATCTGCACCTGCACGCCCGCGTAGCTGTCCCAGCGCCGATTGCTGTTGTAGCCGTTATCGTCATTGGTGGCGGCCCGAATCTGGTTGGCACCGGCCACCAGGTCCACTTGCCAGCGGCCGGAGTCCTTGGCGATCACCAGGTTGAGGTCGGCCTGCTGGCTGCCGAGCAGGGTGGCGAGGTATTCCGGCTGCTGGTTCTGCGCCAGCACGAAAGCCTGGCGTTTATCGATGTCCATGGGCCTGGCTTCAAGGGCCTCGGTGGCGCGGATCGGTGTCGACAGGTCGAGGGCCAGCAGGCGCAGCAGGGCCAGGCGGCTGGTGTCCAGTTGGTTCTGGGCTTCTTCCACCCCCAGTTGCTGGGTGGCGATATCGGCTTCGGTCTGCACAATCTCGAACTCGGCCATGCGCCCGGCACTGATCAGTGCCTTGTTCACTTCAAGCAAAATGCCGGAGCGCTTGAGGGCGTCCTGCACGATGCTCAGTTGTTCCTGGGCCCGCAGCAACTCGCGGTAGGTGGCGATGATGTTGCTGATGGTTTGCGCCACGTTGGCCTTGAGGTTCAGGCGGTTGGCCTGTTCCGACAGGCGTGACAGGCGCAGCGGGGCGGTGGTGGCGTCCCAGCCGGCACCGCGCATCAGCGGTTGGATCAGCGACAGGTCGAGGCCGTCGCTGCGGTAGCGTCCGGCGCGATCGGCGTTGTTCAGTTGTTGGGTCCAGTTCATGCTCAGGCGCGTGCCGTACTCACCGAGCAAGGTGGCATTGGGCGCGAGGTTAGCGTTGCGGGAGCTGTCTTCAGTGCCTTTAGTCGTGCGGTAGTAGCTGTTCAGGGTCAGCTTGGGGTTGAACGTGTCTTCAGCTACCCGCAGGTCGAATTTCTGCGCCACCCGTTGCAGGTACGCGCTGCGAATCGCCGGGTTGTTGCGCAGGCCCAGGTACACCGCATCCCCCAGGGTCAGGGTGGTGGACTGGGCATTCAGCGACACGCTGCGTTCATAGCCACTGCGGGTGGTACTGGGCGCGGAGGGGCGAATCACCACGTCGGCGGCCACGCTGTGCAGGCTTACCAAGGTGGTCAACAACAGCAGGCGTTTATTCATCGCGCAGGGCCTCCACCGGCTGCAGCCGCGAGGCCGACACCGCCGGATAGATCCCGAAAAACAGCCCCACCAGCAACGTGCTGCCGACCCCGAGCGGCAGCGCGGCCACCGCCAGGGAAAACTGCCAGCCGGACAGCCTGGCATACAGGTACGCGGCGGTCATGCCCAGTACCGCGCCGCATACCGCACCCACGGCGGTCAGGGTCACGGCTTCCAGCAGGAACAGGTTGCGAATGTCGCGCTGGCGCGCCCCGAGGGCCATGCGAATCCCGATTTCCCGGCGCCGCTCCGAGACGTTCATCAGCATCACGTTCATCACGCCGACGCCGCCGCCCACCAGGGAGATCGCGCCCAGGGCCAGCAGCAGGTAGGCGAAGGTCCGGCTTTGGCGGGTCATGCCATCGATCATTTGCTGGGGCACCTGAATGTCGACATCGTGGTCGGTGAGCTGGGCTCGCAGTGCCACGGCTGAGTCCTGGGCGAGGCGTTCCATATCCTGGCCGGGGGTGGCACGGATGATCACGTTGCCGATTTGCGGGCTGGCGTAGATCCGGCGCATGCCCGGGGCGGGGACGAACAGCGATTCGTTGGCCTGTACGGGAATCAGCATTGCCCGGGGCTGGCTGTGCAGAATGCCCACGATCAGGAACAGGTAATCGTTGATACGTACCCGGTCGCCCAGTTGCAGCGGGTCGCCGGGCACGCTCAAGGCCTGGACGACCTGGTCACCGACGACCGCATAGGTTTCCCCAGCATCGAAACTCGACAGGAAGCGCCCGTCGCGCACCGACAGGCGCATGGCATCCTTGAGGTCCGGCGTACTGCCGACGAGGCTTGCGTTCCAGGTACGGCCATGGAACACCACTGGCCCGCTGAACAGCGAGACCGCACCGATATGGGCAATGCCTGGAACGCTGCGGCGCACGGCTTCCAGGTCCAGGCTGGCGGGCATTTGCGCAGTGCTGGCACCCCTGGGCGGGAATTGCGCCACCAGGGTGTCGGTGCCCATGTCCTTGAAAATCATCGCCGCGTCTTCGGCGGCGTTGTGCCCGATATTGATCAGCGCCACCACCGAGGAACTGCCGATGACGATGCCCAGCAAGGCCAGGATCGAGCGCTTGCCCAGGGTGCGCAGGCTGACAAACGCCTCGTACAGCAACTGGCTCAGGCTTTGTTCGACCCGCAGGCTCATAGGCGCCCGGCCTCTTGCACCACGCCATTGCGCACCAGGATCTTGCGATTCAGGCGTTCGGCAATGTGCGGGTCGTGGGTGACGATGATCAGCGTCACCTGCTGCTCGCGATTGAGCGCCAGCAACAGGTCCATGATCTCCTGGGCGGTGGTGCTGTCGAGGTTGCCGGTGGGTTCGTCGGCGAGGATCACCGACGGGTTGCCGACCAATGCCCGGGCGATGGCGACCCGTTGGCGCTGGCCGCCGGAAAGGTCGGCCGGGCGATGGTGGGCGCGCTCGGCCAGGCCCACCTGGTCGAGCATGCGCAGGGCCTGTTCCACCGAGTCGTGGCGTGACACGCCGCGGTAGCTCAGGGGCAGGGCGACGTTGTCCAGGGCACTGAGGCGTGGCAGCAGGTTGAAACTCTGGAAGACGAAACCGATCTGCTGATTGCGGATCGCCGCCAGTTGATCGGGGCTGGCGCTGAAGATGTCATGGCCGGCAAAGCGGTACTGGCCGTAGTCGGGCAAATCCAGCAGGCCGAGAATATTGAGCAGGGTACTTTTGCCGGAGCCGGAGGCGCCGAGGATGCCGCAGCTGTCACCGGTTTCGATGGCCAGGCATACATCATTGAGAATCGACAGGTGTTGACCGGCCAGCTGATAGCTTTTGCCGATGCCTTGCAAGGAGATAAAGCCTGGGTGCGCGGGGGTATCTGTCATCATGACTACGCCTGCAGCCTCGACAGCGCCGTGCTTCCCCCGAAAATCCTTGTAACAAGTTCAGGAGCTGCCTGGTACACGTCACGGACTGGTTTTATTTCTTGTTTTTAAAATATTGTTTGAATACTAACCGCGATCCAGCCGTTCCGCCAGCCATGGATATAGAGCGGTTTTACCCTTTGAAACGATTCTTCAAAGGGACGTTTCCGGCGCTGCAAAAATCCATCAGCTACCCTCAATGAGCCCGTTGCTGTTGGCTTTGAATAGTATGGCGCTGTGTCACTACTTGCTTTCAGGCAGCGGCCCCGGTATAAAAAATCAAATTAATTTTTAAAACAATATTTCCGCAGTGGAACCCCAATCCCTATGGTCGCGAAGAAACTCAGCGCTCCAAACGTTACCAAGACCCGATTGCTGGATGCGACAGAGGCTCTTTTCATCAAATACGGCTATGACGCTGTTTTGTTGCGGCAGATAACCGAGAGGGCCCAGGTCAATCTCGCTGCGGTGAATTACCACTTCGGGGACAAGGACTCCCTGATGAAAACCCTGCTGATGCAGCGCCTGGAGCCGCTCAACGAGCAGCGCCTGGAGTTGCTCGCCCGGTGCGAAGCCGAATCCGACGGCCCGCTGGATTGCGACACCTTGCTCGGGGTGCTGTTCGCCCCGGCCATGGGCCTGGAACGCAGCGACCCGGCCAGCGGGGAAGGGCGTTCATTCATCCGGTTCCTGGGGCGGGTGTACAGCGACACGTCGCCGTTTATCCAGGAATACCTCAAGGTGCATTACCAGCCGGTGTTCCAGCGCTTCTTCGAAGCCTTCGCCCTGGCGCTTCCGGACTTGCCGCGCAACGAGCTGGGGGTGCGCCTGCAATTTGCCCTCAAGGCGATCTCCGGGGTGATGGCCGGTACCGAGCTGCGTTTGCTGATGAACTCCATGAGCCTGGGACGCCCGGCCACGGATGCCGAGGTCATGGCCAAGCTGATTACCCTGGTGTCGGCGGCGATTCGTGTGCCGCAGCAAAGTCCTGAAGCCGAAACGGCCCTGGCGCGGGTGCTCGATACCCAGCGCGCGATACGTGAGCAAGCGGCGTCGCCTGTCAACAAGGTGGCTCGTTGACCCATCAAGACCGGCTCGCAATGAGCCGGTTTGCTTCGACTCCTCTCTCCAGAAACCGTGTGCCCACTCAAATCCCGGGCAAAAAAAACCCGCTGGGGCGGCGGGTTTTTAACTACAACGTTTGTAACGGATGAGGCTTTACCCTACGTCTCTGGATGTGAATAAAACGTGAAAAATATGTAAGAGAAAGTGTGAAGTCTATTGGCTTGTGTAATCCCGACAAATGGCAGGCAGCGTTTACTGTGAACCTGGCCGATAAAGTCTACAAGGTACTCACTCACCCGTTCCGGCGCATCCTCCATCAGAAAGTGCCCGGCGTTTTGCACCACCTGCAGCACGGCCCCACGGATGTCGTTGCGCAGGCGCCCACGACGCGGCGCTGACGCATTTCAATCCGGTGCAGTTACAAGGTTCCATCCGCCTGGGCGCCACCGAACAGGTGCCGATGGCCGAGTTGTCGAACTTGCTCGGCCAGTTTTCCCGGCAACACCGCCAACTGGATGTGCGAATTGTGGTGGAGCAGAGCCACGTGCTTCGCCAGGCCCTGGTGGACCGTGAGCTGGACCTGGCGCTGCACCAGGATTTCATCCCGCGTATCGAAGCGCGGGACCAATTGCTGTGGACCGAACAGGTGCACTGGTGCGCCCGGCCCGGCTGGCAGCCTGCGCCTGACGAATGCGTGCGGCTGATCACCTTCGGCCCCGGCTGTTTTTACCGGCAACTGGCCCAGGAACGCCTGAGCGCCTTGGGCATTCGCTGGCAGGTGGTGGTGGAATGTGGGTCGGTGGGGGGTGTGGTATCGGCCATCGCCGCCGGGTTGGGCATCGGCCTGCTCAGCAGTGACCATCTCGACAAGCGCGTGGAAGTGTATCGCCCCTTCGACCAGCGGATGCCGCTGCCCGAAGTGGCGAACGTGTTGCGCTTTGCCGAGGACAGCCCCGAGCCCCGGTTACAGGCGTTGCAGCAGCTGTTGATACAGGCGCTGCACCGGGGCTGATCAGATTTTCCAGTGGCTGGCGCTCTTGGCCAGGCGCTGGCGCATGGCGTCAATATTGGCTGCCAGTTGCAGGGTCAATAACCGGTAACCGTCCAACGCGTTGACCACCGGCACTTCAAAGGTCTGTTCGTGGGTCGGCGTGGTGCTCGGACGTTCCAGCCGGTCGGTGGCCCCGGATTGCAACGCCCGCGCCATCCCGATCAACTGCACCCGAATCTGCCGGTGCTCGGCTTTCAACGCCACCTGCATGCGCGCCAGGGCTTCCTTGTCCCGTGGGTCGGGGCGGGTGTTGCCGAGGATCTCCAGGGTGCTGATGCACATCCGCAAATGCCGCTGCAGGGTGTCCAGCTCGGTCATGGAAATCCGCACTTCCTTGGAGACCGATGGCATCAGCGAGCGTAGTTGCAGCATCGCGGCGTTCAGGCGATTCAGCAGCTTGAGGTGTTCATCATCGGTGACCGATTGGCCGCTGATGATCCGGCTATAAATCGCCGCGCAATCGCGCAAGGCACTGGCCAGGTTGTAGCGCCAGGAATACACCGCATACAGCGGCAGGGCGAAGGAAAACGCCAGGGCCAGGACGATGCCGATCAGGATGTCGACCGTGCGCCACAACCCGTCCGATATCGGATTATCGCCATGGCCCGCAACGATAAATACGGTGATGGCCGACAGCAACGCGATGTATCCGCCCTTGCCGATGGCGTGATAGGAAAAGAACCCGCACACCACCGACATCAGCAAATACGTCAACAGCGGTTGCCCCAGATACGCCTGTTGCAGCACCAGCAGCAAACCGACGCTGGCGCCGATCAACGTGCCGTAGGCGCGCTCGACGGCTTTCTTGCCGATATTGCCGTGGTGCTGCAAACCGCCGATCACGATCAGCATCGTCACCGAGGCCCACTCACCATGGGGCAGGTTGATGCCGGTGGTGAGCAGGATCGTTGCGAGCAACCCAATGGAAACCCGCACCGCGTGGATCAACTTGGCGTGACGGTAGCGCCGGTACGGGTCCAGCAACGGACGCAGCAAGCGGCGGGCGAAGAGAGGGAGATTCATTGGTATCAGGGTAACCTCGTTGTTCAGGCTTCACTCAGTTCCAATGTGGGAGCGGGCTTGCTCGCGAAGGCGGCGTGTCAGTCAATACATCCGGCGACTGAACCACCGCTTTCGCGAGCAAGCCCGCTCCCACATTTTTAGATCGGTGTCGGGCTCAGAAAATATAGTCAGTGGTCAGAAAGCTCGACGTGCGTTCCTGCAGGATGTCACTGACCAGTTCCTTGTTGCTCGCCTGGAACTTGGTCGCCACCAGGGTACGGATCGAAAACACCCGCAACGCATCATGTACCGACAGCGTGCCCTCGGCCGAGTTCTTGCGGCCGTTGAACGGGAAACTGTCCGGCCCGCGCTGGCACTGGGCATTGATGTTGATCCGGCCCACCTGGTTGGCGAACGCGTCCACCAGGCGCCCGACTTCCCTCGGGCTGGTGCCGAAGATACTCAGTTGCTGGCCGAAGTCCGACTCCAGCACGTAGTCGATCACCGTCTCCAGGTCGCGGTAAGGCACGATCGGCACCACCGGACCGAACTGCTCCTCGTGGTACACGCGCATCTGCGGGTTCACCGGGTACAGCACCGCCGGGTAGAAAAACGAGCCACGGCTGGCGCCGCCATTCTCGTTCACCACCTTGGCGCCATGGGCCAGTGCGTCGGTCACCAGGCCGCCGAGGTAATCCACCTTGCCCTGCTCGGGCAGTGGCGTCAGCGACACACCGTCTTCCCACGGCATGCCAGGCTTGAGGGTCGCCAGCTTGCGGTTGAATTTCTCGATAAAGCTGTCGACCACATCCTCATGCACAAACAGGATCTTCAACGCGGTGCAACGCTGGCCGTTGAACGAGAGCGAACCGGTGACAGCTTCGTTGACCGCATTGTCCAGGTCGACCTGCGGCAGCACGATCCCGGGATTCTTTGCATCCAGGCCCAACGCCGCGCGTAGCCGGTGCGGTTTCGGGTGCAGTTTCTTCAAATCGCTGGCGGCCTTGTTGGTGCCGATAAACGCAAAGATATCGATCTTGCCGCTGGCCATCAGCGCGCTGACGGTTTCGCGGCCGCTGCCGTAGATCACGTTGATCACGCCGGCCGGGAAGCTGTCGCGGAACGCCTCCAGCAACGGGCGAATCAGCAGCACGCCGAGCTTGGCCGGCTTGAACACCACGGTGTTGCCCATGATCAGCGCCGGGATCAGCGTGGTGAAGGTCTCGTTCAGCGGGTAGTTGTAGGGGCCCATGCACAGCGCCACGCCCAGCGGCACCCGGCGGATCTGCCCCAGGGTGTCCTGTTCCAGCTCGAAGCGGCTGGAGCGGCGGTCGAGTTCCTTGAGGGCGTTGATGGTGTCGGTGATGTAGTCGCAAGTGCGGTCGAACTCTTTCTGCGAGTCCTTGAGGTTCTTGCCGATCTCCCACATCAGCAGCTTGACCACTGCGTCACGCTGTTCGCGCATACGCCGCAAAAACGCTTCGACATGCTGGATGCGATCCACCACGCGCATGGTCGGCCACGCCCCCTGGCCACGGTCGTAGGCGGCCACGGCAGCGTCGAGGGCGGTCAAGGCGGTATCGGCGTCCAGCAGCGGGGTGCTGCCGATGATCACCGGCGTGTCACCGTCGGTGCCGCGCAACTGCACCGGGCTGCGTACTTCGGCCAAAGGGCCGTTCCACACATGCAACTGGCCGCCGACCAGGTAATCACGTTGTTCGATGGGCGCCGCGAGCCGGAATTGCTCGGGAATCTCGGCGGCAGTGGGAAACAGCTGGGCGAGCAGGTTGTCGGTGGTCATGTCGCTACCCCTGGAGTGGTTGCAAAACGTGACTAGAGATTCACCCATCAACGCCCCGTGTGGCAAGGGCTAGACGCATTAACCCGCGAACCTTGGAAAACCTTGAGCACAACCGTGAGCTCGCCGGGTAAACTGCGCGGCTTTCTTGAAGGAGTTCACATGAGTCAGTACCAGCCGGGCATTCTTGCCGCACCGGTGCCGTTGCAGGCACGCCATCTGTTTTTTGCCATTGAGTCGCTGGATGCCGTGCCTGCCGCACTGGATGCGCTGGTGCAGTTGGTGGACGCCAGTGCGGTGGTCGGTTTTGGTGAGCCGCTGGTCAATGCCCTTGGCGCCCGGATTGACGGGTTGCGGGCGTTCCCTCATGTGAGCGGGCCGGGGGCGGAGAATCCGTCGACCCAGCAGGCGCTGTGGGTCTGGTTGCACGGTGTGGATCGCGGTGAGTTGCTGTTGCGCAGCCGGGCGTTCGAGAAGGCCCTGGCGCCGGGGTTTGGTCTGGTGCAGATGACCGAGGGGTTTCGCTACAAGACCGGGTTTGATCTGACCGACTATGAGGATGGCACTGAGAATCCGCATGATGATGCGGCGGTGGAGGCTGCGGTGGCGCAGGGTGGTGCGAGTTTTGCGGCGATCCAGCAGTGGCAGCATGATCTGGATGGGTTTGCGGCGTTGCCAGCTCTGGAGCGGGACCACATTATTGGTCGGCGCCATGGCGATAATGAGGAGCTGGAGGACGCGCCGGAGTCGGCGCACACCAAGCGTACGGCTCAGGAGAGTTTTACCCCGGAGGCGTTTGTGGTGCGGCGGTCGATGCCATGGGCCGAGAATGGTCAGGCGGGGTTGATGTTCCTGGCGTTTGGGCATTCGTTTGATGCGTTTGAAGCCCAACTGCGGCGGATGAGTGGGCTTGAGGATGGGATTGTTGATGGGTTGTATCGCATTAGCAAGCCGTTGACTGGGGGGTATTACTGGTGTCCGCCGGTGCGTGATGGGCGGTTGGATTTTAGCTTGGTGCGCTGAGGTTTTTGTTCGGGGTACATATCCATTATTTAGGTAACGGCCGCCTATGGTTCCGCTCTTACAGCGGGTCACTTTTGGCAAACGCCCGGAATGCCGGCCCAGCCAAAAGTAACCAAAAGGTCTCTGCCCCACCACTCGGTGCCTCGCCTAGGCTCGGCATGCCCGCACTCCGTGGTTCTGCTTTTCTGTGGGAGCTGGCTTGCCTGCGATGCAGACACCTCGGTTTTTCAGATACACCGAGGCGATGCCATCGCAGGCAAGCCAGCTCCCACATTTGAACCGTGCCCGCTTTAGCTTTTGATTTTGCTTCACAACACTCCAAAAGTGAGCCGCTGTAAGAGCGGAACCAATACCAGCCCTGACCGCAGCAACGGATATGCCCACCTCACCCCGCCCCAAAAAAGAAGCTTTTATGACAAAAGTTCGGTAGTCCCCAGCGACCCCCGTCTTGGCTATGTAACGCGCTCAACACCGCCAAAAAAGGCGACGTCAGAGCCGCAAGCAGGATGCCAGGAGTGGGGCGAATGGGAACTATGGAACGTTACTCGAAAGTCGGCATGCAGGAGCTCGACCAGCGCCTGTCAAAGATCGTCGAAGCCGCACGCAAAAAACCGGTCTCGGTCTACCGCTATGGCGCACCGTGGGTATGGATCGTCTCCCAGGACGACTGGCAAGGCGCGCTCAAGGAAGTCTCCAGCTACATCCCCGCAGGCCATTCACTGGTCTTGCTGCGCCCGCAGATCGACGACATCCTCGACCTCCACCGCGACCTGCTCCAGGCCCAACCCGGCACCCAGATCGCCCCCCAGACCGTCTTGCAGATCCTGCTGCTGCAACTCCTGTACTCAGTCCCCAACGAACAGCAACTGCACGAACAACTCAACTACAACCTGCTGTTCCGCTGGTTCGTCGGCCTCGACCTGAACCAGAAAGTCTGGGGCATCAACCTCCTGCAACGCGACATCGCCACGTTCCTGAACAACCCGCAGGCGGTGCAGTTGATCCAGAAAATCATCGGTGAAGTGTTCTGTGGCGCCTTGCTGCACATGCCGGAGTTCTCCCTGAACTTCGCCCTGCTGCACACCTGGCTCGCCCGGCACGGCAGCACCTCGATATCCAGCAATTGAACAGGCCAAACGCCGGGCAAACGGCGACGGCAATCATTCTTAGTAGACCAGGGGGCGGTGTGGAGCATCTGTTCAAATCAACGCTGGCGCTGTGCTGGCTGACGCTGGGTGCACTGGCGCAACCGCTACAGGCCGAAGAGCAGGGCACCCAGCCCGAGCCTCCGGCACGGCTGGTGGACGTCAACGAGTACTTCGTGCGCGGCAACACCGTGCTCGACGCTCGTGCGATCGAAGAGGCGGTGTACCCGTTTCTCGGCCCGCAAAAGACCCTCGCCGACATCGAAGGCGCCCGGGATGCCCTGCAGAAGATCTATCAGGCACGCGGCTATCAGTCGGTGTTCGTCGAACTGCCGGAGCAGAAGGTCGATGACGGAATCGTTTACCTGCAGGTCAGCGAAACCAAGGTCGGGCGCGTCCGCGTGGTCGGCGCCAAGCACTATTCGCCGGTGGAAATCCGCGACGAAGTACCCGGCTTGAAGGAGGGCGCGGTTCCGGATTTCACCAGCGTGCAAACCCAACTCGCCGGCCTCAATCGCAGCGCCGGGCGGCAGGTCACGCCGCTGGTCCGCGAGGGCCAGCGCCCCGGCACCATGGACGTCGACCTGCAGGTGGAAGACCAGAACCCCTGGCACGCCAGCCTCGGCCTGAACAACGACTACAGCGCCGACACCAAGGAGCTGCGCAGCGTCGCGACCCTGGGTTACGACAACCTCTGGCAACTGGGCCACAGCATTTCCCTGACCTACTTCACCGCGCCCCAGGACAGCGACAACGCCAAGGTCTGGTCGGGCTCCTACACCGCGCCGCTGACTGATCGCTGGAGCCTGCAGTTCTCCGGTTATCAGTCCGACAGCAACATCGCCACCATCGGCGGCAGCAACGTGTTGGGCAAGGGCCATTCCTATGGCGTGTCGGCGATCTACAGCCTGCCGGCCAGTGGCAATTGGGCCAATTCGTTCTCTGCCGGGGTCGACTTCAAGGACTTCAAGGAGCAGATGAAGTTTGGCGGCAGCACGGACGATATCCCGCTGAAGTACGCACCGCTGACCTTCGGCTACAACGGCTACCGCTACACCGAGCAGTCGCAATTGGGGCTGGGCTTGAGCCTGGTGGTGGGTACCCGCGCGTTCTTCGGCTACGGCAGCGACGCCGAGGAGTTCCAGTACAAGCGTGACAAGGCCAGCCCGAGTTTTGCGGTGCTCAAGGGTGACCTGAATTACACCTACACCTTCGGCAACGACTGGCAGTCGGCGTCCAAGGCCGGCTTCCAGCTGGCCTCGGGGCCGCTGGTGTCCAACGAGCAATATTCCGCTGGCGGCGCTACGTCGGTACGCGGGTATCTCGCCGCCGAGCGCACCGGCGACGAAGGCTACCTGTTGTCCCAGGAGCTGCGCACGCCGTCCCTGGCCAAGTTTCTCGGCAGCTACGTGCAGGAGTGGCGCTTCTACGCGTTTGCCGAAGGCGCACGCCTGCGCCTGCATGACCCGCTGCCCGAGCAGGAAGACGAATACAGCCTGGCCAGTGTCGGCCTCGGCACCCGCGCCAGTTTGAGCAAGTGGTTGTCCGGCAGCCTGGATTGGGGCTACCCGCTGCTTGAAGGCCCAAATACCCAGAAACAGGACTCGCGACTGCACTTCAGTGTGCAGGCGACTTTCTGACCCCTTTTTTCGGAGACTCCTGACATGCAACGCCTATTTCTGAGCCTGTTGATCTGCCTGGGCTTCGCGCTCCCGGCCACCGCCCATGCCTGGTGGCAGGACGATTGGCACTACCGTAAACAGATCACGGTGGACACCACCTCCCAGGGCGCAGCCATCAGCCAGGCCCTGGGCCGCACTGCGTTGCTGGTGCGCCTGCACACCGGCAACTTCAGCTTTGACGGGGTCAAGGACGACGGCGCCGACCTGCGCTTTGTCAGCGCCGATGACAAGACTGTGTTCAACCACCAGATCGAAAGCTTCGACCCGCTGATGGGCATGGCGCTGATCTGGGTCGATGTGCCCAAGGTCGAAGGCGGCCAGCGCCAGGACCTGTGGATGTACTACGGCAACCAGAAGGCGCCGGCCACCGCCAACGGCCAGTTGACCTTCGACCCGAACTACACCGCGCTCTACCACTTCGACGGCGCCAACGGCACGCCGCCCCGGGACACCACGGCCTACGGCAACACTGCCGTAAACGCCACCGGTGCGAGCATCGACGGCGTGATCGGCCGGGCCTTGCAGTTCAGTGGCCAGCCGTTGCTGCTGCCAGCCAGCCCGTCGCTGCAACACGCAGCGGGCGGCGCCTTCACTTTCAGCGCCTGGTTGCGGGTCGACCAGGCCAGCGGCGAGCAAGTGGTGGTGGCCCGTCGCGAGGGCGCCCACAGCCTGTTGCTGGGCTTGAACCAGGGCATGCCGTTTATTGAAATCGACGGCCAGCGCGCCGTCTCGACCCAGCCGCTGAACCCCGGCCAATGGCAGCACCTGGCGTTCACCGCCGAGGGCGACAAGGTCTCGCTGTACGTCAACGGCCGTGAGACCGCGACCCTCGCAGTGGCGATGCCGGCGTTCAATTCGCAACTGGCCATCGGTGCCGATTTGCCGGAAGCCGCCGGCGGGCACCTGCCGTTTACCGGGGCCATGGACGAACTGCGCTTGTCCAAGGTCGCGCGCCCGGCAGCCCTGTTGCTGGCCGATGCCACGGCCCAGGGCGCCGAGTCGAAACTGGTGGCCTATGGCGTGGATGAAGAACAGTCGGGCTTCGGCTTCGGCAGCCTGGGGTTCCTGCTCAAGGCGGTGCCGGTGGATGCCTGGGTGATCATCCTGGTGCTGGTGGGGATGATGTTCCAGTCGTGGTTCATCATGCTCCGCAAGAACCGCCAGGTCAGTCGCGTGAGTGCTGCCAACGATATCTTCCGCGAGCAATTCGCACAGATCGGTACGCGCCTGGAGATGTACTACGACGACGCGTTGCTGGCCGAGCGCCTGACCCATTCCTCGCTGTGGCGCCTGTACCGGGTCGCGGTCAAGGAAATCCGCACTCGCCGCGCCCAGGGCGCCGACACCTCGTCGGTCTCGGCAGCCACCATCGAAGCCATCCGCTGCTCCATGGACGGCGTGCGTACCCGGGAAAACCAGCAACTCGGCGCCAAGCTGTCGACCCTCTCCAACGCGATTGCCGGTGGCCCGTATATCGGCCTGCTCGGCACCGTGCTGGGGATCATGGTGGTGTTCCTCGGCACGGCGATGGCCGGCGACGTGAACATCAACGCCATCGCCCCGGGTATGGCGGCGGCCTTGCTGGCCACGGCCATGGGCCTGTTTGTCGCGATCCCCGCGCTGTTTGGCTACAACCGCCTGATTACCCGCAACAAGGAAGTCAGCGCCGACATGCGCGTGTTCGTCGACGAGTTCATCACCCGCCTGGCGGAGATGCACGGCGAGAGCCAGCACAGTGAAGCGGCGCACCGTCGCGACCACCACGCCCACGTCCCGGCCTGAGGAGAATCAGCATGGCTTCCGTGAATGCCTCCCACGACGATGACGATGACGCCCCCGTCGACAGCATCAACATCACGCCCCTGGTGGACGTGCTGATGGTGGTGTTGGTGATGTTTATCCTCACCGCCACCGCCCAGGTCTCGGGGATCCAGATCCACCTGCCCAAGGCCAGTGCTTCGGTATCGCTGTCCGAGGCCAAGACCAAGGCCATCTCGGTGAACGATGGCGGCCAGGTGTTTCTCGACGCTTACCCGGTGACCTTGCCTGAACTCGAAGAGCGCCTGCGCATCGAGAAAGCGCTGAACCCGGACTTCCCGGTGATCGTGCGCGGCGACGCCATGGTGCAGTACCAGAAGGTCATCGAAGTGCTCGACCTGCTGCGTCGCCTGGAGCTGTCCCAGGTCGGGCTGGTCACCGGCAAACCGAGCCAGGGCTGAGTCATGACCGCACAGATGCCGATCACGCCGACGCCCCTCAAGAACAAGCCGCCATTGCGCCCGCTGAAGTGGGGCATTGGCCTGCTGCTGGGCGCCGTGGCTGCCTGGTTTCTCTGGCAGTGGGCCAATGACATGAGTGGCGTGCGCCGTGAAGCGCCCAAGGTGCCGACGATTATTCCGTTGCCGCCACCGCCACCACCGCCGCCGGAAAAACCCAAGGAACCGGAGCCCGAGGTGCAGGAAAAAATCCCCGAGCCGGAACCCACGCCGACCCCCGACGAGGTCAAGCCCGAGGAAGAGGCACCGCCTTCGCCAGCAGACGACCTGGCCAACCCGATGCAGATCGACGGCGACGCTCAGTCCGGTACCGACGGTTTCAACATCGGTGCCGGCAAGGGCGGCGGCATGGCCGGTTCCGGTGGTGGCGGGCTCGGTACCGGGACGTTCAAGCAGTACCTGGCCGGGGTGTTCCAGCGCCTGCTGCGGGAAGACCCGGAGCTGCGCAAGAAGGCCTACACGGTGCAGGCCGACCTGTGGCTGAGCGCAGACGGCGAGGTGACGCGCGTGGAGCTGGCCAAGTCCAGCGGCGACGCCGACACCGACGCCCAGGTGCTGGCCGCATTGCGTGCCACACCGCGGCTGAAGGAACGCACACCCACCTCAATGACCCTGCCGGTACGCCTGTCCCTCAAGGGCCGGCGCCCGGATTGATCGAACCCTTTTTTGCAGTTTTCTACAGGAGTTGTGTGCAGATGATTTCCCACGTGAATCGATTGACCCTGGCGGTCGGCATGGTCATCGCGACCCTGGTCGGCCAGGCGACGGCCGCCGCCGCGCCTTCGGAAAACGCCACGATCAACCTGATCCGCCTGCTGGTGCAGCAAGGTGTGCTCAAGCAGGAACAGGCCGACGGGCTGATCGCCCAGGCTGAAAAAGAGGCTCAGCAGGCACGTCAGGCCAGCACCGCCACGGCAGTAGCGGCAGGTCCAACTGCGGCCCCCGGCGATGTGCGGGTGCAGTACGTGCCGGCAGCGGTGCGCGACCAGATTCGCGACCAGGTCAAGGCCGAGGTCATGGCCACCGCCAAGCAGGAAAACTGGGCCCAGCCCAACACGTTCCCGGAGTGGGTCTCGCGCATCAGCTTCGACGGCGATATTCGCCTGCGGGATGAGTCGCGCTATTTCTCGGGCAACAACAGCAATGAAATCGTCGATTACGCCAAGCTCAACGACAGCGGCCCCTACGACGTGAACAAGAACACCAACACCAAATTGCCGCCGCTGCTCAACACCCGCGAAGACCGCGAGAACCTGTTCCGCCTGCGCGCCCGCCTGGGCATGAAAGCCGTTATCTCGCCGGAATGGACCGCCGGCATCCGCCTCGGCACCGGCAACGACAACAACCCGGTGTCCACCACCCAGACCCTGGGCGGCGGCTTCGGCAAGAAAGACATCTGGCTCGACCAGGGCTACCTCACCTGGAAGACCACCGACTACATGACCCTGACCGCCGGACGTTTTGCCAACCCGTTCTATTCCACCGACATGATGTATTCCGGCGACCTCAACTTCGACGGTGTGGCGGCGATCTTCAACCACAAGCTCAACAGCGACTGGGGCCTGTTCGGCACCCTCGGCGCGTTCCCGGTGGAATACAGCCCCGACACCGCCACCACCAACGGCTTCGACAAGGACGAGAGCGAAAACAAATGGCTGTTCGGCGGGCAGATCGGCGCCGACTGGAAGATCAACCGCAGCAACAGCCTGAAGGGCTCGATGGCCTACTACCACTTCGGCGATATCCAGGGCGAACGCTCCAGCCCTTGCTCGCCGTGGGCCGGCCAGCCGGCGTGCGATACCGATGGCACGCGCCTGGCCTTCATGCAGAAGGGCAACAGCGTGTTCCTGCTGCGAGACATCACCCCCAACCCGGCAACGCCTGGCCTGACCCCGCAACCGCAATTCGTCGGCCTGGCGTCCAAGTTCAACGTGCTGGACCTCAACCTGGCGTGGGACAGCGAGCTGCCGGAGGACCTCAAGCTGCGCAGCCAGACCAACTTCATCCACAACCTGGCCTACGACAAGGGCGAGATGCTCAAGCGCAGCGAAGGCCAGATCGTCAACAATCTCAACAGCGACGGCCAGTTTGAAAGTGGCGGCAATGCGCTGCTGGTGCAGTTCACCCTCGGCAGTGCGCTGGAGATGCGCAAGAAGGGCGACTGGAACGTGCTGGCCGGCTACAAATACATCCAGCCGGATGCCTTGCCGGACGGCTTCAACGACTCCTCGTTCCACCTTGGCGGCACCAACGCCAAGGGCTATTTCATCGGTGCCAACTACGGCCTCGACAAGAACATCTACGCCAGTGCCCGTTGGCTCAGCGCCTCCGAAGTGTATGGCGCGCCGTTTGAAGTGGATGTCATGCAACTGGAACTCAACACGCGCTTCTGATGCGCCGGAGAAAGCTCATGAACACGCGAATTTGCGGCCTGCTTCTACTGCTCGTCACCACCGGCGCTTCGGCTGAAGGCATGGAGGAGCGCCTGCGCACTCAGCTGCGCAGCACTACCCAGCAGTTGCAGGCGCTGCAAAGCGAGCAGGCCCAGGCCAGTGCCGCACGCATCGCCGCCGAAACCCAGGCCAAGCAGGCCCAGGCGCAGGTCAAGCAACTGACCGCCGAACTGGAAAAGACCCGTGGCGTGGCCGAGCAACTGGTGGGCCAGCAACAGAGTCTGCACAGCCAGGCCCAGGCCCAGGTGGCCGCGAGCAATGAGCAGGTGGGCAAGTTCAAGAAAGCCTATGAAGACTTGCTGGTAATCGCCCGGGGCAAAGAAACCGAGCGCGCACGTTTGCAGGCGCAACTCACGGAACGTGACACACAAGTGCAGCAATGTTCAGTCAAGAATCAACAGATGTACGACGTGGCCCAGCAGTTGCTGACGGCCTACGAAAAAATCGACGTGGCCGACGTGATGAGCATCCGCCAACCGTTCGCCAGCAGCACCCGGGTCAAGTTCGAGGAACTCGCCCAGGGTTTTGGTGACGGCCTTTACCTTAATCGGTTCGATGCTCCACAGACCGTCACTAATCATTGATCGACAAGGAAGAGACCCTTATGAGCGACGTACAACTGATCACCAGCGTGACCCCGCAAGCCTTGACCGAGCTGCTGCAGGAAGCCGGCTACCGGGTCAACCAGACCGAGCAGAACGGCATCGTGCAATTGCTCAGCGCAAGCCAGGGCATCGGCTTCGCCGTGCGTTTGGGCAACCCGGCGGCAGAGCAGGGCAGCTACGTGGACTTCACCTACAGCTGCGCGCTGCGGGTGCAAGGCGAATTGCCCGAGGGGCTGGCCCAGGTCTGGAACGCTTCCCGACGTTTTGCGCGGTTGTCGTTGCAGGGTGAGTTCCTGCTGATGGAGATGGATGTGGTGGCCGCCGGCGTGGGTGCGCCGTACTTGCGCAATCAGCTGGAATTGTGGGACCGCCTGCTGCAGGAATTCATCGTCTACCTGCGTGAATACAGCCAGCAAGCCGCCCAGCTTCAAGCCCAGGCCGACGCCGCGCCTGCCGTCGATGCCCGTGAAGAGGCGCCTGCCCTGTGAAGAAACCAACCCTGGTGGTCGGCGCTGGCGCCCTGGTGGTGCTGGCGGTCGCGGTGGGGTTGAGCCTGCGGCCGGGCAGTGACCCGGTCGCAGCCCAGCAGCCGGCGCCGGTGGCCGTGAAGGACGGGCCGGCGGTGGCGCGCCTGGGCAACCAGCAGATCGACCTCGCCGAACTCAAGTCGGTGTTGGCCGCCTTGCCGGCGGAAACCCGCGAGCAGTTGCGTGGCAACCGCAGCGCCCTGGAAACCTGGCTGCGTTCGCGCCTGGCGCAAAAGGCCGTGCTTGAACAGGCCGATGCCCAGGGCTGGCGGCAGCGCCCGGAGGTGGAGCAACAGACCCGCGCCGCCACCGAGCAGATCGTATTTCGCGACTACATGTTGTCGGTCAGCCAGGTGCCGACGGATTACCCCAGCGCCGCTGAATTGCAGCAAGCCTATGACAGCGGCAAGGCACAATGGGTGACGCCGCCGTTGTACCAGGTCAGCCAGATTTTCCTGGCCGTGAGCGACCCGCAAACCGTCGACAATGTGCGCCGCCAGGCCCAGGAGTTGAGCCGCAAGGCGCAGGCCTCGCCGGGCGAGTTTGCCGCCCTGGCCAGCCAGTATTCCCAGGACCCCGACAGCGCCCGGCGCGGTGGCGATTCCGGGATGCAGCCATTGCAGCAATTGGTGCCTGAAATGCGCGGTGTGGTGGCGCGGCTCAAGACGGGCGGGGTGTCGGAGCCGGTGCAGAGTGCGGCGGGTTTTCACGTGCTCAAACTCACTGGGCAACAACCGGCGCGCACGGCCACGCTGGATGAACTGCGTGGCCGCCTGACCGAGGCCTTGCGTGCGCAACGCCAGGAGCAGATTGCCAAGGCCTACCTGGAAGGCATGCTCAATACCGCGACCTTGAGTATCGATGGCGCCGAGCTGAACAAGGTGCTGGAGTAAAAAACCGTATCGCCGCATTGGATGCACAGTACCCACAAGACAGGGAGTCTCCCATGGTATTTGTTGAACCGGCTGTACCCCACGGCGTCGCGCCTTATCGTGCGTCGACCGAATCCCGCGAGGCCTGGCTGGCCCTGGCGGCCGCCATCGAGCCCGAGGTGGCGCAGTATTTCCTGATCAGCGCCCGCTGTGGGTGTTTCATGCAGGCGGCTCGCAGCCTCAATATCAAGGCCACGCAGTTGCGCAAGCGCCTGGCGCAGCTGGAAGAGCAACTGCGGCGTTCGCTGTTCAGCTATCAGGGCAATGTCCTGGCCCTGAGTCGTGAAGGGCAGCAGTTGCAGGCGCAGTTGATTGCCCTGGCGCATGAGCGACGCTTGCCGGTGCTGGAGCAACCGTTGATTCGGCTGGCGGTTGCCGAGTCGATCCTGCATGACATTCTGGGGCGCGACCTGATTGCGCTGTTGCGGCGCAATGCGAGTGTGCGGCTGGAGATCATTTCCATCGACAGCGAGTTGGGGTTGCAGGCGCTGGATGCGGATGTGGTGGTGTGGTTGTCGGGTATGGATTCGCCGGGGGCGGGGCCGAGTTTTGCCATTGGGGCGCCGGAGGTGTTGGCGCGGTTGGATTATTCGCCGCATATTGCCAAGCGGTATTCGCGGTTGGCGGTGCGGCCGGACAGCATTGAAGACCTTGCGGATTATATGTTGGTGCAGTGGCAGCCGGACCGGCAGGTGGAGGCGCTGCGGCCGTGGAATAGCCTGGTGGAGCAGCGGCTGGCGGGGGTGGTGCGGGTGGAAGCGTATCCGCTGATGCTGGAGATGATTCGGTGCAGTGCGTGTATTGGGTTGTTGCCGCGGTACATGAGTTGTTTTGATCGTGGGTTGACGGCGTTGGATAGGGTGTTTCTGGAGGCGATGCAGCGGCAGGTCTGGATGGGGGTGAGTGCTGATGTGCGGCATCCGCTGGAGGTGGGGTGGGTGGTGGAGATGATTCGGAATACGTTTCTTGAGCGGGGGGAGTGGTTTGATTGATTGATTGATTGAGTACATATCCGTTTCTTCGGTAACGGCTACTTATGGTTCCGCTCTTACAGCGGGTCACTTTTTTACAAACGCCTAAAAAAGTAACCAAAAACGCTTTGCCCCACCCCCCGG
>NZ_JACAQY010000002.1:0-145277 GCF_013386835.1 Pseudomonas sp. IPO3774
GCCGACAGGCGGGGCAGAGCCCTAATGAGATGGTCAGCCCGGCACGGGCCCCCGGTAAATCTAGACTTACCGGAGGGCCCACTTCCCGCTCAATAAAACCGACCATTACTCTCTTCCCCCCGGGCAAAAAAAACGCCAGACCAGCCTCCCGTGAAAGAGCGCATGATCCAGCGTAAAAATGAACCTCGGCTGCTTCAGCCAGGCCCCATGTTCAACCCCTTCAGACCGGAATCACCACAAAGCTTTCCGGTTTGCAGGTCAACGCCACGTTCGTCCCCGGCGGCAGTGCGTGGCTGCCGGGAGTCGGTAGTTGCTGGCATTTGAGATCAAGCGTGCCACCGGCCACCTCCACGCGGTAGATCACCCGATTGCCGATAAACGAAGTGTCCTTGACCTTCCCGGCGAACGCACCGTCGGCCAGTGCGGCGCCCAGCGCCGGCTCAAGGCCGATGGTTTCAGGCCGGATCGACACATTCACCGGCCCTGCACCCACGCCGCTTTTAGCGGTGTGGGCATAACGCCCAAA
The DNA here is from genome assembly GCF_013386835.1 of Pseudomonas sp. IPO3774. Lineage (NCBI taxonomy): Bacteria > Pseudomonadati > Pseudomonadota > Gammaproteobacteria > Pseudomonadales > Pseudomonadaceae > Pseudomonas > Pseudomonas sp. IPO3774. The sequence continues at coordinate 527 of NZ_JACAQY010000002.1, forward strand.
CGGCAACTCGACCACGCCACCGAGCCCATACGTGCCGTTGACGATATTGGTATCGCCGAAAAACCTGGCGGCAAACAACGTGCGCGGCGACCAATACATCTCCTGCGGCCCGCCGATCTGCTCGATGCCACCCTTGTTCAGCAATACCACACGGTCCGACAAGATCATCGCTTCGTCCTGGTCGTGAGTCACATACACAAACGTGGTGGAAGTCTCTTCGTGGATGCGCTTGATCTCGTTAAGCATGTGATGGCGAATCTTCAGGTCCAGGGCCGCCAGCGGCTCGTCCAGCAGCAACACCGCCGGGCGATTCACCAGCGCGCGGGCCAGGGCCACACGTTGCGCCTGCCCGCCACTGAGCTCGGAGATCCAACGGCTCTTGAAGCTTTCCAGTTGCACCAGTTCCAGCGCCTTGTTCACTTCACGCTTGATCTCATCCTTGGGCTTCTTCTTCAAACGCAACCCGAAGGCAACGTTGTCGAACACGTCCAGGTGCGGGAACAGCGCGTACTTCTGGAACACCATATTCACCGGGCGGTGTTCAGGCGCCAGGGCGGTGGAGTCCTTGCCGTCGATCACCACTTTGCCGGTGGTGGGCTCTTCGAAGCCGGCAATGATCCGCATCAGGGTGGTCTTGCCGCAGCCACTGGGGCCGAGCAGGGTCAGGATCTCGTTGCGTTTTACCGTGAGGTCGACTTTGCCCAGGGCAGTGAGGTTGCCGTAGCTCTTGGAAATCCCGGTCAGTTCAATACTGTTGGTCATGGTGATTACTCTGCAGTTTCAGCACGTTCAAGTTCGAGGCGGCGACGACGCAAGGTCATGACCAGGCCGGCAATGGCGATGATGGCGATGGTCACCACCAGCATGAATACCGAGGCGGCATTGATGGTGGGGCTGACGGCGCGGCGCATCATCGAAAGAATCATGAGGGGCAGCGTGGTGTCGCTGCCGGTGACGAACACGGTGATCAGGAATTCATCCATCGACAGCGCCACCGCGAGGATCGCGGCGCCGGCAATGGTTGGCCCGATGATCGGCAGCGTCACCAGCCAGAACGCTTTGAGGGGCGAGGCGCCGAGGTCACGGGCGGCCTCCTCGAACGACAGGTCGAAATACTCCAGCCGTGAGCGCACCGACTCCACGAAGAACGGAAAGGTGAACAGGGTGTGGCCGATGATCACCGTCAGCAGCGAGCGGGGCAGGCCGACCAGTGAGAAGAAAATCACCAGTGCAATCCCCAAAAACAAACCGGGCAAGGCGATGGGGGCAAAGTTCATGAACGCGAACACCGCTTTTACCCGGCCTTTCATGCGCATCAGCGCCAGGGCCGAGAACGTGCCCAGCAGCGTGGTGAGAATCGCCGAACCGGCGGCGACGATCGCACTGTTGGTCAGGGCTGTCATGAAGTCCGAACTGCTGAACAGCGCCTCGTACCAGCGCGTGGAAAAACCCTCGAACGGGAACGACAGCGAGGCGGACGAGTGAAAGCTGAACAGCGCGATAATCGCGATGGGCGCGTAGAGGAACAACATGTAGACGTAAGTGAATAACCGGATCATGGCGAGTTACCTTTTTTATGAGCGGCAGTCAGTCGTGGTAACGCTTGCCGGGTGCCAGGTTGGCTGCGCGCAACACCCCCAGCAGCAACGCGTACACCAGCATGAACACGATCAACAGCAGATAAGCCATCGCCGCACCGAGTGGCCAGTTACCTACCGAGCGGAACTGGTTGGCGATCACCAGCCCGGTGGTCATCGCATCCCGGCCGCCCAGCAGTTGCGGGGTGACGTAGTCGCTGGCGGCCAGCACGAAGGTGAACATGAACGAGCTGACGATGCTCTTGTGAGCCATCGGCATGATCACCCGCCACAGAATGGTGACACCGCCGGCGCCCAGGTCGGCAGCGGCCTCCAGGTAGTCCTTCTTGATGTCCCGCAGGCCCGACACCAGCAGCAACAGGGTGAAGGGCAGCATGATGTGCACCAGGGTCAGCACCACGGCGAACTTGCTGAACACCAGCCACTCCAGCGGCTGGTCGATCAGGCCGAAGTGCAGCAGGGTGGAGTTGATCACGCCGTTGGTGCCCAGGATCGAGCGCCATGCGTAGACCCGTACCAGGTAACTGGAAAACCACGACACCAACGCCAGGTACAACACGGCGTTGGAGCGTGTGCGGTACACGATGTAATAGGCCACCGGCGCACTGATCACGGTGGAGAGCAGGGCGGTCCAGAAGCCGTTTTGCAGGGCGATCCACAGCGAGTCATAAAACCCGCTGGCGCTCAGGGCCTTGGCATAGTTGGCCAGGGTGGCGGCGGGCTCCATGCTGAAGGTCTTGGCGGTCCAGAAACTGGCAATCAGCAACAGTGCCGACGGAACCAGAAAGAACACCACCAGAAACAGCAACGGCGGCGACGCCAGCCAATACCCGCTGAGGGTTCTCTTATCCATCTTCACGTGTTTACCGACCCTTGAATCGCCGTCGTCCAGGGGCATGGACTCGGTGTTGTTGACTACGGTCATGATGAGGTTGCCTTTGCGTTTTTATTCGAGAGTCAGGGCGCGTTGACCCGTGGGGCGCGTGTTGATGAACACCCACCCCACGGTTGCCAGCGCCGGCGTGCCAAGCGCTCTAGAACGAGCCTTTGAAGTTCGCCCACTGATCGATCCATTCCGCATAGGTCACATACTTTTCGGAGCTCAGGGGCGGTTGGCCATAGAGTTTGGATTTCTCGAAGAAGCTGTCGAGGTTCGCGTAGTCAAAGGTGTTTCTCAGGTCCTCCGGCAGCAGCGGCACGGCCTTGGGGTTGACCACGCCGGAGAACATCGTGGTTGCCATCTTGGCCTGGGTATCGGGCTCCAGGGTCTTGTTGATGAACTCCAGGGCCAGGGGAATATCCTTGGCGGTTTTCGGGATGAACAACGCATCGCACCACAGCGCTGCGCCTTCGCTGGGCACCGACAGGGCAGTGGTCACGCCGCGCTTGATGGTTTCGCTCGGGGTGTTGGCGGAGGCCGAGAACACCGCGTCCACTTCACCCGATACCAGCAGCGATACCGCGTCACCCGACGAAGCCGCGAACACGCGGCATTGATCACGGTACGGCTTGAGTTTTTCAAAGGCGTCGTTGAACTCGGCGCGGGTCAGGTTGGGGTACTTGTCGCCGTAGCCGGCGATGGTCGCGATCAGCGACCAGTTCGAGGTGCCGTCATCGACAAAGGTCAACTTGCCCTTGAGCTTGGGGTCCAGCAGGTCGGTGTATTGGGTGGGCTTTTTGACGTTCTTGGGGTTGTAGATGATGGTGTTCATCCCCCACAGCAACGGGATGCCCCATTGCTTGCCGTCCCAGTACCAACGGCTGCCCTTGTAGAACAGCGCGAGGGTATTGTCGGCGGAATAGTTGGGGATCTTCGTGGTGTCGATGGCCTTGAGCAGGCCCATTTCCTGATAGATCTTTTCGTAGCCCAGGGCGTACATGGTCAGGTCGAGCTGCACTGGATCGGAGCCGGCCAGCCGGGCGGTGATGTCGTCCTGGTTGCTGGCATAACTGGAGCGCACGGTAACGTTGCGTTGCTTGCGCCAGTCGGCAAGTTCGGCGTCGCCGGTTTCGCCTTCCCAGCCGAGGATTTCCAGGTGCCCGGTGGTGGCGGCAAATGCGCTGGGCACGAACGAGCCGAGGTACAAGCCTGCGGCAGAGGCGGCAGCGCCCAGCAGGAACGAGCGTCGTTTCAAGCTGAGGGAATTGAAGTCAATGCCGGTCAAACCATAACCCGTCTCTATTTCTTTTTTCATTTCGAGTTCCTGCCTGGGTGGTGGGTGCAAATGTTGAGCGACTTGCAAGGCATGGGCCTGGTGTCGATGCCAGGTGCGTCCTTTTGTATGCAGTCAGTTGGATCGGCAGTGTTATGGCCAGCATTGATTCCATGCTGCTGGGGAGGGTGGTAAGGCCTCCACTGTTCCGATTGACTCTTCCTTGGCGGGGCGACGCACGCTTATTCCGGGCTGCAGGGTGTTGCGGGCCTGAAGCGGTGCGCCCAGCGCTTGATAGGCTCGGCTTGTTGTTTTCATGGGTTGAGTATTGAGCGGGGAGGCGGGGGGCTCAATTTCGCAGGGGGGTTAAAAGCGACGCACTCTGACGCATTGGAGTGACCTAAGCGGCGCACGTGGGGGGCCAGGGGTTTCTGGGGGGATCCGTAGCAAGAGCACGGCGGCCTGAAAGCCGACCTGCAGGTTAGAAACCAGAGCAGAAGCAGAGCGGCTTTTCTGTAGGCGCTGGCTTGCCTGCGATGCAGACAACTCGGTACATCAGACACACCTAGGCGATGCCATCGCTGGCAAGCCAGCTCCCACATTTGACCGTGCCCGCTTTAGCTTTTGATTTGGCTTCTAACACTCAAGCCGGCCTGCAGGCCACTGTGCTGTAGTGAGCCCCAATATCTGCGTCAATCTGCGTCTCTTTTACCCAAGGTGCGAAATTGAGCCCACCCCGCACCAGGCGAATACTCCAAGCCTGATCCCGGCCCAGACGCCGCGCATTCGCTGGAGTATCGAGTGAAATTCACAGGTGGCCAAATCATCGCCAAGGCACTCAAGGCCAACAGTGTCGACTACGTAGCCGGGCCCCCGGGCGACGGCGCCCGGGCCCTGGTGGAAGCGCTGCTGACCCCGGGCACCGACATCCCCTTTATCCACGTCATCCAGGCCCACAGCGCCGTGCACCTCGCCGACGGCTACTACCGTGCGTGCGGTCGCCCCATGGCCGTCGTACTTACGGGCCCCCTGGGCATCCCCTCAGCCCTGGGAGCCCTGGCCACCGCGCACCAGGACGCCTGCGCGCTGCTGGTCATCAGCAACGCCCAGCCCGACGCGATAGCCGCCAACGTCATGAAAGATCACGCGACGGTTTCGACACTACAACAGCTACCCCAAGCCCTGCGCCAAGCCTTCGACACCATGCTGAGCGCCCATCCCGGCCCCGTCAGCCTGTCCATTGACGACGCCCTCCAAGGCGCCTCCACCAACGCCAGCCTGCCACCCGCCACCCTGCGTGCAGAACCCCAACCCACCCCGCGTAAAATCAGCGTACTGCGCGAAGGCCGCGCCTCATCCTCCGTGCTGGAAAACGATGCCATCCTCGTCTTCGGTAGCGGCCCCACCCAGCCCATGGCCCGCAAGATGTTCCCGGTGCATTACCCCGGCAGGCACTTGTGCGCCGGCAACCCCGCCACCCTCGGCTGGGCCGTCCCGGCGGCTATCGGCGCCAAGCTCGCCATGCCCGCCCGCCAGGTGGTCTGTGCCGTGGGCAGCCGGGATTTCCTGCAGTCGATGCAAGAGATGGCCGTGTGCGTGATGCACAGCATTCCGGTGGTGTTCCTGGTCTTCAACAGCAACGGTGACGAAGCCCTGGGCGACGTACAGACGTCGCCCATCGAGCAGCACCGGGCCGGTGAATTCAACCTGCCGGATGGCAAACCCTATGCCCCGGACTTCGCCGGCATCGCCCGAAACTTCGGCCTTGAAGCCTGGCGCGTGGAACACGCGTCACAACTCAACGCGACCCTCGTCAAAGCCCTCAACAGCAAGGGCCCGTCGCTGGTTGAAATGATGACGGCACGCCAGCCCCTGCAGGTCCCTCAGTCCTGACCGCCCCAGACAATGGTGGCGTTGTCGCCGGTCATGTATTCACGTACGTCCAGCGGGATCGACTGGTCGCTGGGCAACAGCACCGTTGCATTGCGCAAGTGGTGCTTGCGGATCTTGCCCTTGTCCACCAGTCCCAGCGCCATGCGCGTGGAGAAAGGCTGGCGGAACGAGGACGACGCCACACCCGTCACCAACCCATAGAGAAAACGGATCGGCCGACGATGCTGCGGCGTCAGGATCGAGAACGTCATTTCGTTACGTTGCTTGCCTTCGAAATCCACCATGAACAGGCGATCGCCCAGCAGCAGGCAGAACCCGTGGTAGGTGAATGAATACCCGATCTTGCCGCTGCCATCGCGCAGCGGAAAGCGCTCGACGGTGACGTACTGCACCATCGAGTCGGCGCGGTACAGGCAGGTGACCGAACGCAGGATCCGGCCCTTGTAGATCGATGAATTGTGGTAGCGGTAATACACCCCCAGATAGTCTTCGAGCACGTCAGCCGACTGCTTGGCCAGCGGCAGGAAATGATTGAACTGCTCCGAAGCCCGCAAGCCGGTCGGCAGTTCGTTTTCATAGCCTTCATAGAACTTCTTGAACTCGGCGGGCGGGCGGAAGAGGTCTTCGGCTTCCATCATGAAATAGCGGCCGATCTTTTGCAGAATCTTCTGCGACGGCACGTGCTGGCCCACCAGGTACTTGTTGAACTGCTGGCGGTTCACATCAACTTTGCGGCACATGTCGGCCACCGACCGGCAGGACTCCACCAGCGTGCTCAGGTTCTTTTGCACATTGGCCTGCAAGTCGCTGCGCGCCTGCTGTCGCTCGGGGTGGGAGGTGGCGGCGGCTAATGACAGGGGCGATGAGTCCGGGCGGCTGGGCATTATTATCTCGATGTACTTGGCTGGGTTAAGGCGCCAGTTATTAAAGTTATAGCGCGGTTATCGAATAACCTTGGGCATAACCGTAATAACCGTTTAAGCGTTTGAAACTTCCGATCATTACCAAAGCATCTTTCATGCCGTTTGTTTAAGTTCAAACATGAAGTTTGAGCATAACTGAATGCGTCAGATTGTAAGCGCTTTTACTGAAGGTTCGGCGCCAGTGCGTTGTGGTTTTCACGGGTCAATCGTGACGGTGGCGGTCCGCCCAGTAACACATTCGATAGCGACGGGTAACACCCCGTGCTGCGCAGGAGTGCTTCAGTCCGCGTCAGGTATCGCCAAGGGTGCGAAATGGTGGAAACACCGGTCACCCCTGATACTCGGGCCAATGCTTTTTGCGGAGGATTGGGCGATGGCAAGGTTGACCGGCGACATTCCCGGAAAGAGGCGACTCAAGGTCGGCATGGTCGGCGGCGGGCAGGGCGCTTACTTCGCCAGTTACCACCGCGCCGCGATGCGCCTGTGTAATCGCTTCGATATCGTCGCCGGCGCATTCTCTGCCGACGCGGATAAATGCCGCGAGGCGGGCGCAGCGCTCACTATTGAACCCGAACGTATCTACTTGTCGTTCGAGGACATGGCGGCCGCCGAGTCTCGCCGCCCCGACCCGATCGAGGCGGTGGTTATCGTGACGCCCAACCACTTGCACTTCGAACCGTGCCGGTTGTTCCTGGAGGCGGGCATCCCGGTGATCTGCGACAAGCCCCTGGTCAACCACCCTGACGAAGCCCGTGAGTTGGCGAGCCTTGCCGAGCGCCATGGGACATTTTTTGCGCTGACCTACACCTACCAGGGCTACCCGATGGTCAGGGACGCCCGCAGTCGAATCCAGGCCGGCGAGCTGGGTGAGCTGCGCTTCCTGTACGTCGAATACCTGCTGGAGTGGCTGGCCCCCGGCGTGTCCGGCTTGAGCAATAGCCTGGCGTGGCGCGGTGACCCGCAAAAGGCCGGCCCCACCGGCGCGCTGGGAGACGTCGGCACCCACGCCTTCAACCTGTTGGAGTTTCTTTCCGGGCAGCGCTGCACCCAGCTCAACGCCAAGTTGACCAGCGTGGTGCCGGGTTGGGGCCTGGACGATACCTGCGTGGTGCAACTGGAATTCGACGGCGGCGTGGATGGATTGTTGTGGGCCAGTTTCGCCGCGCCCGGGCATCGCAACGGCTTGCGCTTCAAGGTCGTCGGCAGCCTGGCTTCGCTCGAGTGGTGCCAGGAGTCACCGGAAACCCTGTTGTTCACGCCCACTGACGGTGCAGACCGCATCTATCGGCGAGGCCAGTCCGACAACAGGCCGCAGACGCTGACGTTCACCAGCTTGCCGGCGGGCAATACCGAAGGTTATCTGGAAGCGCTGGCCGTGCTGTACGCCGACTTCGCCGAGGCCCTGGACGCCGGGGCGCAATGGCGCACAGCGACCAGCGTCCCGTTGCCGGATATTCACGAAGGCGTGCGCGGGGTGTTGTTGTCCCAGGCCAGCCTCGAATCCCACCAGCAGCGGGCCTGGGTGCCTTTCCCGCGGTAATTGATTTCATGCGTGGCACCGCTGCGCATCCAACGACTCACCCAAACGCTGTTGAGGAAAAACAATGTCAAGCGAACTGCATCGCGCCGCGTATTCGGTACTGCTTCCCGCATTCGGGGATTTGCACCTGGACGACAATGTGCGCCGTTACCTGAGCCGTGGTGGTGTGTCCCTGTTGCTTGGGGAAACCCGGGATGAATACGTGGGCCGAGGCATGAGCCCGGCGCGCAAGGCGGCCGAGTCCAAAGCCGATTTCATCAGTATCGTCAAGGAAGCCACGGCGCTGGCGGGCTCTGCGGTGCTGATCGCGGTAGACCAGGAACTCGGCGGAATCGAGCGCCTGCACCAACTGGTCCCGGCGGTCGCCACCCGGGCGCAGCTCCAGGACCTCGGCGCCGAGGACCTCGAGCAACGTTGCTTCGAGATGGCCGCCGCGGCCCGCGGGCTGGGCGTGAATCTGTTCCTGGCGCCCATCGTGGACGTGGTCACCGGCGTCAATCCATGGCTGCACAACCGGCACCTGGGCGCGGATCCAGTGGAAGTCAGCCGAGTGTCCTGCGCGTTTATCCGCGGGGTGCAGCGCGCGGGAGTGATCGCCACTGCCAAGCACTTCCCCGGGCACTACGTCACCGAGCACGATCCGGCGATTGCCGAAGCCACCGTGCCGGGGCCGCTGGAATTGCTGCATGACAATCTTGAAGTGTTCAAGCAGGTCATCGCCACCGGCGTAAAAGCCGTCATGCCTGGCCCGGCGGTGTTTCCTGCGATTGATGCGCAGCAGTCGGCGTCCACCTCGTCGAAGGTCATCGGCGTACTGCGTGACACCCTCGGCTTCGAAGGCCTGATCATTTCCGATGACCTGGACGCGGTGTCGATACTGCGCGGCAACACCATCCCCGACACCGCCGTAGCCTCCCTGGTGGCCGGTGCGCACCTGTTGCTGGTGTCCAGCGAGTCAGGTCTGGACAGCATCGCCGAGGCGATTGTCGCCGCCGTCCACGAAGGCACCCTGGACCGCCAGGTTCTGTTGGACGCCGCTGCCAAGGTTCGTCAACTGGCAATCGCCACCCAGGAAACCAGCCATGAGCGCGAATGACCGCAAGGCCTACGGCGTACTGTTCCCGGTATTGCTGGACGTGCAGATGACGGATGACGTGCGTCGGTTCCTCGGCAATGGCGGGCGCAGCCTGTTGTTTGGCGAGACGGGAGAGGAATACGTCAGCGGAAAAATGAGCGCCAGCCGCCTGCAAACCGAAACCCTGGACATCTGGCAGCGTTTTACCGGCACGGCCACCGAACTGGGTGGGCCGCTGCTGCTGGCAGCCGATGCCGACATCTCCGCCGTGCACCGCTTGCAAGGGGTGACCCCGGCGCTGCCGGAGCCCGATGTGGCCCGGGCGATGGATTGTGCGGCGCTGGAGCAGGCGTGCTTCAAGGTCGCCACCGCCGCGCGGGCGACCGGGGTCAACCTGCTGCTGTCGCCGACGGCGGATGTGGTCGGCGGCCGTAATGTGTGGCTGGCGGGGCGCACGCTGTCGGGCGATGTCCACCAGACGGCGGCGATGGTCGGGGCGTATGTGCGCGGCGTGCGGCGGGCCGGGATGGCCAGCACCCTGAAGCACTTCCCCGGGCACCCGGTGCTGTTTCAGCAGCCGTCGACTGAAACGGCGGTGGTCAGCGAATCCATGCAGCAACTGCGGGCCTTCTGGCCCGGGTTCCAGGCCGGGATCGACGCTGGCGCCGATGCGGTGATGATGGGCCCGGCGATATTCGCCGCATGCACACCGCCCACGGCAGCCTCGGTGTCGCCTGAATTGATCGGCGTGTTGCGCCAGGAGTTGGGCTTCAAGGGGCTGGTGATGACCATCGACCTCGATCACCGCTCAACCATCGGCCAGATGTCCCTCGGCGAGGTCGCAGTGGCCGCGCTGAATGCCGGGGCCGACTTATTACTGATTTCCGCAAAGGCTATGCCCCACGTGCCGCAGATCGTTCGGGCGATTGTCGCCGCCGTCGCCGAGGGCCTCTTGCCCCAAGCACGGCTGGACGCCGCGGCGTTGGCCGTTGGTGCCTTGGCTGATCGCTACTCAACCGTAGGAGCGCCATATGGCAACCCAAAATAACGTCCTCGCCCTGCATTCCACCGTTGCGAAACACTCGACCCTGGCGATGGATATCGACATCGCCCGGACGCTGGGTTTTGACGCGCTGGAGATCAACAGCGGCAAGCTGGAGGCGTATCTGCAGGCCGGCTATACCGAGTCAGAGCTTCAAGCACTGCTCAACGACGTGCCTGTCACCGGCATCGGCTACCTGCGGGACATCGAACGCCAGGGCGCCGAGCGCGATGACCTGTTCAAGGAAGCCCGGCGGCTATTTGAGCTGGCCAATCTGGTGGGCGCCAAAGGCGTGCAGGTCCTCACCGGTCCGATCAATGTACAGGCGGTGATTGATTTTCAGGCGATCGGCAAGAGCCTGCATTACTCAGGCTTGCTGGGCATGGATCAGGCCGAACAATACGCCCGCACGGCAAGCAACCTGGCGGAGTTGGCCGATGTGGCCAGGCAATACGGTCTGCTGCTCTACCTCGAAGCCTTGTCCTGGACGCCACTCAACACCCTGGATCACCAACTGCAGCTGATTGAACGCACCGGGCGCAGCAACGTGAAGATGGTGATCGACTATTGGCATTGCTTTACCAGCGGCGTGACCCCTGCGGACGTCGCCCGGCTCGACAAGGACGTGATCTACGGCGTGCATGTCTGCGACTCACTGGCCTTCGAAGGCGGTATCCCGAATGAGGAAGTGCTGCGCGATGTGCCCACCGGCAGCGGCGTGCTCGACCTGGTCGAGTGGACCGCCGCGGTAAAGGCCACCGGTTACGCCGGGTGGTGGAGTTGTGAGTTGTTCTGCAAAAAACAGCAGCAGCAAAACAGCTACGCCGTCGCCCAACAATTGAAGACGCTGTTAACCGGCCTGGTCGGTTGATAACGCGCGTTTCGACACTGGCTGAATACTAAAAAGATCTGAGGTTGTCATGGTGGATTTCATCGTAATCGGGGGCGGCTCCACGGGCTGCACAGTCGCATCGCGCCTGAGTGAGGATGCGGGAGCGTCGGTGGTGCTGTTCGAGGAAGGCCCGCGGGATCGCAGCCCTTACATCCATATTCCCGGCGCCTACTACAAGACCGCCCAGGGCCCGCTGCTCAAGCGTTATGCGTGGGAGCCGACCGAGGACCAGCACCGCAGCGAAACGCCGACCATGGTCCAGGCCAGCGTGCTCGGGGGCGGCAGCTCGGTGAATGCGATGATCTATATCCGTGGCGTGCCCGCCGACTACGACGGTTGGGCCGAACAGGGCGCCGCCGGGTGGTCGTATAAAGACGTGTTGCCGTACTTCAAAAAGGCCGAGGACAACGAGCGGTTCTGCAACGAGGTGCACGGTGTCGGCGGGCCGTTGGGGGTGTCGGACCCGATCAATATCCACCCCTTGACCAAAGTCTGGCTGCGGGCCTGCCAGCAGTTTGGATTGCCCTATAACGAAGATTTCAACTCGGGCCAGCCCGAGGGCTGCGGGCTGTACCAGATCACCGCCAAAAACGGCTTTCGCAGCAGTGCCGCCGTGGCCTACCTGGCGCCGGCCAAGTCGCGCAAGAACCTGACGGTGAAGACCGGCTGCCGGGTGCTGCGTATCCTGATGCAGGGCAACAAGGCCGTCGGCATCGAATACCTGGAGAAGGGCGTGCGCCAGGTGATGCACGCCGACAAGGAAATCATCCTGTCCTGCGGCGCCATCAACTCACCCCGGTTGCTGATGTTGTCGGGGATCGGGCCCGCTGAGCAGCTGGAAAAACACGGGATCAAAGTGGTTCAGGATTTGCCCGGTGTGGGGCAGAACCTGCAGGACCATATCGAAATTTCACTGGTGTATGAGCTGACCGGCCCCCACAGCTACGACAAGTACAAAAAACCGTGGTGGAAGCTTATGGCGGGGTTGCAGTACGCGTTGTTCCGGCAAGGCCCGGCGGCGTCCAACCTGATTGAAGGCGGGGCGTTCTGGTGGGGCGACAAGACGGCGGTGCACCCGGATATCCAGTATTTCATGGTGGTGGGCGCGGGCATCGAAGAGGGTGTGGATTCGGTGCCCGGCGGCAATGGCTGCACGTTGAACCTGGGGCAGATACGGCCAAGGTCCAGGGGCTATGTGGAGCTTTACTCCGCCGACCCGATGTCCCCGCCGCGCATCGTGCCCAACTACTTTTCCGATCCGTACGACATTGAAAGCCTGGTGGACGGTTGCCTGGTGGGCGAACAGATCATGGCCCAGGCGGCCTTCAAACCCTACGTGGCTCGTCGGCATGTACCGGAACCCACCGTGCGCTCGCGCGAAGCGATGAAGCAGTTCTGTCACGAGGAAGCCCACGCCGCACTGCATCCATCCGGCACCTGTCGCATGGGTGTGGATGAGCGGGCGGTGGTGGGGCCGGACCTCAAGGTGCATGGCATCGAAGGGCTGCGGGTGGCCGATGCGTCGATCATGCCGACCCTGATTTCAGGCAACCCCAACTCGGTGTGCATCATGATCGGCGAAAAAGCTGCCGACATGATCCGGACCGCCCGATAGGGTTGCCCGGGCGGTAACACCGGCCTCTTTTTGAAGCAGGCTCAGGCGCCGATCAACCACAGCGCGAAACAGCTGCCGAGGGCCAGCAGCCCAAGGGCGATGCCAAGCTTTGCCTGCAGTTCAAGGGGCATTGCCCTTGGGTCCTGATGTTTGTCCATGGAATCAACGGACTGTACGCGGCCGTTGATCATCTGAGCGGTTGCAAAGAACAAACTGTGCATGGCATGTGCCTCGTGGGTCGTTTCTGCTCAAGTCGAGGCCGATATCGGCCGCCTGCTGATCAAGAGCAAGCTCCATGCCATTGCCCCAACCTCAACGACGCCCCGTCCGCGTACTCACATCCACCCACACCGCCAGCACCAGGATGCTGCCCTTGACGATCATCTGCCAGTAGCTGTCCACGTCGAGCATCGACATGCCGTTGTCCAGGCTGCTGATCACCAGTGCGCCGAGCAGGGCGCCGTACACCGTGCCCGAACCGCCGCGCATCGATGTACCGCCGATAAAGCACGCCGCGATAGCATCCAGTTCGCCCATGTTGCCCGCCGAAGGTGAACCCGCCGCCAGGCGCGCGGTGTTGACCAGCCCGGCAAGGGCGCACATCACGCCCATGATCCCGAAGATCCACAGTTTGACCGCCTGCACGTTGATCCCCGACAGGCGTGTGGCTTCCATGTTGCTGCCCACCGAGTAGATGCGCCGGCCAAAGACGGTCTGGCTGGTGACGTAACTGAACACCCCCAGCAGCACCAGCAGAAGCAGCACCGGCACGGGAATGCCGTCGTAGCTGTTGAGGGTGTAGACGAAGCCGGCCAGCACGAAACCGATCAACACCACGCGCACGCTGTCGCGCAGCATCGACGGCAGCGCCAAGCCGTGCAGGGCGCGGTTGTGGCGTTGGCGCCAGGTCAGGAATATCGCCAGCCCGAACAGCAACACGCCGAGAATCACCCCGACCACCGTCGGCAGGTAACCCTGGCCGATGTACACCAGTTGTGGCGAAACCGGTGCAATCGTGGTGCCGCCGGTAATGCCCAGCAGCACCCCGCGAAACGCGAGCATGCCGCCCAGGCCGACGATGAAGGAGGGGATGCGCAGGTACGCGGTCATGTAGCCGTTGCCCAGGCCAATCAGCAAGCCACAGAGGGCGACGATGGCCAGGTTCAGCGGCAGGGGAATGTGATAAACCACATCCAGGATCGCCGCGACGCCGCCGAGCAAGCCGAGCATCGAGCCCACCGACAGGTCGATCTCGCCGCTGATGATCACCAGCACCATGCCGCAGGCCAGGATGCCGGTAATGGACATCTGCCGCAGCAGGTTCGACAGGTTGCGCGGGGTCAGGAAACCGCCTTCGGTCTGCCAGCTGAAAAACACCCAGATCAGCACCACGGCGATCAACAGGGCGAGCATTTTGTAGCGGGTGAAGAGCTGTTTGACCTGGTTCATTTACGCGGACTTCCGATCATTATTATTGTCATGCCCGTTCGGTTGGCTGAGGGCGGCGGCGAGCACCTGTTCCTGGGTCAGGCCCTGGTTGATAAAGTCGCCGCGCAACTGGCCCTCGCCGATCACCAGCACCCGGTCGGAGACCCCCAGCACCTCGGCCAGCTCCGAGGACACCATGATGATCGACACGCCTTCGGCCGCCAGCGCGCCCATCAATTTGTAGATCTCATATTTGGCGCCCACGTCCACGCCACGGGTCGGTTCGTCGAGGATCAGCACCCGGGGTTTGGTCAGGAGCATCTTGGCCAGTACGGCCTTCTGCTGGTTGCCGCCGGAGAGGCTGGTGATCGGCAGGAACGGGTTCGCCGTCTTCAGGTGCATGCGCTTGATTTCCTGCTCGATGCTGCCCAGTTCCGCCTCGGCATCGATGCGCGTCAGGTGCGAGAAACGGTCCAGCACCGCCAGGGTGATGTTTTGCCCAACGCCCAGGTCCGGGACGATGCCCTGGCGCTTGCGGTCTTCCGGGACCATGCACAGCCCGGCGCGAATCGACTTCAGCGGCGTGCGTGTATCAATCGGTTTGCCATCCAGCCATACCTCGCCTTGGTAGCGCCCGGGGTAGCTGCCGAACAGCGCCGACACCAGTTCCGTGCGGCCGGCGCCCACCAGCCCGGCGATGCCGAGGATTTCGCCACGGCGCACGCTGAACGAGACATTGTCCACCCGCTTGCGGCCCGGGTTGTCGACGTCGTAGCAGGTGACGTTGCGCGCCTCGAACAGCACCTCGCCTACCGCATGGGGTTCGGTGGGGTAGAGGTTGCTCATCTCACGGCCGACCATCTGCGTGATGATGCGCGACACGTCCATCTCGGCCATGGCCGTGGTCGCGATGTGTTTGCCGTCGCGGATCACCGCGATGGTGTCGCAGATGGCCGAGACCTCATCGAGCTTGTGGGAGATGTACACGCAGGCGACGCCCTTGGCCTTGAGCCCACGGATGATGTCCAGCAGCACCTCGATTTCCGAGCGGGTCAGCGCCGAGGAGGGTTCGTCGAGGATCAGCAGGCGCGCCTGCTTGTTCAGGGCCTTGGCGATTTCCACCAGTTGCTGGTAGCCGCCGCCGTATTGCGAAACGGGCAGGGCGACGTTCATGTCCGGCACTTTCAGCTCGCGCATCAGGGCTTCGGCACGGTGCATCATGGCGGGGTAGTTCATGCGCCCGCCGGGCAGTGTCAGCTCGTGGCCCATGAAGATGTTTTCGGCCACCGAGAGGTCGGGTACCAGGGTCAATTCCTGATGGATGATCACGATGCCGCAGGCTTCGGTTTCGGCGATGGAGTGGGCGCGCAACGGCTGGCCGTCCCAAAGGATTTCGCCGTCCCAGGTGCCATGGGGATACACCGCCGACAGCACTTTCATCAGGGTCGATTTGCCGGCGCCGTTCTCGCCGCACAACCCTACGCATTCCCCGGGTTTTACCTTGATGTCGATGCCATTCAGGGCTTTGACGCCGCCGAAGGTCTTGACGATGTTGTTCATTTCCAGCAGGTAGTCGGACATGGCGGGCACTCATTCCACAGCGAAAAGGCAGGAGCGGCCTCAAACCGCCCCTGCAGTGAGCCGTACGCTTACTGCCCGGCGATTTGCGCTTTGGTGTAGAACCCGTCTTCTTCCAGCACGTTGACGTTGTCCTTGGTCAACGCGGTCGGCTTGAGCAGGATGCTCGACACCTGTTTGCTGCCGTTGTCGTACTGCGAGTTGTAGTCCGGTTTCTCGTCACGCACCAGTTGTACCGAGAGCTTGGCCGCCTCGGACGCCAGCAGCTTCAGGGGCTTGTAGACGGTCATGGTCTGGGTGCCGGCGATCACGCGCTTGATCGCGGCCAGGTCGGCATCCTGGCCCGAGACCGGCACCTTGCCCGCGAGTTTTTGTGCCGCCAGGGCCTGGATCGCGCCGCCGGCGGTGGCGTCGTTGGAGGCGACGATGCCGTCGATCTTGTTGCTGTTGGCGGTCAGGGCGTTTTCGACAATGCTCAGGGCTTCGGTGGGGTTCCATTCCTTGACCCATTGCTGGCCGACAATCTTGATGTCGCCCTTGTCGATCGAAGGCTGCAGCACCTTCATCTGGCCCTGGCGCAGGATCTTCGCGTTGTTGTCGGTAGGTGCGCCGCCCAGCAGGAAGTAATTGCCTTTAGGCTGCGCGTTCAACACGCCCTGGGCCTGCATCTCGCCGACCTTTTCGTTATCGAAGGAGATGTAGGCGTCGATATCGGCATTCAAAATCAGCCGGTCGTAGGACAGCACTTTCACCCCGGCTTTCTTGGCCTCGGCCACCACGTTGTTCAGCACCGTGGCATTGAACGGCACGATCACAATCACGTCGACGCCCCGGGAGATCAGGTTTTCGATCTGCGAGATCTGCCGTTGCTCGTTGGCGTCCGCCGACTGCACGTAGACCTTGGCCCCCAGTTGCTCGGCGGCGGCGGTGAAATAATCGCGGTCGCGGGCCCAGCGTTCAAGGCGCAGGTCGTCGATGGAAAAGCCGATTTTCGGATGGGCCGCGTCGGCCATGACCGAATTGGAAAGCAGTGCCAGAACGCTGGTGAGCAAGACGGTTTTCAGGTGTTTCATGATGGTGAGTCCCTTTTATTGTTGTTTAGACGCACTGCTGGACCTGGAGCGTAGCGGTCATGGGTAGATAAAGCGATTCACTACGCCTTCGAGCATCTCCTGGCGGCCACTCACGGCTTGTGGGTTCAGTTGGTGGCTGAAGGCATGCTCGGCCAGCGACGCCAGGCTGAAGTCGCCGCCAAGCACGGCACGCCCGAAGGATTGGTCCCAGCCGGCATAACGCTGGGCCTTGAACTGTTCGAGGGCGTCGTTCTGCACCATGGCGGCGGCACGTTCCAGGGACAGCGCCAGCACGTCCATTGCGGCCACGTGGCCATGGAACAGGTCCACTTCGTCGAGGCTTTGGCGGCGTACCTTGGAGTCGAAGTTGTAGCCACCTCCCTTGAAGCCACCGGCCTTGAGTACCTCGTAGGTGACCAGGGTCAGCTCCTCGACGCTGTTGGGGAACTGGTCGGTGTCCCAGCCGTTCTGCGGGTCGCCACGGTTGGCGTCGATGCTGCCGAAAATGCCCAGGGACGCGGCGGTGGCGATCTCATGGTGAAAGCTGTGGCCGGCGAGGGTGGCATGGTTGGCCTCGATGTTGACCTTGATCTCTTTCTCCAGGCCGAACTGATGCAGGAAGCCAAACACGGTGGCGCTGTCGTAGTCGTATTGGTGCTTGGTGGGCTCCTGTGGCTTGGGCTCGATAAACAGCTCGCCGGTGAAGCCGATCTTGTATTTGTGCTCGACCACCATGCGCATGAACCGCCCGAGTTGCTCGCGCTCGCGCTTGAGGTCGGTATTGAGCAGGGTCTCGTAGCCTTCGCGGCCGCCCCACAACACATAGCTGGAGCCCTTGAGACGGTGGGTGGCATTCATCGCGCTGAACACCTGGGCCGCCGCATAGGCAAACACTTCCGGGTTCGGGTTACTGGCGGCGCCGGCGGCAAAGCGCGGGTTGCTGAAGCAGTTGGCAGTGCCCCACAGCAGCCGGATACCGGTCTGTTCCTGATGGCCTTCGAGCTGGTCGACCATTCGCGCAAAGTTGTCGCGGTACTCCGCCAGGCTTGCGCCTTCGGGAGCCACGTCGGTGTCGTGGAAGCTGTAGTAGTCGATGCCCAGCTTGGAGAAAAACTCGAACGCCGCTTCGGCCTTGCCGCGTGCCACTTGCAGGGCTTCCCCCGGTTGCTGCCAGGGCCGCTGGAAGGTGCCGGAGCCGAACATGTCACTGCCGGGCCAGACGAAGTTGTGCCAGTAACACGCGGCCATCCGCAGGTGCTCGCGCATCGGTTTGCCGAGGATCAGCTTGTTTGCATCGTAGTGCCGGAAGGCCAGGGGAGAGTCGCTATCGGGGCCTTCATAGAGGATTTTTTCGACCGCAGGAAAGTAGGGCATCGCCAGATCCTTGTTGTTATGAGTGCACGTTAACCTTGCCTCGATACTAGCAACGGCCCCCGGCCAACCGATTATGAAAATCACCAGAGCGGGGTTCGATTTTGAGTGGTTTTACGCGCATAGTGGCTCGACATATCGCATGGAGCCGCCCCTGTGAAAACTGTCCCGCCTGTGCACCGGATTGCCCTGCTGTTCAATGGCAACAAGATCTACGATCGCGGCATCATCACCGGGATCGGCAACTACCTGAGCAGTACGCGGGTGTCGTGGGATCTGTTCCTGGAAGAGGACTTCGTCTGCCGGCTCAAGGGTATCGAGCGCTGGCATGGCGACGGGATCATTGCCGACTTCGACGACCCGGCGATGGGCCCCGCGTTGGCGGGTGTGCATGTGCCGGTGGTGGCGGTGGGCGGGTCTTATGAGGATGAGCGGGCTTACCCACGGCATACTCCGTATGTGGCCACTGACAATTTTGCTTTGATCAAGCTGGCCTATGAACACCTGATCGAAGCCGGGCTGACGCGCTTTGCCTGTTTCAGCCTGCCTGAAGCCGATATCAACCGTTGGGCCCAGGAGCGCGAAAAAGCCTTCCGCCGCCTGCTGGAGCGCGATGGCTTGCCGGTGGAGGTGTATCGCGGGCTCGGCACCAGCGCGCCGCTGTGGGACTCGGCGGTGGAGCAACAAATTGCCTGGTTGCACAGCCTGCCCAAACCCATCGGCATCATCGCGGTCAGCGACGCCCGAGCCCGCCAGTTGCTGCAGGCCTGCCTCACCGCCGGCATCCCGGTGCCGGAGCAAGTGGCACTGATCGGCATCGACAACGACCCCTTGACCCGCACCCTGACCCGCGTGCCGCTGAGCTCGGTGATCCAGGGCACTGAAAAAATGGGCCGCACCGCCGCGCGCCTGCTGCACCAGATGCTGCACGGCATGCCTTCGGCAGGCAGCCAGATCCTGGTGCCGCCGGAAGCGGTCAATGTGCAGACCTCAAGCCTGCACCAACCCCTCGGCCATCCCTACGTGATGCAAGCGCTGCATTTCATTCGCCAGTACGCCTGCCAGGGCATCAAGACCGCCCAGGTCGCCAACTACGTCGGCGTGTCGCGGTCGTCCCTGGAAGCGCATTTTCGCAGTGAACTGAACCGCAGCGTCCACGATGAAATCCTGCGCTTCAAACTCGCGGCTGCGGTTTCCAGCCTGGAAAATACCAGGGCCGCGATTGCGGATATTGCCTATGACTGCGGGTTCAAATCCGCCCAGTACCTGCACACGGTGTTCAAGCGCGAGTTCGGGTGTACGCCGAGGGAGTACCAGGTGGGGCAGGTCGAGCGCGATTCGAGCGATGTCATTTCTTTGTCGCCTTGAGTCCCTATTTTGTCCTGAGCTTCGCTCCAGAACTTCAAGGGATTGAATCGTCTTATGCCGACTCTTACACGCAGAACGTTGTTGCAAGCAGCTGCCATCGGATCCGCCTACACCCTGTTGCCCGACTCCATTCGCCAGGCCCTGGCGATCCCCGCCAACAACCGCACCGGCACCCTCATGGACGTCGAACATGTGGTGATCCTGATGCAGGAAAACCGCTCCTTCGATCACTACTTCGGCACCTTGCCGGGTGTGCGCGGGTTCAGTGACCGCTTCACCATTCCACTGCCGGGCGGGCACCGGGTGTGGGAGCAGCAGGGCGTTGGACGGCGGATCCTGCCCTATCACCTGGACAGCTCCCGTGGCAACGCGCAGCGGGTCAGCGGCACGCCGCATTCCTGGGTCGATGAGCACGCCGCCTGGAGCAGCGGCCGGATGAACGCCTGGCCAACGTTCAAGACACCCACCTCGATGGGTTACTACCGTGAGCAGGAAGTGCCGTTCCAGTTCGCCCTGGCCAACACCTTTACCCTGTGCGACGCCTACCACTGTTCGGTACACGCAGGTACCAATCCCAATCGGCTGTTCCACTGGACCGGCACCAACGGCCCGACCGGTGCGAATGTGGCGGCGGTGGTCAACGAATGGGACGGCCCCGGCGCGGTGGGCGTGGGCTACACCTGGAAAACCTATCCCGAGCGCCTGGAAGAAGCGGGTGTGAGCTGGAAGGTTTACCAGTACCTGCCGGATAACTTTGGCGACAACCCCTTGGCCGGGTTTCGCCAGTTTCGTGCGGCCAGCGTCGCGGCCGGCAACCCCGCCGTGCCACCGAAAGACTTCAAGGATTTTGTGCCCTACAGCGATCAACTGAACGCCCGCGTGCCGTTGTACAAAGGCAACGGCAACACCCTGCCGGCGGTCAGCGGCAGCGACCTGGAATCGATCATCCAGGGCTTTCGCAAGGACGTGAACGACGGGCGCCTGCCACAGGTGAGCTGGCTGGTGGCGCCGGCCGATTACTCCGAACACCCCGGGCCTTCGAGCCCGGTGCAGGGTGGCTGGTTCACCCAGGAAATCCTCAAGGCACTGACCGCCAACCCGGACGTGTGGAGCAAGACCGTGCTGCTGGTCAACTACGATGAAAACGACGGTTTCTTCGACCACGTGCCGTCGCCGTCAGCCCCGTCCAAGCGCCTGGATGGCAGCTTTGCCGGAAAGTCCACGGTGAAGTTCGACAGCGAGATCTTCACCCACCCGGCACCGCCCGGCTCTAGCCAGCAACCCGCGCCGGACGGCGGGGTGTACGGGCCCGGGCCGCGAGTGCCGATGCTGGTGCTGTCGCCGTGGAGCCGTGGTGGCTGGGTCAATTCCCAGGCGTTTGATCACACCTCCGTGCTGCAATTTCTGGAGAAGCGTTTCCACGTGCGCGAACCCAATATCAGCGCCTGGCGCCGGGCGGTGTGCGGCGACCTCACCTCGGCCTTCAACTTCGTCAACCCCAACACCGAGACCCTGCCGCCGCTGCACACTATCAGCCGCCAGGCCGCCGACTCCCTGCGTCAACGCCAGGAGCAACTGCCCCAGGTCGCCCTGCCGACGGTGGGCCAGCAACAGGCGCCGTTCCAGGCGCGAATGGCGCGGCCATCCCGGGCGCTGCCGTACCAGTTGAACGTTGAAGGCTCGGTTGACCGTCGCGCCAGTTCGGTGAGCCTGGACTTCTTCAACAATGGCGAACAGGGCGTGGTCTTCCACGTCTACGACCGCCTGCACCTGGACGAGGTACCGCGCCGCTACACGGTGGAAGCCGGCAAACACCTCAGTGACACCTGGCAAGTCGCGGGCGCCTACAAGCTCTGGCTGTTGGGGCCGAATGGGTTCCACCGTTCGTTCAAGGGGCACCTGCAGCGTCGCGAGCCGGAGTTATCCCTGGCGTATCACGGCGACACCTTGCTGCTGACCCTGGTCAACCCCGGCAAGCGTGCGGCCTCAATCACCATCGAGCGTTGCCCTTACACCAAGCAGGGGCCGTGGCTGCTCGAGATTGCGGGCGGCGGTCGTGTGCAGCGCACGTTCTCCTGCCAGCCCAATGGAGGCTGGTATGACTTCAAGCTACGCGACGAGCATGGTTGGGTGCGGCGGGTGGCGGGGCGAATCGAGACGGGGGCGCATAGCATCAGTGATCCGTTGATGGGCAAGCGTGTGTGAAAGGCTGTTGATCTGCGGGGTGATTTCGTGAGCTTTTTCCCTGTTTTGTGTAGGAGCAGGGCTTTCTCCCCATGCAGCGCTTGAAACGCCACCCCTCTGGGCCATAGCCTCACGCTTTTCCTGACACTGAGGCCCGGCATTGGGTAAGCGAAAAACGGTTTGGCCCACGGAGCGGGAAGTTCGACTGCGCTTTATCCTGCTGGCAATCATTGAAACGGCCTGTATTCGAGGCGTTCCCATCGAACGCCTGCTGCTTTCATACATACTGTTGCGCAACAAGCCGACCCAGGAGCAACTTTGGGAGGCCATCAGCGATTGCCTGCTCCTCGATGAGATGCGTGGCTTTCGATTTGAACCCGGGTCGGAAGCCGATCGGTTGATGCGCAAGATCAGCAGCGAAATCAATCAGTCCTGACGAGCCACCAGCGCCGGCGTGCGCGGCGGCACCAGGCGCTTGCTGCCCGTCGACTCATAGGCCGATGCCAATCGCAGCAGCGCCGAATCGTCATACGCCCGGCCGGCAAATGTCAGCCCCACCGGCATGCCGATGTCGGCCATGACGCCCATGGGCACCGTCACTGTCGGCACGCCCAAATGGCGGATGGCGAGGTTGCCGTTGGCGACCCACACTCCGTTGCTCCAGGCGATATCCGCCGACGCGGGATTCACATCCGCATCCGCCGGACCTACGTCGGCAACTGTCGGAAAAATCACCGCATCCAGCCCCAGGTTATCCATCCAGTCTTCAAGGTCGATGCGTCGTGTCTGTTCCAGGCCGCGCAGGCCGTCGGGCACGGTGCTGATCCTGTCCCACGGCGTGATGCCGCGCTCGGCCATGCGCACGTATTCGTCCATGCCGGCGGCCAGGTCGTCTTCGCGGTTGGGCAGGGTGCCGGGGTCGTGGGGGAAGATCTTCGGGCCGTCGACATCCGCCAGGCGGTTCAGCGCAGGGTCGCCGTTGGCCCGCAGGAAATCATCGAACGCCCAGGCCGACAGTTCCCACAATTCATCGTGGAGGAATTCCTTGGACACCAGGCCTCGGGTAAACACTTTCGGTGCGCCCGGGCGATCGCCTTCGCAATTGGAGACCAGCGGGAAATCCACCTCGACCACTTCTGCGCCGGCGGCTTCAAGTGCCTTGCGCGCAGCTTCCCAGAGCTCGATCACCGAGGCCCGGGTTTTGATTTGCTGGCCAGTAGGGCCGCCGATTCCCGGGGCGTCGCTGGTGCCTGCCTCGGGGTCGGCGTTGATGTACATGCGCGGCACGCCGAAGCGTTTGCCGGCGAGTGCATCGCCGGTCGCGGCCAGGTCTGCGTAGGACTGCGGGCGTACCGAGGCGACGCCGGGGATTGGCACCCAGGGTTGCATCCGCCACAGGTCGCCGCGTGTGTCGGGGTCTTCTGCGACCACGACGTCGAGCACTTCAAGCAGGTCGGCCATGGTCCGGGCGTAAGGCACGACCACGTCCATGGTCGGGGTCAGCGGCCAGTTGCCGCGCACCGAGATCACGCCACGGGACGGGGTGTAGGCACACAGGCCATTGTTGGACGCCGGGCCGCGCCCGCTGGACCAGGTTTCTTCCGCCAGGCCAAACGCCGCGAAGCTCGCCGCAGTCGCCGTGCCGGCGCCGTTGGAGGAGCCCGAGGCGAACGGTGCGGTGAGGTAGTCGGCGTTGTACGGGCTCTCGGCCCGGCCATATACGCCGCGCTGCATGCCGCCGTTGGCCATCGGCGGCATGTTGGTCTTGCCCAGGCAAATGGCGCCTGTTGCCCGCAGTCGCTCGATGGTGAACGCATCGCGGTAGGCAACCAGGTTCGCGAAAGCCGGGCTGCCGGAAGCGGCGGTGAGGCCCTTGACCAGGTAGCTGTCTTTGGCCGTGTAGGGAATGCCGTCGAGCGGGCCCAGGGTTGTGCCGCTGGTCCGGCGTGCGTCGGATGCCCGGGCTTCCTCCAGCGCTTGCGGGTTGCGCACCACCACCGCGTTGAGCGCGGTGGCAGTCGTGGGGGCGTCGTAGGCGTCGATCCTGGCGAGGTAAGCCTCGACCAGTTCAACCGCCGTGGTCTGGCCGGATTCGAGCGCAGTGCGCAGCTGGGCAATGGAAACTTCGGTTACTTCGATCACGTGGTTATCGCCGGGTGCAGAAAAGGGGGAGGGCTTGAGTGCTGACTCAATCCAATCAGTGAAAGTAGCTTACTGATAGATTTTTCATAGCGCCAGAGAATGGCATCCCTTACTGTGGCGCCTCAATTTCCTTATCGATAACGGTGCTGTTTATGTCCGATGAAGTGCGGCTTGTCGTCATCATCAATACCCAGCCTGGCCGGGGTGCGGACCAGTTGGCGGCCTTTGCCGGGCTCGCTCCGCTGGTCCGGGCCGAAGCCGGTTGCATCCAGTACGACCTGCATCCGGTCGAGGGCAACAGCGACAGTTTTGTGTTGATCGAGACGTGGGCTTCAAAGGCGGCGCTCAAGGATCACCACGCAGCGCCGCACATGCTGGAAGCCGCGAAGCACAACCCGACATTCCGTGCGGGCCCCTCCAACGTATTGGTGCTGGAACCTGCCGTCCAGGCACGTTGACTTCAACCCGGCAGCTCAAGGGGTTATCATTGCCCCTTCATTTTTTGCTGCCCGGAAAGATTTCGATGTTGTTTACAAGGACTGTCATGGCGAGCGCACTGCTCGCCGTTCTGGCCACCCAGGCCCACGCGTCCAGCCTGGACCTGACCTACGAGGCACCTGTCCTCAGCGCTGTACCGCTCACGCCGCAGGCTGAGCCCAAGCCGCGCTTTCCGGTCAAAAGCCTTGCGCCGGTGACCGTGGAAAACAGCTGCACCGGCCGCGAGTGCACCTACGAAGGCGACATCAGCCTGCCCCGTGAGGAGCAGACTGTGCGGCGCATTTCCATCGGTATTCAATAAAACCGGCTGGCGCCTCAGACAATCCCATACCGGGGCGCCGGCTTGCCTGTTTGCGTGGCCGCAAACAACGCACCACGCGCCGCATCATAGGTCTCCCACAACGAACCATCGGCCACCGACGGCCAGGTGATCGTCTCACCCTGATCCAGCCCGGCCAGTGCCGCGTCCACCAGGTTTTCGGTGGTCATGACCGACTCCTGTTCCAGGGCGGAAAGCGGAATGCCCGACGCGTCCCAGATCTCGGTAGCGGTGGCTGCCGGCAACACGATCTGCACCTTCACCCCGGTTTCCGCCAGTTCCGATTGCAAGCCACGGCTGAATGCCAGGACATAGCTCTTGGTGCCGCTGTACACCGAGCTGACCGGCAGCGAGTGCACGCCCAACACCGATGCCACGTTGATGATCAAGCCTTCATTGCGCACCAGCATGCCCGGCAGCGCCGCGTGGGTCAGGCGGGTGAGGGCGGTGATGTTCAGGGCGATCTGGGTCGTGGAATCCTCGACCGAGGATTGAGCCAGCGGATGCAGGCGGGCCAGGCCGGCGTTATTCACCAGCACCTGGATCGCCGGGTTGCCGGCGAGCAGGCTTTCAACACGGGCCAGGTCCGCGGGGTTTACCAAGTCGGCGCCGATGGTCTGGACCTGGCGCCCGTAGGCTTGAGTGATCTTCGCCGCCAGGGCTTCGAGGCGGTCTTCACGACGGGCGACCAGGATCAAGTCGTAGCCACGGGCTGCCAATCGGTCGGCATACACAGCGCCAATACCTGAAGAAGCACCCGTGATCAGGGCAATTTTTGTGGAAGCAGGGGTCGACATGAACGGCTCCAATAGATGAGTACTCAACCAATATTGTTGAGGGCTCAAGTTATAGGCTTGGCGTTTGTCCTTGTCAATGGTTTAGTACTCAATCATTCTACCGGCATGGAGGATCTGAAAATGCCAACACACAAGACTGACAAGCCTGATGCCCGCGCCGACCTTTTGAGCCTGCTGGGTGACGTGGCATGCACCAACAACGCACTGCGCCGTGCCGCCCGACGGCTGGGCCAACTGTATGACGAAGCGCTGGCGCCGATTGGCCTGAAGGCTACGCAGGTCGGCTTGCTGGGTGAAATCGCCCGGTGGGCGGCGGTGGATGAGCAGGCAGGGCCGACGTTGCAGGAGCTGGCCGGACGCCTGGCGATCCTGATGTCGGCGCTGACCCATGCGATGAAGCCGCTGGTGCGCGACGGGATTGTCGAGCTGCGCCCGGATGCCCTGGACAAGCGCACCAAACGCTGCGTGCTCACGCCCAAGGGCGAAGCGCTGTTCAGTGAGGCGCTGGTGTATTGGGCGGCGGCCAATAACCGGGTAGAGGAGGTGCTGGGGCATGATTCGGCCGCGCAGCTGCGGGGCATGGCAGACCATGTCGCCTCGGAAGAATTTCTGGCGGACTACAACAGCCGATCCGCGCAGGCATAAGTCAGATCCTTTGGTTATTAGACAGACGCCGTTCGCCCATCCGATGCTGGGCCCCTCTCGATCAGGGGCTTTCCATGACCACTCAACGCCAACTGAAGCTGGGCGCGTTCATGCGTCCGGTCAGCATCCACACCGGCGCCTGGCGCTATCCCGGCGCTTACCGTGACGCCAACTTCAACTTCACGCACCTCAAGCAGTTTGCCCAGACCCTGGAGAAAGCGCGTTTCGATGCGTTCTTCATGGCCGACCACCTGGCCCTGCTCAACATGCCCATCGACGCGTTGAAGCGCAGCCACACCGCCACCTCCTTCGAACCGTTCACCTTATTGTCGGCCCTGAGCCAGGCCACCGAGCACATCGGCCTGGTAGCCACGGCCTCGACCACCTACGACGAGCCGTTCCACATTGCCCGGCGCTTTGCGTCCCTGGATCATTTGAGCAACGGCCGCGCCGGCTGGAATATCGTCACCACTGCCAACCCGGATGCGGCGCAGAATTTCGGCCTGGAGCAGGCCTATGCCCACGACGAGCGCTACGCCCGTGCGCGTGAGTTCTACGATGTGGTCACCGGGCTCTGGGACAGTTGGGCCGATGATGCCTTCATCCGCGATGCCGACAGCGGTGTGTACTTCGACCCCGACAAGCTGCACACCCTCAATCACCAGGGCCGCTACCTCAATGTGCGCGGCCCGCTGCACATTGCCCGCCCGGTGCAGGGCTGGCCGGTGATCGTGCAGGCCGGCGCCTCGGAGCCCGGCCGGCAATTGGCGGCAGAAACCGCCGAGGTGATCTTCGTGGCGCCCGGCACGCTCGAGGAAGGGCGTAAATTCTATGCCGATATCAAGCGCCGGATGCTGGCGGTGGGGCGGCATCCCGACCATCTGAAGATCTTGCCCGGGGCGTTTGTGGTGGTCGGCGATACGCTGGAAGATGCGCGGCGGATTCGTGCGCATCTCGACAGCCTGGTGCATTACGAAAGTGCGATTGCCTCGCTGTCGATCGCGCTGGGTACCGACGCGACGAAGTTTGATCCCGACCAATACCTCCCGGCGATTCCCCAAACCAACGCCAGCCAGAGCTCCCGCGAACGGGTACTGGCGCTGGCTGATCGCGAACAGTTGACGGTGCGCCAATTGGCCCAGCGTCTTGGCGGTTATGCAGGTCTCTCGTTTGTCGGCACCGCCCATAGTATTGCCGATGAGATGCAGCAGTGGCTGGAAGAAGAGGGCAGCGATGGCTTCAACATCATGTTCCCGTGGCTGCCGGGCGGGCTCGATGACTTTGTGGCCAGGGTGGTGCCCGAGTTGCAGGGGCGCGGGATCTTCCGGCGCGAGTACGAAGGCTCTACCCTGCGGGAAAACCTCGGGCTGCCGCGTCCGGCGAACCGCTTCTTCGCCGAATGAGCGGGTATTTCTACCGTGGTTAGATCGTTTATTTCCTTCTGATTGGGGGCCATTCCCCAATCGCATATCCTTCGCGCCGGTTTGGCCCGGATAGCGGAGCCGGCCGGCGTGATCACGCCAAAGCATCTGTCATCGCGGAATTATCCGCTGCCGCGCCCCGGGAAATCCCCATGCAGCGTCTATTCCTGCTGCTGGGCCAGCGTCTTGCGCCGTTGTGCGGCCTCTCTAGAATCGGCCCCAGAACTTACTCATTTCCTGTCGATTACGGAGTTTCGAAGATGATGAACGCCATGCAGATGCCAATGAACAACGCGATGCCGATGATGCCGATGATGGGCATGCCGATGATGATGGCAACCATGACCTGCAAGATGACCGACGAGGCCATGATGTGCACCATGAAGCCGGCCGCTGGCATGGACATGGCGATGTTCAAGAACAACGCCGAAATGATGGCGATGATGATGAACTGCGGCATGCCGATGATGATGCAGTGCGCCAACATGTCGATGATGTGCATGTCTGAAGACGGCATGGCGATGATGAACAGCATGTCGACCATGAACATGCCGATGATGATGCCGATGGGCATGCCTATGCCGATGATGAAGTGCGTCATGGAATGCAAGATGGAAGCCGACTGCATGATCTGCAAGATGATGCCGATGCCTGGCATGAGCATGGACATGATGAACAACTGCTGCATGCTGATGATGAAGATGATGAACGACTGCGCCATGCCGATGATGATGAGCTGCAACGGCATGCCGATGATGTGCTGCACCTGCTGATTGGTTTGGCGTGAAATCAAAAAGCCCCGGCGTGTGCCGGGGCTTTTTGCGTTTCAGTCCAGGCGTTCCGGGTAGGTGATCACCAGGAACGCCACCGCCTCACTGTCTGCGGGGTTGCGGTAGCGGTGGGGCTGGTCGGCGTAGAACAGGATCGAATCACCGGTGGACAGCAGGTAGCGTTCCTCGTTGACGCTGACTTCCAGCACGCCCTGGGCCACCACCAGGTTTTCCTGGATCCCGGGCCCGTGACCTTCTGAAATCTCCTCGCCGAGGGCCTTCAGGCGTATCTCGTAGAACTCCGACTGGCGCGCCATATCGTAGGGAAACAGCGCCCGGCTGATGAAGCTGCCATCGGCGCTCACCAGGCGTTTGCTCTGTTGCGCCGGCAGCAGCTCAACCCCTTCGAACGCTCGATTTTCCAGGAACGCCGCCACCGACACTTTCAAGCCTTTGGCGATCTTGCACAGCACCTTGATCGACGGCACGCTGCGCCCGGACTCGATCTGCGCGAGCATCGCCCGGCTTACGCCGCAGTTGCGCGCCAGGGCATCCAGCGACAGGTAGCGTTTACTGCGCAGGCGCTGCAAGTTCTGCGCGACGCACTGGCCGATGGCGTCATCGTCGCCGCTGTTGCAGTCCTTGGGTTTGGTGGGGAGGTCGGGCACTTCGGGTATCGCGTGCAGGAAATTCATCGCCTCACGCCCGGCGGGTATCGCTGGACGTGGTGACGTGTGCGGTAAACAGCGCGACCCCGGCCCGTGCCGCATACATCGCCCACATCAGTTCAGCCGCTGCGCGAGCCTGGCGGCGTTTGCGGTGGAGGGTGAAATCGATGACGGTGGCGGATGTTTGCATGACGTAAATCTCTGGGGACTCAATGGCTCTACAGTAATCGGTGCCGCTTATTTCCATAAATACTGAGTTTGCATTTGGTAATTCTATTTTGGACTTAACGCCGATGGGGGCCTGTGCGTTCATCAATGGTGACCCGCCGCGCTTCACGGGCTTCCCACCACAGACCTTGTGCCGGACCGAGCCCGTCGCAAAAACGAATTCCAAGGATTTACCCCCATGCCCCCCGCGTTTCCGTTCACCTCCCGAAAAGCCTGGCCCTTGCTGGGCTTTGGCGCCGCCCTGAGCTTCAGCCCGGTTTCCCAGGCTGACGACACATTGCAACTGGCACCCGTCGAAGTCAGCAGCGCCGAACTCAGCGCCGACGAACTGGCCGAGGTCCAGCTCAAGAGCGTGCCCGGCGCTACCAACTACATCGACATGGGCAGCGTCGATCAGGGGCGGGTGAGCACCAACGAGGACGTATTCAAGTACCAGGCCGGTGTTTATGCCAAGGCGGCAAACAACGAAGGGGTGAAGCTTTCGATCCGTGGCTCGGGTATCAACCGGGGCCCAGGCGCCCACGCTTCCGGCCTGTATGAAACCTTCGACGGCCTGCCACTGACCGGCCCGGGTGGCACGCCCTACGAACTCAAGGACCCGTTGTGGCTCAGCCGCGTTGAAGTGCTGCGTGGCGCCAACGGTTTTGACCAGGGCGCATTGGCCCTGGGTGGGGCAGTCAATTACGTGACCCACACCGGCTACGACGCGCCCAGGCTGCAAGTACGCTACGAAGCCGGCAGCCATGGCTACGGCCAGCGGGAGATCAGCTCGGGCCAGGTGCTGGGGGATGCCGACTACTACATCAGCCTCACCGACTCGCAATACGACGGTTTCCAGGACCACAGCGCCGGCAGCGGCAAGGGCATCGCGGCCAACTTCGGCTACCGCTTCAACCCCGACCTGGAAACCCGCTTCTACTTTCGCTACCGCGAAACCGACAACGATTCCCCCGGCAAACTGACCCGCGACCAGATCAGCCACGACCCGCGCGCCGCCGCCAGCCTCAACGTGGCGCGAGACTCGAAACGCACGCAACCGGGCTCGACCTGGATCGCCAACAAAACCACCCTGCACCTGGACGACAACGCCCGGGTCGAGGTCGGGCTGGCGTATCACGATTACCCGATGGACCTGCGCGAGGGCACCAACCGTCTCAAGGTTGCCTACACCGACGTCAGCGGCACCCTGAATTACATCCGCCAGGACACATTGTTCGGGCGTGACAGCAAGACCACCCTCGGCCTGCGCACCACCCAGGCGATGCCGAACAACGGTGGCTCGGAATTCGTGCGGATCCCCACCGGCAATACGGCGGGCTACACACCCGGCACCAAGACCCGCGACTACAGCTACCTGGGTTCGGACACCGTGCTGCATATCGGCAACGACCTGGAACTGCTGCCGGACCTTTGGCTGACCACCGGGCTGGCGGCGATCTATACCCGTCGTGAAACCGAAGTCAGCTACCCGCAGACCCACACACCCGTCAGCCAGCACGATTGGGATTACGCGCCCAGGGTTGGCCTGCGCTACGACTTCAGCCCCCAATTGCAGGTGTACGGCAACCTGAGTCGCTCGGTGGAACCGCCCCATGCGTGGTCGATGATCTGGGGTTCCAACAAGTACTTCCCCGTGGGCAGCGGCCCGGCCAGCGGTTTGCAACGTGAAGGGGTGAAGCTGAAAAACCAGACCGCCACCACCCTGGAAGTCGGCGGTCGCGGTGAAGCGTGGTTCGGTCAGTGGGACCTGGCGCTGTACCGCTCCGAGGTGCGCCACGAACTGCTCAGCGTCGAAACCCAGGCCGCGACGTCCACCACGTCCGCAATAATCGCCGAATCCAACGCCAGCCCAACCGTGCACCAAGGCCTGGAGCTGAGCCTGATCAGCCCGCTGTGGGACGGTGGCCGCACGGGCCAGCTCGCCCTGCGCCAGGCCTACACCTACAGCGACTTCCACTACCGCAACGACGACCGCTTCAGCGACAACACCTTGCCCGGCATCCCCAGGCACTACTACCAGGCGCAATTGCGCTACAGCCACCCTAGCGGTTTCTACACCAGCCTCAATGGCGAACATTCATCGCGGGTCGCGGTGGACTACGCCAACTCCTACTACGCGGCGGCCTACACACTGCTCGGCGCGACGCTCGGGTACGACGCGCCGAAGCACGACTGGCAAGCCTGGGTCGACCTGCGCAACCTGACCAACCGGCGTTACGCGAACACGGTCACGCCGGGTTATGACGACAAGGGGCTGGATGTGGCGCGGTCGACGCCGGGGGATGGCATGGGGGTTTACACCGGGGTTTCCTGGAGCTGGCGTTAATCCGTAAAGTGTTTGATGTTCGCAGTGGGTGATTGCGGGCAAAGGGCACGTTCAGCGAACGAAGGCTGCATGCACCAGGCGCTGCAGCTGCGTTCGCTCCCACAGGCTCATCAGATCGAGCGGATTGGTGCCGTAACGTTGCCAGGTGTCCAGTGAACCTTGCCTGTTATCCGGTGCAATACAGCGCAGGCAGCACTCCAGAGCCGTCCCGCAGGTTGACAGCGTGACCTGCCAGCCGTCGATGTCGACAACCATTTGCTCGTCGCTGGAGCTGACGGGTTTCAGCGTTCGAACCTCTAATGCCACGTCCTTGAGCAGTTGATAGGCCTCGCGGGTAGAGACCGTGTTGGCGAAGGTTGTCATGGGTGATGTCCTTGTATGAGTCGCAGAAGTGTCGCGTGCGCACTGGTCGCTTTCAAGGTGGGCACAGCAAGTCGCAGATTCATTGCAACCCATCACTCCATCCTTGCTCCCCCTTCGTTTTACTGTCATCGTTCGCGCAATTGGTAATCTTTCTTGTTTGAGAAATTTTTGCGCATGCATGACTTTCCTGTAGCTGATGGTGATATAGCCCGTCGCCAGCAGACCATCACCACCCTCTACAGCGACCATCATTCCTGGTTGCACGGTTGGCTGCGCAAGAAACTCGGCTGCTCGCAACATGCCGCCGACCTGGCCCACGACGCGTTTATCCGCATCCTGCTGCTGGCCGACCCCCATACCATCAAGGAACCCCGCGCCTTCCTGGCCACCACGGCGGGGCGCTTGATGATCGATGGCGCGCGTCGGCGGCGCATCGAAAAGGCCTACATGGAAGCCCTGGCGATCCAGAGCGAAGATGCCGGCATGCCGGACCCGGCGGCGATTCATGTGGCACTGCAGGCCCTGGAACGCATTGCCGAAATGCTCATCGGCCTGCCCGCCAAGGCCCGTGAGGCATTCCTGCTCAGTCGCCTCGACGGGCTGACCTACAGCGAAATCGCCGAACAACTGCAGGTGTCTTCCAGCACCGTGAAGAACTACATCTCCAGTGCGTTGGTGCATTGCTATCACACCCTGCACGGGGCGGACCCGCTGTCGTGAGTTCCGAGCAGATCATCAGTGAAGCCGCCCGCTGGCTGACGTTGTTGCACGACGACCACGTGACCGAGGCCGACCGCGCAGCCTTCGAGAAATGGTGCCAGGCCGATCCACGGCATGCCGTCGCCATCGAGCGCATGCGCAGCCTGTGGGGCAGCCTCGACGAGTTGCCCGCCGCCCCGGCGCGCATGGCCCTGAACCGTGCATTTGCCCCACAGAAAACAAGGTTTGCCGCCCGCAGCACCCAGGCCGTCGCGCTGTTGGGTGTGTTGCTGTGCGGCTGGGCCGGGATTGAGCGCCTGCCGGTGTGGATGGCCGACCAACGCACCAGCGTGGGCGAACGGCGCCAGGTGGCACTGACCGACGGCAGCCAGGTGCAGCTCAACAGCAACTCGGCACTGGACGTGAAGTTTGACGGCCACCAACGGGTGATCGAACTGTTGCAGGGCGAGATGTGGGTCGAGGTGGCCAAGGACGCGCAACGGCCGTTCGTGGTGCACACCGACCAGGGCACGGCCACGGCGCTGGGCACGCGGTTCCTGGTGCGCAAGGCCGAGGATGGCGCGACGGTGGTCACCGTGATCGAGTCCACCGTGGCCGTCAAAGGCACCGTTGCGGGCGACGTGAAAGTGCCGGCGGGGCAGAAGTCCACGCTCCAGGACGGCCGTGCCGGCACCCCACAACCCATCGGCAACGCCGACCCGGACGCCTGGACCCGTGGTTTGCTCAAGGTCGACGACCAACCCCTGAGCGAGGTCCTGCAAACCCTCGCCGGTTACCGCCATGGGCTGGTGCGCTTTGATCCGCAGGCGCTGCAAGGGATGCGCGTGTCCGGGGTATTCAAGCTCGACGACACCGGCGCGGCATTGGCGTCACTGGCCGATAACCTGCCGATCAAGGTGGAGTACTTCACGGATTTGGTGGTGGTGATCAAGCCGCTGTAAAAAGTCTGAATAAAAACTGCTCTCATTCATACCCGATTTTCCGACATGGCCGTCATGACTAATAGAACCCCCATTTCCCAGGACTTCTCATGTCGCGCCTTGCTCGTCCTTTACAGCCATTGACCCTTTCAGTGGCGATGGCGTTTGCCGCCGTACCCCTGCTGACCGTTCAAGCGTCCTACGCGGCTGAAAGCGCTGCGTTCTCCATTCCCGCCGGTGACCTGAGCCAGGCCCTCAACAGCCTCGCCGAACAGGCGGGCCTGGTATTGGCCTTTGATTCGAGCCTGACCCGCGGCAAACGCAGCAATGGCCTGAACGGGCAATACAATACCGACGCCGCCCTGGCCCAAGTGTTGGCCGGCAGCGGCCTGCAAGCCCTGAAGATCGCCGACGACCGCTACCGTCTCGAAGCCATCCCGCACACCGATGGCGCCATGGAGTTGCAGGCCACCACCATCAGCGGCGCGTACCCGTCGGAAAGCCCCACCGGCCCGGTGTCTGGCTACGTGGCCACCCGCAGCCTGTCGGGCACCAAGACCGACACCGCACTGATCGAAACCCCGCAGTCGATCTCCGTGGTCACCAAGGACCAGATGCGCGCGCAGAACGCCGAGAGCCTCAACCAGATCCTGCGCTACAGCGCTGCCGTGATCCCGGAAACCCGTGGCTCCACCGCCTCGCGTCTCGACCAGTTGACCATCCGTGGCTTCACCCCGGCGACCTACCTCGACGGCCTGCGCATGCCGTCGAGCCGGGATGCCCTGCCGCAAAAAGACGCCTTCGACCTGGAGCGCGTCGAAGTGCTGCGCGGGCCGGCGTCGGTGCTGTACGGGCAGGGCACCCCCAGCGGCGTGATCAACATGGTCAGCAAACGCCCGCTCGACACGCCGTTCCATGAAGTCGGCGTCGAGTACGGGACCTTCAACAAGAAGCGCACGACCTTTGACTTGAGTGGCCCGCTGGACGACCAAGGCGTGTATTCCTACCGCGTTGCCGGCCTGTTCGACGATGCCGACGGGCAGATCGAGCACACCGAAACCCGGCGTCAATCCCTGTCCAGCGCCTTCACCTGGCGCCCGGACGAGAATACCTCGCTGACCTTGCTCGGGCACTTCCAGAAGGACCCCAAGGGCGCGTCCTACGGCTCGATGCCAGCCTGGGGCTCGGTGCTGCACAGCCCGACGGGGCGCAAGATCGACGTGGATTTCTACGACGGCGAGAAAAACTTCGAGAAGAGCGACCGCGAGTATTACTCCATCGGCTACGCCTTCGAACATCACTTCAACGATGTCTGGACCGTGCGCCAGAATGCGCGCTACCTGCGCAGCGAAGGGCAATACCGCAGCCTCTACAGCAACTACCTGGAGAGCGATTACCGCACCATCCGCCGCTCGACCATCGCCAGCGACGTGAACATCGACGCCTATGCCCTCGACAACCAGTTGCAGGCCAAATTCGACACCGGGCCGTTGCAGCACACCGTGCTGATGGGCGCCGACTACCAGAACACCAGCACCGACACCAAGTCGGGCAGCGGCGTGTACACGGCAGGGCCTACGCTGGATATTTTCGACCCGGTCTACGGCGCGGCCGTGCCGGTGCCGGCGTACACCAGCGACGCCACCTCGCGCAGCGAGCAAACGGGGGTGTACCTGCAAGAGCAGATGAAGTGGGACAAATGGGTGCTGTTGATGGGCGGGCGTTATGACTGGGCCAGCACCGACAACAGTACCCTGGCGATGACCACCCAGAAAAAGACCAAGTCGTCCCAGGACAGCAAGGCCTTCACCGGCCGCCTGGGCCTGGTCTACCTGTTCGATAACGGCCTGGCGCCGTATGTCAGCTACTCGGAATCCTTCCAGCCGCAATCCGGCACGGGCTACGGCGGTTCGACGTTCCAGCCGACCGAGGGCAAGCAGACGGAAATCGGCATCAAGTACCAGCCGCCGGGCAGCAACAGCTTCATCACGGCTGCCATTTTCGACCTGCGCCAGACCAACGTACCGACGCTGGACCCGGACGCTTCCCACCTG
The DNA here is from genome assembly GCF_013386835.1 of Pseudomonas sp. IPO3774. Lineage (NCBI taxonomy): Bacteria > Pseudomonadati > Pseudomonadota > Gammaproteobacteria > Pseudomonadales > Pseudomonadaceae > Pseudomonas > Pseudomonas sp. IPO3774. The sequence continues at coordinate 36,131 of NZ_JACAQY010000002.1, forward strand.
TGCAACGGCTCCCGCTGCCAGATTCAGGACGGTGAAGTGCAATCCCGCGGGTTTGAACTGGAAGGCAAGGCCAGCCTGAACGACAACCTGGATATCACTGCGGCCTATGCCTACCTGGATAACCGCATCAGCAAATCCAACAACACCGTGCGTTATGCGCCCATCAGCGACATCGGTGTCGGCCCGGCGGTGGCTGCCGAAGGCACTACTACCTACGCCGTACCACGTCATACCGCGTCGGCCTGGGCGGATTACACCCTGCACGACGGCACGCTGAAGGGCTTCGGCGTAGGCGCCGGTGCGCGCTATGTCGGTTCTTCCTGGGGCGATACCGCCAACACCCTGAAGGTGCCGGGCTACACCTTGTTCGATGCAGCGGTGCACTACGACATCCCGCACATCAATCGTCAGGGTGACAACCTGCGCCTGGCAGTGAACGCCACCAACCTGGCGAATAAAGAGTACGTCGCGTCCTGCTATTCCTACTCGTGGTGCTGGTATGGCTCACAGCGTACCGTGCAGGCCAGCGCGACCTATCAGTGGTAAATAAAAAGGCCTTGGCGAAAGGATTCGGGAGCAGCATCGCCAAGGCCGAAAAACGTTAGTTCGCCATCGGTTCAATCAGCTTGGAAACCACCGGCGCCTGCCACTGCTCCAGGGCATCAATCAGGGCGCCGGGGTCTTCGTTGAACATCAGCATCCGGCTGTGTTCGACCTTCATGAAGCCTTCCTGCACAGCGTGATCGAGCAGGGCGCGCAGCGGGTTGAAGAACCCCGCCGTATTCAGGCACGCCACGCCCTTGTGGTGTTCGCCGACCTGGGTCAGCGTGGCCGCCTCGAACAACTCCTCCAGGGTTCCCAGCCCGCCGGGCAAGGCAATGAAACCGTCGGCGCAGTCGCTCATGCGTGTCTTGCGGCTGCGCATGTCTTGAGTCACTTCATGGTGGGTAAGCCCGGCGTGGGAATGGCCGCGTTCATGCAGTAACTGGGTGATCACGCCGATGACTTCGCCACCTTCAGCCAGCGCAGCATCCGCCACCACGCCCATCAAGCCCTTGTGGGTGCCGCCGTAGACCAGGCGTATGCCGCGCCGGGCGATTTCCCGGCCGAGGGCCTGGGCGCCATCCGCATAGCGCGGGTTGAAGCCGAAATTGGTACCGCAGAAAACTGCAAGGCTGCGCAGGGGAGTGGGCATGGGCATTCCAGGCGGGTGAGGACAGGCTGTCCAGCATGGCGCCACTCGCCGGTGGGCAAAAGAGCCAAGAACCGGCTGGCGGATCAGGCCATGAGTGCGTCCAGGATGCGTTTTCCAAGGGCTTCGGCGATGGCCTCGGACTCGATATTGGCAAAGCCCAGCAGCAGGCCGGGGCCGGTCTGGCCTTGAATGTTCCAGTCGCTCAAGGCTTCGGCATAAATGCCGGCCTGCGTCAGTCGTTCCACGCACAGGCGGTCTGACTGTTGTGCATTGAGGCGCAGGATCAAGTGCATCCCGCCCGGCTGGGCGTCAATCGAAATATGCTCGCCCAAGGCCTTGCGCAAGCCCCTGGCGGTGGCCTCCCGACGCTCACCGTAGAGCTTGCGCATGCGCTGGATATGCCGCGCAAAATGCCCCTCGGTCATAAACGTTGCGACGATCGCCTGGGTCAACTCCGGGCAGCCCCCGAGGAAGGTCTGGCTGACATGTTCGAAGCGTTCCACTTGAGCTGCCGGCACCACCAGATAGGCCAGGCGGATGCCGGGGAACAACACCTTGCTGAAGGTTCCGGCGTACAGCACTCGGCCGTCGCGGTCCAGGCTCTTGAGGGCCGGCAGCGGGCGGCTCACGTAGCGGTATTCGCCGTCGTAGTCGTCCTCGATGATCCAGGCCTGCTGGCGACTCGCCCAATCCAGCAGTTCCAGGCGCCTGGGCAAGGACAGCGAGACACACAGCGGGCTTTGATGGGCCGGCGTGACCACTACGGCGCGGGCGCCTTTGCCCTGTTGCACGGCCCGGGATACCTGCATGCCATCCGGGTCCACCGGCACCGGTATGGCCTTGATATTCAGGTAATCCAGCAACGGCCGGGTGAACAGGTAGCCCGGGTCTTCCACCAGCACCCGATCGCCCGGTTCCAGCAGTGCATGGGCGATCAGCCCCAGCGTATTGCGATAGCCCGAGGTGACGAAGACCTGCGCCGGCGAACAGTGGATGCCCCGGGCGACCTGCAAGTAGCTGGCAATCGCCGTGCGCAGCGAGTGCAGGCCGAACACGCACGGGTTGGCCATGTCGGCGACCTGGGTGGCCCGCACGCAGCGGGCGGCGATTTTCGACCAGATCTTGCGAGGGAACGCATCCAGTGCGGGCAGCCCCATTTGAAACGGCAACACGGCGGCCTTGTGCCGCACGGCATTGTGGTCGCTGGCCGTCATGGGGCGCTCCGGCAGGCTGGCCTTGATCCCTTCAGCCACCACCGTGCCGGCCTGGCCTCGGGCCTGGATATAGCCCTCGGCTGCCAGCAGCGAATACGCCGTGTCGATGGTGCCCCTGGCCAACCCCAACTCCTTGGCCAGGGCCCGGGCTGCGGGTATGCGTTCGCCCGGTTTGAGCAAACCGTCGGCAATCGCGCTGCGGAACCGCCAGTAAAGTTGCCGGTAAATCGGCTCCGCGGCGCCGGCGTCCAGCGGTGAAAAGGCCTTGATCGAAGTGCTCATCCGGCGGCGGGTCCTGTTCAGGTGGCGAAATAATCGTGCAGCGCCTGGTCGGTCTGGCGGCGCGTCTGGGCCAGAGTTTCCGGGCGGGAAGCGGTGCCTTCGACGGTGAAGAAGGTCACGTCATGCAGGCCGATCATGCCCAGTATGGTTTTCAGGTACGGCGTCAGGAAGTCCGGCTGGTGCGCGCGCTCCCCGGAAAACCGCCCGCCTGAGGCGATGGCGACGAACACTGGCCGGTCCTGCAACAGGCCGATCTTGCCCTGGGCCGAGATATCGAAGGTGCGGCGCACCCGTGCGATGTGATCGAGCCATAGCTTGAGGGCCGCGGGCACCGAGTAGTTATGCATAGGGGTGGCGATCACCACAATGTCGGCCAGCTCCAGTTCCTGAACAAGCCGCTCGGACTGGGCCATCGACCCCTCGGACGAGACGTCCACGAGGGACTGCTGGGACGTTGCATAAGGCTCGTCCACCGGTGCCAGGGCATTTGCGGCAATGCCGCGCTGGATCACCTCGGCGTCTGGATGCCGCTGGCGCAGGCATTCAATGATCTTGAGGGAGAGGGCGTTGCTTTCTGACGCTGGCCCGCGAGGGCTGGCACTGACATGGAGGATATTCATGGTGCGCTGCTTCCTGGATGGATGGCCTTCAGTCTACGAACCTCATGACCCAGGCCAAAGAGCCAAGAATCAAGATTCAGAGTAGGCCATGTCCGCGCATTCATGGTCTGGTGTTCAAGCCAGATCATGGATCTTTTGGGGTAGGCCATGGCGCCGCAAGATGGCGGCTTCATCCAACCGCTACAGGATTTCACCATGACAACGCGTCTCGACTACTCCAAAGCTTCCCCTGAAGGTTACAAGGCGTTCGGCGGGGTTTACGTCTACCTGCAAAACAGCGGCCTGTCCAAGGAGCTGATCGACCTGGTCTACCTGCGGGTTTCGCAAGTCAACGGCTGCGCCTTTTGCATCGACATGCACTCGCGGGACCTGCTCAAGCAAGGCCTGGCCGTGGACAAGCTGGTGCTGGTGCCAGTGTGGCACGACGCTGGCGCAGTCTTCACCCAGCGTGAGCGCGTGGCGCTGGCCTTTGCCGAAGCCGTGACCGCCAGTGATGTTTCGGACGCCGACTATGCGGCAGCGGCCGCCGAGTTCAGCGACAAGGAACTGGCTGACCTGACCTACGGCATCGCCTTGATGAATGCCTTCAACCGACTGGGCATCACCTTCCGTACCACGCCAGCGGCGGCTGCCAAGGCATAGCCAACGCTGATTCGGTGTGGCGGGGCTGCTCGCCACACACTCACTGTATTTCCTGAGGGCTCATCCCATGGCATGGCTACTGCTCGGCTTGGCCGGCATCCTTGAAATCGCCTTCGCGTTCGCGATGAAGGCCTCGGACGGTTTCACCCGATTCACCCCCGGATTGCTCACCGTCGTGACCGGCGTTTCCAGCGTGATCCTGCTGTCGATGGCACTGCGCACCCTGCCGGTGGGCAGCGCCTACGCGGTCTGGACTGGAATCGGCGCAGCGGGCACCGCGATCCTCGGCATGGCATTGCTGGGCGATTCCACCGCGCCATTGCGGGTTTTGTGCATCGTGCTGATCCTGGCCGGCGTGATCGGCCTGAAACTGGTCTCCGCCAACTAGTGCTGCCTGCGAGCGGGTATTTCTCGGAGATGGCCTTTTAACATTCCCACCCACTCTTTATCATCCGCCCCCAGCAACTCCGGCCATGGAGACGCTCCATTCACTAAGGAAGTCGTAATGCACATTGGAAAAATGCTGGGGTTGGCCCTGATCACGTTGTCGATGGGCGGCTGCGCCAGCTTCACGAAGGACGAAGTCGCACCTGTCACGCTGCCGTCGAAGGCCAGCTACGCCAACAAACCGAACGTCTACGTAGACTTCAAGTTCTACCAGGGCGAGCCGACAAATGCCGCCGCGGCCGAAGTCCCACAAGCGCGTGAGATGCTCAAGCCACAGCTGCAGAAAGTCCTGACTGACTCCGGCCTGTTTGGTCGCGTGACCCTGGATGAATTCCAGAAGCAGCCAGGCGATTACAGCCTGCGCCTGAAGGTCTACAACCATCCACCGGGTGGCGGCCAACTGGTACTGGCCTTTATCAGCGGCTTTACCTTCACCATCATTCCGGCGCTGGGGACTGATCAGTACACCATGAAGCTGGAATCGGTGGACGCACAAGGCCAGGCACTGAGCACCGGCTCCAACCACGACTCGATCAATACCTGGATGGGCATCTGGTTCATCCCGTTGATGGCCAACACGCCGAAAGACGCGGTGACCGATACCTTCACCCGCCAGGTCAATGCCCTGCTCAAGCAAATGGTCGACGGTAATAACCTGAAGTATTCGGCGCTGGATGCCGGCGTGCCACGGGCGTGACACGTAACTGAACGTTTGAAACAGCTGCGAGGGCAGGGTGGCCGATCCTCGCAGCCCAGGCCTTACTTAAGCGCCTTGATGAACAACGGGTCGCTGTACAGCGACTTGAGCAAATCCCGCACCATCGGGTTGTAGGCGTTGGCGGCATTCGGGATCGCAATGAACCCGAAGAACGAACTGGGCCAGGTGTGATTCACTTCCTTGGTCGCGTCGTACACCACGTCATTGCCCTTGAGCAGGGTAAACCGCGCGGCCAGGGTGCCGTTGCCGGAGCCCATGCCTGCCGACAGCGAATTCTTCACCACCAGCACTTGCAGATGACGTTCTGCTTGCGGGTTCAGCAGGCCTGCCAGTTGCAGTTCCTGGGTGATCGCAGCCTGGATATGCGCCGGGATGCTGCCACTGGGCGAGCGGATCGGGTTGGCACGTACAGACAACGAGCCTTCGCCCGACGCGGCCGTCACCTGGGCATTGCTGACGGGTTGCAGCGGCGCTGCCTGCTTGAGGACCTGGACGTTATCGAAGTTCGGCTCGTATTGCGTCATGGTGACGCCGCAGCCTTGCAACAGCAGCGCGAGCAATGGGGTCAACAGTAGAAGCTTTTTCACGGCGTTTCCTTGCGTGAGTGTGGGAGAGCGCCGCGATTATCGTCAGGCAATGGGCCATCGGCAACCAATAGTGGCAAAATGCCTGAATGGCAACGCTGTTACTCGGTTCGGTTTCAGGTCGGAAAATTCACCGATAAGGCAATTTGCTGGCCCCTTTGTAACAAAATTCTCGCCAAAATCACTTTTATTTTCAGGTGGTTAGGCGGGATGCAAATGCGCAATGTTGGAATCATGCTGATCGCCTGTTCCCTGGCGGGTGGGGCGGTTTCGGTTGAGGCACGGGAGCTGCGGGACAACGACAAGTACATGTGCAGCTGGGGTGCAGGCACCGCCGCCCGGGCCCAGGAATTGAAGCTGTCGGGCGTCTCGCTGTACGCCGCGCGGCAGAAGCTGAAGACCTACCAGTTCAAGAAACCCTGGATGCACATGATGGCCATGGGCATCACCGAGCAGACCTACGACAGCCGTTCGCGGGTCAAGCCCGAAGTGATTCGCCAGAGTTTTTATCAGGACTGTTTGCGCTACAAGCTGGCGCGTAAATAACCCTTATTTATCCAGCAGCAATTGGAGCCTTGAGAACGACTGGTCGTAGTTGGGCTCCCACGGAAAGCGCCCTTGTTTGTCCGGCCAGACCATTTGCAACGCAGGGAAATCAGCTTTGATCGAGGCGTAGAACCAGCCGGCATAACCGAGGTACTCGCGGTAGTGCCTGCGGTCTACAGGAATGAAGGCGATGCGCATGCCTTCGGCAATATCGTCATAGGGCTTGTAGGTTTCATAGGCGGCTTTTGCACCGGCAAAGCGGATCGCGGCGATGTTCAGCAACTGCTGGGCAATCTGCGGGGGCAGCCCGAATACGATGATTTCCGGTTGGCCGAAGTTGGCGTAGAACCCCAGGGAGTAGGCGAACGAAGGCTCACCGTCTTCAGCCCGCACATGCACATGGTGCCAGCCGATCTTCTTGATATCCGCCAACACCTTCTCGTCATATTCCGAATCTGCCTTGGGCAACTGGAATCCCGGAAGCGGGGCCTTGGCTGAAGTGTTCATCGAGAACAATGAGGCGGCGAAGAGGGCGACGGCGCGAATGATGTTCATCAGAGTCCTTTCTGCGGGATCAGGGGTTGAAAGCGCGATGAGGCTAGCAGTGTTGGGTTCGCTCGGCAAAGTGACCGATGCACCGCCCAGTACAAAATCTGCGTAAGCCTGTCCAACTTCGCCCCGGAGCCAGTCCTCATACTGGCCCCAGGTAACCGAAGAGGCACATGCCATGACCCGCTACGTCATCACTCCCAACGAAACCCCGTCCCTCGCCATCCACGGCGACGACGCCCGCTTCCCGCTGCGCCGGGTGTTCTGTGTCGGGCGCAACTACAGCGAACATGCCCGCGAAATGGGCCACGACCCCGACCGCGAGCCGCCGTTCTTTTTCATGAAGCCGGCTGATGCCGTGGTGCCCGCCGAGGGCGTGATCGCCTATCCGCCGCTGACCGCCGATCTGCACCATGAAGTCGAGTTGGTGGTGGCCATCGGCAAGGGCGGGGTGGACATTGCCCCGGAAGATGCCCTCGCGCATATCTGGGGTTACGGCCTGGGCATCGACCTGACCCGCCGCGACCTCCAGGCCCAGGCGAAAAAGCTGTCGCGGCCGTGGGAATGGGCCAAGGCCTTCGATGAGTCGGCACCCTGCACGGCGTTGCAGCCGGTGAGTGCCGTCGGCCACCCGGGCACTGGGCGAATCTGGCTCAAGGTGAATGGCGAGCAACGTCAAGTGGGCGATCTGGCAGACCAGATCTGGTCGGTCAGTGAGGTGATCAGCCACGCGTCCAAATCCGTGGCGCTGAAAGCCGGCGACTTGATCTTTACCGGCACCCCGGCGGGCGTCGGCGCCTTGCAACCGGGCGATGTGGTGACCGCCGGGATCGACGGCCTGGCCGAACTGAGCTTCACCCTCGGCCAGGGTTGACGCTACAGTGGTGCCCAGGCCCCCCGAGAAACGTGTATGCCCGGCACCCGCATCACCACCTATGGCATGGAACAACGCAGCGACCGCTCCGACTTCTACATCCGCGACAAGCGGGGCAGGGCGGCGCTGACCAGTCCCCATCGCCACGAATACTTCCAGATTCAGATCAACCTGGGCGGCGACACCGTGCAGCACATCGGCGGTGCGGTGCGCCCGTTCCCGAAAAAGGCCCTGGCCTTTATCCTGCCCCATCGCCTGCATGTGATTCCCCATCCCGAAGACGGCGACTTCATGCTGATCAATTTCAGCCAGGGCTTTTTCCTGCCGCAACTGACCTGCGACCCGCTGGATCTGGAAGACATCCCCATCGGCCAGGCGCCGGAGCTGTCGCCGTTCCGCTTCCAGGAGCAGTTGGACTTCATCCTCGACGACGCGGCCTTCGAAGAAGTCAAAACCTGGCTGGAACACATGCGTAGCCTGGACGCCCACCGCAGCTTCGGCGCCCGGGAGCGGCTCAAGGGTTACCTGTTCCAGTTGATCGGGCTGGTGTGCCAACAGTACGCCGAACCGCTCTAGGCGTTCGCCGCCAACAACGCCACCCGGCGTGGGCGCAAGGATGCCCTGGCCCGGGTGCAAGGCTACATCCGCGAGCATTTGCACGAGCCGTCGCTGAACCTGACGGATGCCGCGGCGGCGGCGTTCCTGTCGCCCAACTACCTGACCCACCTGTTGCGCAAGGAAACCGGCAAACCCTTCTCCCAGTTGGTGCTCGACCGGCGCATGCAACTGGCGCGCACGCTGCTGCTCAACAGCCCGCAGATGATCGGCGCGATTGCGCACCGTTGCGGGTTTACCGACGAGGCGTATTTTTCCCGGTGTTTCCGCAAGGCCCACGGGCTGGCGCCGGGGCAGTTCAGGCGGCGTGAGCAGGATTAACGCGCAATCCGGCTGACTGTTTTACAAATCCACCACAACCGATGTGTTTCAATTTACATACAATTGAGCGTCTCATCGGGAGGCGGTGCACATGGGTTCGGTTATACGGTTGGCAACTCCGGGCGATATCAATGCCATTTTCGACATTCGCACCGCCGTGGTGCAGAACCACTTAAGCCGCGAGCAGATGGCTGAGCTGGGTATTACCCCGCAAGTCGTCGCCGACAGCATGCGCGAGGCGCCTTGCGTATGGCTTGCCGAACTGGACGGCAGGCCTGTCGCGTTTGCAATGGTTGATCTTGCCGAAGGCGAGGTGTTCGCCCTGTTTGTATTGCCGTCTCACGAGAACCTTGGGTTGGGCCGCCAATTGATGGCAGTGGCCGAGGCCGCGCTGTTCGAGCACCACGACACGCTCTTCCTGATCACGGATGGGCGGGATCAGATCCGTGCCAACGGTTTTTACCAGCGGCTTGGCTGGGCAGTGGTCGACACGGCCGAGGGCGACGATGTTCGCTATCAGAAACACAAGGTGCAATGAGTGTATGAGTGAGCTGGAACCCCCTCAATCCAACGCCTTGCGCTATTTTGGCGTCGGCGTTCTATGTGTCGCGGTGTTGTTGGGGACTTATTTCGTTCGGCTCAATGCCCAGGTCGACCGGCAGCGGGAAGAGGCGGCGGAGCGCCTGGCGTTATGCCGCCAGGCGGCGAGTGTTTCGCGCGCCACGCCCCAGGACGAACTTGTATTGGTGGATCCGTGCAAACACCTGTATCAGCACGACTTGAAGAAGCCCACGCACTTTTAATCAATAACCTTATTTTTATCACGGAATTAAACAGCGAAGTTTGTTTAACGATGCGCTGTTATTGCACCAAAAAGTGGCATTTCCAATAATCGGATCCATTAAAAAAGTGTGGTTATTGAATGACTTAGCGCTGTTTTAATCCGACGAAAGGTTGAAAATTATCTTGTTACAAGTTTTCCCGCTGGGTAATATAGCCGGGCGTTCACCTCCCACGGTTTATGCATTTTTAAATCCCAAGTTTCCATCAGCTACTTGGGATTTTTTTTGCCCGCGATTTGAGCGTTGTATCAATCCTCTACGTCGGCAAACTCTGCACGCATCCGGCCATTGCGCTTGGCCTGGTACAGCAACTTGTCGACGGCTTCGACAAAGGCCAGCGCCGCGCTGCCCGGCGTTACCGTGCAAGTGCCTACGCCCAGGCTCAGTGTCAGCAGGTCCGACACCGCCGAGTGCTCATGCGCGATCTGCTGCTGGCGGATCAAGTGCAGGCAGCGTTCGGCCACGCGCCGTGCCGACTCGGCATCGGTTTCCGGCAGCAACCACACAAATTCCTCACCGCCGATGCGCGCAATGAAGTCCCGTGGCCGGTTGGCCGCCTGCGACAGCGTGCGTGCCACCTGGCGCAGGCATTCGTCGCCCTTGATATGCCCGTAGAGGTCGTTGTACTGCTTGAAATAGTCGATATCCAACAGGATCAACGACAGCGGCAATTGGCTGCGCTGGGCGCTGGTCCATTCCCGCGCCAGCACATTGTCGAACATGCGCCGGTTGGCGATGCCGGTGAGGCCGTCCTGGAACGAATACTCCTCCAGCTGTTTTTGCAGGCGAATCAGGTGTTCTTCGGTCTTCTTGCGCTCGCTGATGTCGAACATGAAGCCGATCAGCGCCTGCACCTCGCCGTCCTTGCGCTCCACGTGCACCACGTCGCGAATCCACACGTACTCGCCGCTGGCGGTCAGCGCCCGGTAATCGGCTTCGTGGTCGACCCCGGCCCGGGACTGGGAGACGCAGAAGTTGACCACATACTCGCGGTCGTCCGGGTGCATGCGTTCCACCCAGTCATCGACGGTGGCCCAGCTCTGCGGCGTCCAGCCCAGCAGCGCCTCGATCTGCGGGCCGATGTAGCTGAAAGTCATGGTTGCCCAGTCGATACGCCAGGGGATGGCCTTGGTCGATTCCAGCAACGTCTTGTACACAGCACTGTCGGGTTCGATCAAAGGTTCGATGCTCATGCGGAGTGCTCTCGGTGTCGGAAAAAAACCAGAGCATCTGGCCATCATCGCCAGGAAGCAAGCCCTTCGCGCGGCATCGGATAAGAGGGTGTCGGTGTGGTTTTTTTGGCGTCAGCCGGCCAGCGGTTTTGGCCGAAATGCGCACCAAGTATCACTTTTGCATTAATTCCCGGGCAGTTTGAAAAAGCTCATCTACCCTAGACGGATCACGTCCTCCGAGCCCCGTACAGGGAAGGGTGCCCGCATGATTTCGATCGCCGAGTTTCGCCACATCATGGAGTCGGGCTTCCTGCCCCTCGCCTGTGACTGCTCATTGAACAGCGACGGTTCGCTGCGCATCAACATCTTCGACCCGGCCTCCGGGCGCGTCGACCTGCTGCTGCCCCGTGTGTCGCCCCAGGGTCTGGACAGCATCCGTTCCATCTCAAACCTGATTGGCGAACTGCGCACCGAGATCAAGGCCGGGCGCAGGGGGTTTGCAGCGGTCAGTTAGCGGATCAGGAGATCGCTTGTGCCGTCGGGGTAGTCACTACCCCGTAACCGCGCCAGCAGCAATGCTCGCGGTGCCCCGGCAGGAACACGCAGCCGCCAAGGTTCATGAGCAGGACGGCGGCAACCAGCAGTGAAATTCGACGAGACATGGTGATTTCCTCAAGGTGATGGGCGTCGCCAACCAACAGAACGCGCCTGTCGATTACCAACGGTTAACCCTTGAACGCGGCCATATGGATAAATCCGTCGCGACCTTTCAACAATTTCATCAACTCCCCGCAAACCCTGGGCAATACTGGCCCTGCCTGCCGTCCTGAGCGGTCGCGATAAAAAGTTCTTTTTGTTGCGACGGATTTTCGGACACCTGCCGTTCAACCCTACAACTGCGATCACTGGCGATCGCCGATGAAGGAGTTGTCATGAGACTTGCACGACCGCTGGCCAAATTACGTTATGCCCTGTTGATCCCGCTGGCACTGGCCGCCCTGGTCAGCACGCCGACCTTTGCCCAGACCGAAGTGATCATCCGCGAAGCGCCACCGCCGATGCGCGTCGAGGCCGTTCCCGTCGAACGCCCTGGCTATGTGTGGGATCGCGGGCACTGGCGCTACGAAGGGCGCGGTTATGCCTGGGTACCGGGCCACTGGCAGCCGGTGATGCGCAACGCCCGTTGGGAACCTGGCCACTGGGAATCGCGCGGCCCCAACTGGTACTGGAGAGAAGGGCACTGGATCCGCTGAGCATTCCGTCAACCTGACCCTTAGCCACCGGACCGAGACTTGCCCTATTGAAAGACACTGATCCGGACGTTGAGCTGTTGGCCCGCATCGGTAACAACGAACCGGCGGCCATCAACGAAATGGTGACGCGCAAACTGCCGCGTTTGCTCGCGCTCGCCAGTCGGATCCTCGGGGATGCCGACGAGGCCAGGGACGTGGCCCAGGAAAGCTTCCTGCGTATCTGGCGCCAGGCTGCAAGCTGGCGCAGTGGCGAAGCGCGTTTCGACACCTGGCTGCACCGCGTGGCACTCAACCTGTGCCACGACCATTTGCGTCGGCGCAAGGAGCGCCCGTTGCGCGATGAGGAGGCGATGAGCGAGGTGGTCGACACAGCGCCTGCGCCCGATGAACAGCTGGAAGCGGCCGCCCGCAGTGAGCGCATGGCGGCGGCGTTAGCGTCGCTGCCTGATCGCCAGCGTGAGGCGATTGTGTTGCAGTATTACCAAGAGCTGTCGAATATCGACGCCGCGGCGCTGATGAACATCAGCGTCGAGGCACTGGAGAGCTTGCTGTCACGGGCCCGGCGCAACCTGCGCAGTTACCTTGACGACACACCCGGGCCCGCCCGCCCAGGAAGGGGAAAACCATGACGCCTGAACGATTTGCCCAATTGGCCGAGGCTTACGGCGGCCACTTGCACCGTTGGCCGCGCGCCGAACAGGCCGAGGCCCAGGCCCTGCTGGATGCAGGCGATGCCAGCCTCCTTGAGGTGCTGCATCAGGCGCGATGGCTCGACGGCCAGCTGGACGGCTATCAACTGGCACCCGTCGACCCGGCGCTGGCGCGGCAGATTCGCCAATCGTTTCCCCAGCGCCAGTCCTTCTGGGCGCGCTACGCCGGCTGGCTGTCGCCGGCCGGTTTTGTTGGCGTGGGCATCGCCGGGGTCGCCGCCGGAATCCTGGTGGCGTCGTTGAGCGTGCCGTTGCCCATGCTTGGCCCTGAAGTACTGCCGAGTGTCTTCGACCAGGGCGACGCCGAAGTCGTCTTCACCGTCAACGCCGAGGAAAGCGAGCAATGACCCCGTCACCCAAGTACCTGAAGCCGCTGCTGGTTGTGTCGGTGTTGTTCAACGTGTTTTTGATCGGCGGTGTCGGCGGTGGCTTGTACCATTGGTTGGCGAACACCAAGCCCGCCGAGGCGGTGGTTAACCAGCATGGCCTGCGCCAGGCGATGGTCAAGCTGCCGCCGGAACGGCGCAAGGAACTGCGCCAGTTGTTGCGCCAGAACCGCGCCGACAGCCAGCCGCTGGTACTTGCCGGGCGCGAGGCGCGGCTGGACGTGATCAAGCAACTGGAGGCGCCGACTCTCGACCGTGAGGCGTTGGTGACGGATTTGGGCAAGGCCCGGGAGGCGGACATGGCGCTCAGGGCGCTGGTGGACAACACCCTGGCGCAGTTCGCCAGCACCTTGCCCCGGGATGAGCGCCAGCGGTTGGTGGAGGCGTTGTATATGAAGGGGCAGGCGAAGGGCAAGGTCGCCAGAAGTAACTGAGACGAGCGACGGATGATCGTTCCCACGCTCTGCGTGGGAATGCCGCCCCGGACGCTCTGCGTCCAGTTGGCGATGCAAGGTTCAAGTCTTGCGCAGTGGTGACGCGGAGCGTCACGGGATGCGTTCCCACGCAGAGCGTGGGAACGAGCATTAATCACCGAGACGGGCGACGGATTTTCCCGGTTGGCGGCGTTTAACCCGGGTAGGCCCGCCACTCAGGCGAAGGCCAGTCTCATTGGGGAACCGTGCCATGTCCCGCCTATTCAAAGCTACGCTGGCCGCCACGTTGATGGCGGCTGCGTTGTCCGGTTGTATTGTCGAACCTGTTCATCCGCGGCGTCCGCCGCCTTTGGTCGAGGTGGTGCCGGTGGCGCCGGCGCCAGGCTATCAGTGGGTGCGGGGGCACTATCGCTGGGGGAACGGGCAGTGGTTATGGGTGCCGGGGCATTGGCGGTACTGATCCACCACACGTTCAACTGCGACACCGAAACCCTGTGGGCGCTGGCTTGCCTGCGATGGCGTCACCGCGGTCTTACTGACAGACCGAGGTGCCTGCATCGCGGGCAAGCCCGGCTCCCACAGGTGATAGGGGCTCTGTCAGGACTTTCCTGAATGTCTCCACCAGCGGCCGCAAGTTGATCCGATGCCACGCCGCCCACAGCGGCGTGGTGTAGGTCAGCCACGGCAGTTCTCGCAGCACAACGCCCGGCGGTGCATTGCGGCTCAAGCCCTTTTGCACCATCGCGACACCTAGCCCCGACGCCACCAACCCCAACGCGGTAAACGGCTCGCTGGCTTCCATCGGAATCTGCGGGGTAAACCCTGCCCGAATGCACGCCGCAACAAAGTCATCCGCCGGGTTTGCACCCGCTTTGCGCTGCACGCCAATCCATTGCTGCTCGGCCAGATGCTCAGGCAGCAACTCGCTGACGCTGGCCAGCGGATGCTGCTCGGGCAGCGCCAGCAGCATCGGATCGTCCAGCACTTGCAATGCCATCAGGTCCGTGTCATCCGCCGCCGGTGGTTCACCCACCAGAGCGATATCCAGGCTGCGTTGGCGCAGGCCTTCCAGTTGCTCGATGGAGGGCAGGTTGTACAGGGCGATATGCACGCTGGGCCGCGCGTCACGCAGTACCTTCAGGGCGTTGGGCAGCACCCCCGCGTGCATGGCGTTTTCGATGTAGCCGATGCACAGTCCGCCTTCTTCGCCTTTACCCAATCGCCGGCCCAATGACTCCAGGCGGTTGGCGTGGGTCAGCAGCGCCTTGGTTTCGGCGAGGAACGTCTGGCCGTCGCGGGTCAGGCGGATGCGCTGTTGGCTGCGCTCGAACAGGGTCAGGCCCAGGCGCTCTTCCAATTGGGCAATCTGCCGGCTCAGGGGCGATTGGGAGATGTGCAACCGTTCGGCAGCACGCCCCACGTGTTCTTCTTCAGCGACTACAACGAAGTAGCGCAATTGGCGGAAGTCGATCATGTCAGACCTTAAAGGACTCAAGTTTGTCGCAGTATGTCTTGGACGGTCCGATCTCTGCAATCTACGATCTGCTCAACGGTCAACACAGCGACCTTGAACAATATTGAGGATTTACCCCATGAGCTTGAAAGACAAACTGCCCGGCGTGCTGGGTTTTGGCACCGCCCCCTTGGGCAACATGTTCCGTGCGATTCCTGAAGAGGAGGCGCAAGCCACCGTTGAAGCAGCCTGGAACCAGGGCGTGCGTTACTTCGACACCGCACCGTTCTACGGCTCGGGCCTCTCGGAAATCCGCCTGGGCCAGGCCCTGTCCAAGTACAACCGTGACGACTATGTGCTCAGCACCAAGGTCGGCCGGGTGATCCTGGATGAAGTGGAAGAAAGCGCCCGCGACCTTGGCGAGAAAAGCGGCGTGTTTGAACATGGCCGGCCGAATAAGATGGTCAACGACTACAGCGCCGATGCCACCCTGCGCTCCATCGAAGACAGCCTCAACCGCCTCCAAACCGACCGCCTCGACATCGTGTGGATTCACGACATCGCCCAGGACTTCTACGGTGATCAATGGCTGGACTACTTCAATCAGGCGCGCACCGGTGCTTTCAAAGTACTGACCCGCCTGCGTGAAGAAGGCGTGATCAAGGCCTGGGGCCTGGGCGTCAATCGGGTCGAGCCTTGCGAGTTGACCCTGGACCTGACCGAAGCCCAGCCCGACGGTTTCCTGCTTGCCGGTCGCTACACCTTGCTCGACCATGAACGCGCCTTGCAGCGCTTGATGGATGCAGCCCAGGCGCAGAACGTCGAGATCGTGGTCGGTGGCCCTTACAGCTCCGGGATCCTGGCGGGCGGCGCACATTTTGAGTACCAGAAAGCCAGCCCGGCGATCATCAGCAAGGTCGAGCAGGTCAAGGCGATTGCCGCGGCCCATGGCGTGAGTGTGAAAGCCGCTGCACTGCAATTCTCCCTGGCCCACCCGGCAGTGGCGGCAGTGATTCCGGGTGCCAGTCGTCCGGGGCGCATTGCTGAAGACGTCGCGGCGTTGTCAGAGAAGATTCCCGCAGCCTTTTGGCAGGCCCTGCGCGAGGCACGATTGATTTCGGCCCGTGCACCGCTGCCGCTCTAACCACAGGAACGCGAACATGAAAATTGATATCAGTGGCAAAGTCGCAATCGTCAGTGGCAGCACCGCCGGCATAGGCCTGGGCATCAGCCAGGCGCTGGCGCAATCCGGCGCTACGGTGGTGGTGATCGGGCGTGAATCGGGCAAGGTCGACGAGGCGCTGGCGACCATTCGCCAGGCCGTGCCCGGCGCGGATCTGCGTGGGCTGGTGGCGGACCTCGGTACGGCCGAGGGCGCTGAAAAGCTGTTCGCCGCCGAGCCGCGGGCCGACATCCTGGTGAACAACCTCGGGATCTTCAACGACGTCGATTTCTTTGACGCTCCCGACAGCGAGTGGACGCGTTTCTACGAGGTCAACGTGATCTCCGGTGTGCGTTTGTCGCGGCATTACACGCCGGGCATGGTCGAGCAGGGCTGGGGCCGTGTGATCTTTGTGTCGTCGGAATCCGGGGTGGCAACGCCGGCTGACATGATCAATTACGGCGTGACCAAAAGCGCCAACCTGGCGGTGTCCCATGGCTTGGCCAAACGCCTGGCGGGCACCGGGGTGACGGTCAATGCGATCCTGCCGGGGCCGACCTTTACCGATGGCCTGGAGCACATGCTCAAGGACGCCGTGGCCAAGTCCGGGCGCAGTGCGCGGGACGAGGCGGATGTGTTTGTGCGCAATGCGCGGCCGACGTCGATCATCCAGCGCGCAGCGAATGTGGATGAAGTGGCGAATCTGGTGGCGTACATTGCTTCACCGTTGTCCTCTGCCACCACCGGTGCCGCGTTGCGGGTCGACGGCGGTGTTGTCGACAGCATGGCGATCTGATTTTTCTTGAATGGTTTGGAGTGTTAATCGTGGCAAAAGCATCTGCTGTTATTGAAATCCCGGTTTCGGCCGAACAGGTTTGGCAATTGGTCGGCGGCTTCAATTCGCTGCCGGACTGGCTGCCCTTTATCGTCAAGAGCGAGCCGAGTGAAGGCGGGCGCGTGCGCCACCTGCAAACGGCGGATGGCGGGGTGGTGGTGGAACGGTTGCAACGCTTTGATGATGCGGCGCGTACTTACAGTTATTCGATCAGCGAGTCGCCGTTTCCGGTGAGTGAGTATCTGGCGACGTTGAAGGTTGAGGCGCTGGGTGACACCTCTGCGAAGGTGACCTGGTCGGGCGTGTTTACTCCGGTGGCCGGTGTGACGGATGCGGCGGTGGAGGAGTTGTTCAGCGGTGTCTACAGCGGCGGGCTGGATGCGTTGCGGGGTAATTTTCCGGGCTGAATGAAGATCAAATGTGGGAGCGGGCTTGCTCGCGAATGCGGTGGATCAGTGCCAGATGGGTTGACTGACACTCCGCATTCGCGAGCAAGCCCGCTCCCACATTGGTTTTGTGGTGTTCTTCAGGCTTCAGGCTTCGGGCATCAGTTGTTGGCGGCATTCGAGGATCAGCTTTGCGCCGCCTCGTTCGCTGCTGCCGACTTCCAGTTTGAAACCGTGCAGGTTGATGATCGCGGCCACAATCGACAGCCCCAACCCAAACCCGCCTTGTTGCTGATTGCCTTCGTCCACCCGGTAAAACCGCTGGAACACCGCGGCACGTTCAGCTGCGGGAATCCCGGGGCCGGAGTCGAGGACTTCAATGCGGGTGCTGCCGGCATCGTTCACGCCGCGCAAAATCACTTCGCCGCCCGGCGGGGTGAACTTGATCGAGTTGCTCAGCAGGTTGGCCAGGGCTTCGAACAGCAGCGCGCGGTCACCGGTGATCCAGGGCAATGAGTCCGGCACTTGCAGCAGCAATTCCATCTCGCCTTCTTCTGCCAGGGGCAGGTAGAAGTCGTGGAGTTCCTGCAGCAAGGGCAGGGGATCAAGCACCAGGAAGCCCGAGCGGCGCTGGTGGTCTTCCAGTTCGGAAATCCGCAGCAGGCCGCGAAAACGCGCCATCAAGGTGTCGGTCTCGGCGATGGCCGCGTCCAGTTGCAGGGCGTGGGGCGCGTCTTCATCAGCCTGTTGCTGGATTCGGTACAGCTGCGCCCGCAGGCGTGTGAGCGGGGTGCGCAAGTCGTGGGCGATGTTGTCGCACACGCCCTTGACCTCGTTCATCAGCTTCTCGATGCGGTCGAGCATCGCGTTGACGATGGCCGCCAGCATGTCCAGTTCGTCGCGTCGGTCGGACAATGGCAAACGGTGGGTCAGGTCGCCGGCCACGATGGCTTCGGCACTCGCCTGGATCCCGCGAATCCGCCGCAACGGGCGCCGCCTGAGCAGGTGCCAGCCGGCCGCGCCGGGAATGATCGTCAGGGTGATTCCCCACAGCAAGGCGTGCAGGATGATCCGCGTCACGCCGAACAGCGAGCCGTTGGCGCGCACCAGGATCAGCCAGCGGCCGTCTTCGGTGTGGGTGGCCACGGCGTCGCAGCTGTCGCGCGGCAGTTTCGGGTCGTCGGAGTCGATGCAGTTGGCCAGGGCGTGGATGTGCCCGTCCATTGGCAGGTCGGGCGGTATCACGCGGATCGGGCCGCTGATGGGGTTGAACTGATTGTCGAACAGGCCGTAGGCGTCAACGCCCTTCATGTCGAAGGTCATGCTGGTGGTCAGGGCTTCCACCAGCTCTTCGCCGTCAAACCGCTGGAACAGGTGCTGGCGCTGCATCAGGGAGTGGCGCGAGAGGTCGCCCAGGTAACCGGACACCTCGTAGTACAGCACGCCCATGAGGATGCAGCTCCAGGCCACGAACAACGAACTGTAGAGCGCCAGCAGCCGGCTGCTGGAAGAGCGCCAGCCTTTAGAGGGGTTCAGCAATGACATACCCGGAACCTCGTACCGTGCGGATCAGCGGCGTGAGGCCCGGCGGGTCGATTTTTTTGCGCAGGCGACCGATGTGCACGTCGATCAGGTTGGTGCCCGGGTCGAAGTGATAACCCCAGACTTCCTCGAAGATCATCATCCGCGAGAGAATTTGCCCGGTGTTGCGCATCAGGAATTCCAGCAGTTTGTATTCGGTCGGCAACAGGCTCAGGGGCTGTTCTGCACGGCTGGCTTCACGGCTGATCAGATTCAGTTCCAGATCCGCCACGCGCAAGGCAGTTTCAAACTCCTTGACCGTGCTTTTGCGCCGCAGCAGCACTTCGACGCGGGCGGCCATTTCGTCGGAGGCGAACGGTTTGGTCAGGTAGTCATCACCACCGGCCCGCAGGCCACGTACCCGTTCATCCACATCGGAGAGGGCGCTGATCATCAGGATCGGCGTGGATACGCCGATGGTGCGCAGGGTGGTGACGATGGCCAGGCCATCCAGTTCCGGGAGCATGCGGTCGAGGGTGATCAGGTCGTAATCACCGCTGACGGCACGGACCAGGCCTTCGCGGCCATTGTCTACCCAGTCTACGTCCAGTCCATGGCTACTCAGCTCGGCAACGATCTCGCGGGCCGTTACGGCGTCGTCCTCGATGGTCAAAATGCGGGTCATAAGGATTACCTGGTGAGCGATTCACACTGAAGTGCGGGCATTTTGCCAAGAAATGATAGCCCGCTTCCTAAATAAAAATTTATGTAGGCACAAACGACACAATTCACCATAACCCGCTGAATCTGAACGAACGCTGTGTGTGTAGGATTTTTTGCATGCCATGGGGGGCGTACGGGTTATTTCCTACGAGGAATGCAATACGCCCGCCGCTCCGGGCCATTTCTTGCAAGTTGCATGGTTCAAATTAGTTCAACTTAATTAAGTTGTTGAAATATATGAAGTTTTAATTTTCGAGCTTCTGGCACGTCGCCTGCACTGTCCCTTTTGAGACTTGTAACACTATTTTTCATGCCTGGAGCAAAACAACAATGATTACATCCTCATCCACGCTGCAAGAGTCGAGCACGCTCTCCGGGGTTTCCTGGGGCGCGATCTTTGCCGGGGCCGCTGCCGCGGCTGCGCTGTCCTTGATTCTGGTACTGCTGGGCTTCGGCCTGGGCTTTTCGGCGGTGTCGCCGTGGGCCGACAGTGGCATCAGCGCCAAAGGGCTTGGCATTTCTACCATTGTCTGGCTGGCGGTTACGCAAATCATCGCGTCGGGGATGGGCGGTTACATCGCCGGTCGCCTGCGGGTGAAATGGGCCAATATGCACGGCGATGAGGTGTACTTTCGCGACACCGCCCATGGCTTCCTGGCCTGGGCCGTGGCGACACTGGTGACGGCGGTGCTGATCGTCGGTTCGGTCAGCAGTGTGGTCAGCGGTGGTGTGAAGGCCGGTGCCAGTGTGGCCTCGGGTGCCGTCAGTGGCATGAGCCAGGTGGCTGGCGCTGCCTCCAAGGGCGAAGACTTTGGCTACTACGTCGACAGCCTGTTCCGTGATGATCGCCCGGCCGCCGTCAGTGATGACGCGGTGCATGGTGTGGTCGCTCGCATCTTCGCTCGTACCGTGAGCAACAATGGTCAGCTGGCACCTGAAGACCGTGCGTACCTTGCACAGTTGATCAGCCAGCGGACCAACCTCAGCCAGCCCGATGCCGAGGCGCGTGTTGACCAGGTCTATGGCCAGGCTCAAAAAGCCCTGGATGACGCCAAGTTGAAAGCCAAGCAGGCTGCCGACACGGCTGCAAAAGTGGCTGCCTACACGTCGCTGTGGACCTTCGTGGCGCTGTTGATCGGTGCGTTTTTTGCCAGCCTCGCTGCAACCTTTGGTGGTCGTCGCCGGGATGCCGTGGTGTATCTGGAAACCACTCCCCACACCACTTCCGTTCGTTAATTCAAGGAGAACGTCATGCGCTCATTACTGCTGTTTTTCCTCGGTGTGCCTATCCCGGTCATTATCCTGATCGCGATCTTCATGCACTGATCCTCAGGCTTGCTCGGTCCCCATGTGGGAGCGGGCTTGCTCGCGAAAGCGGTGTATCAGTCACATATGGATTGGCTGATACACCGCTTTCGCGAGCAAGCCCGCTCCCACATTTTGTTTTGTGTCGTTGCTGCATTCCGGGCGAAGGCGAAATCTCCGGATTTTGTTAATTGTTGCTTAACCGCCTTTTGGCTAAGCTCCCGTCCCATGAGCCGCTATCTGCGTTTTTTCCTGGTCCTGCTGTTGAGTCTTGCGCTTCCCCTGACCGGGATGGCGGGTGTGCCGTCGAGCACCGAGCCGTGCCCGATGCAGATGTCCGACATGCAGATGATGAGCGACATGGCCCCTGACTGTTGCCAGGACGGCGCAGCCGCCGATCACAGCAAAAGCTGCAAGCCCGGCCAGGAGTGCAAGACCGGCGGCATGCTGCAATTGTCGATGCCGGTGCTCAAGGCCCCGGTAACTGCCTCCAATGCGCTGGTCGTCAGCGTCTCTTCCGACTTCATTCCCGACCGCACGCCGTCCGGCGTCTGGCGCCCGCCCCGTCGCTGAATCCTGTTGCACCTGAAGACTCGTCCCTGAACCGGGACGGCCTTGCTGTGGGCCGCGTAAAGCGGTGCACAGCGCAACAGAACAGGACACTTCAAGATGAATTTCCTATGCGTGCGTGCCCTGGTGATGGGCGTGCTGGCGTGGCCGACGCTGGCGTCTGCGCTGACCCTGGATGAGGCCTTGCGCCTGGCGCAAAACAACGCGCCGTCGCTGACGGCTGAATCCTCCAAATTGCAGGCCGCGACCCAGGCGGCGATTCCGGCCGGCGAACTGCCGGACCCGAAACTGGTAGTAGGCCTGCAAAATTTCCCCGTCGGCGGGCCCAATCGCGGCACGTTGTATGGCGATGACATGACCGAGCAAATGATCGGCATCCAGCAACAAGTGCCCAGCCGCGACAAGCGCAAGGCACGGGTTGAGTTGGCGTCGGCCAGCGTGGACACGGCTGCCGCCGAAGGCCGGATCGAGCGCTTGAATGTGCGTCAGGCCACCGCCCAGGCGTGGATTCGCGCCTATGCGGTGGAGCGTAAAGAGGCGCTGTTCAAGGACTTCTATCAGCAAAATCGCCTGCTGCAAGACACCGTGCGTGCGCAACTGGCCGGCGGTCGCGGGCAGCCTTCCGACGTCGTGATCCCGAAGCAGGAAGCGGCTGACCTGGCCGAGCGCGAGGATGAGCTGATCCAGCAACGCGCCCAGGCCCGGGCGGCCCTCAAGCGCTGGATCGGCTCGGCCGCCAGTGAAGCCCCCAGCGGGCAATTGCCGAACTGGAAAATCGACACCACCGGCTTCACCCACAACCTGCACCAGCACCCGGTTCTGCAAGCCTTTGCACCGCGCACCCGCGAGGCCGAAGCCCGGCTGAACGAGGCCAAGGCGCAAAAGACCTCGGACTGGAGTTGGGAAGTGGACTACCAGCACCGAGGCCGTGAGTACGGCGACATGGTCAGCCTGCAATTCACCTTCGATTTGCCGATCTTCCCCGGTCGCCGACAAAACCCCGGTATCGCCGCCAAGCAGGCCGAACTCGACCAACTGGACGCCGAACGCGAAGCCAAGACCCGTGAGCATACCCAGGAACTCGAAGACGACCTGGCCAACTACCAGCGCCTGGACCGCGCCGTGCAGCGCAGCCAGGACAGCCTGGTGCCGCTGGCCGAGGAGAAATTGTCGCTGAGCCTGGCGGGGTATCGCGCGGGCAAGGGCGACCTGATGAGCGTGGTCAGCGCCCGCCGCGAGTGGGTCGAGGCGCGCTTCAAACAGATTGATGCCATTGAACAGCGCGCCCTGACCGGCGCCCAGCTGTATTTTGCTTACGGGGAACCCGCCAATGAATAACCGAATCGTGAATATGGCCCTGTTGGGCGGCGTCCTGCTGCTGGGTCTGGGTGGCGGCTATTGGCTGGCGCAGACACGCGAGGCACAGCCGGCCATGGTCGGGACGATGCGGGCGCCGGACGAGAAAAAGGCGCTGTACTGGTACGACCCGATGTACCCGCAGCAAAAATTCGACAAGCCGGGCAAGTCGCCCTTCATGGACATGCAACTGGTGCCGCGCTACGCCGGTGGCGCCGAGGAGAGTGCGGCGATTCATATCGATTCGAGCCTGACCCAGAACATCGGTGTGCGTCTTGCGAGCGTCAGCCGTGGGGTGCTGGCGTCGAGTCTTGAGCTGTCGGGAATCCTTGCGTTCAACGACCGCGATGTGGCGGTGGTGCA
Organism: Pseudomonas sp. IPO3774; assembly: GCF_013386835.1. Classification (NCBI taxonomy): domain Bacteria; kingdom Pseudomonadati; phylum Pseudomonadota; class Gammaproteobacteria; order Pseudomonadales; family Pseudomonadaceae; genus Pseudomonas; species Pseudomonas sp. IPO3774. The sequence continues at coordinate 59,209 of NZ_JACAQY010000002.1, forward strand.
GGCGCGGGCTGCGGGATTTGTCGAGCGGGTTTACGCCCGCGCGCCGGGGGATATGCTCAAGGCCCAGGCGCCCCTGGCGGACATTCTGGTGCCCGAATGGGCCGCCGCTCAGGAAGAGTTCCTTGCTCTGCGACACAGCGATCCAGGTTTGTTGGCTGCCGCCCGCCAGCGTCTGCGCTTGAGCGGAATGCCTGCCGGGTTGATCACGCAGATGGAGCGCAGCGGCCGGGTGCAATCGGTGATGACCATCACCACCCCGCTGGGCGGCGCGTTGCAAACCCTCGACGTACGCGAAGGCATGACCGTCGCGGCGGGTCAAACCCTGGCGCGGGTCAATGGCCTGGGCACCGTGTGGCTGCAGGTCGCCGTGCCTGAAGCCCAGGGCGCCGCGCTGGCCGTTGGGCAAACGGTCGAGAGCCGTTTTGTCGGGTTGCCGGGACAGGTCGTCAAAGGCACCGTCGCCGCGATTCTGCCGGCAACTGCCATGGACAGCCGCACCGTGCAGGTTCGGGTCGAACTGCCCAACCCTGACGGTATGTTGCGCCCCGGTATGACCGCCCAGGTGCGCCTGGCCCAATCCAGCGGCCAATCGGTGCTGTTGCTGCCGAGCGAGGCGTTGATTCGCACCGGCAAACGCGTGCTGGTGATGGTGGCCGAGGAGGGCGGGCGATATCGCCCGGTAGAAGTCCAGGTAGGTGCAGAAAACCAGGACAACACCGTCATCCTCGCCGGCCTGCAGGAAGGCCAGCAGGTGGTGGCCTCCGGTCAATTTCTGCTGGACTCCGAAGCAAGTTTGAAGGGAATTACCACTCAATCGTCCGGCGGTTTTTCAGATGAGGGGGCCATGGACGGCATGAGCATGCAACCGGGAGCCCGGCCATGATCGCCCTGTTGATTCGCTGGTCGGTGGCCAACCGCTTTTTGGTGTTGTTGGCGACTTTATTCGTGACGGCCTGGGGTTTGTGGGCGATCCAGAACACCCCGGTGGACGCCTTGCCGGACCTGTCGGATGTGCAGGTGATCATCCGCACGCCGTACCCGGGCCAGGCCCCGCAGATTGTCGAGAACCAGGTCACTTACCCGATGACCACCACCATGCTCTCGGTGCCGGGGGCGAAGACCGTGCGTGGCTTTTCGTTCTTCGGCGACAGCTACGTCTACGTGCTGTTCGACGAGGGCACCGACCTGTATTGGGCGCGCTCGCGGGTGCTGGAATACCTGAGCCAGTTGCAGGCGCGTTTGCCGGCGTCGGCCAAGCCGGCGCTGGGCCCGGATGCCACCGGTGTCGGCTGGATCTACCAGTACGCGCTGGTGGACCGCACCGGCAAACACGACCTGGCGCAACTGCGCTCGTTGCAGGACTGGTTCCTCAAGTTCGAGCTCAAGACCCTGACCAATGTCGCCGAAGTGGCGACCATCGGCGGCCAGGTCAAGCAGTACCAGGTGCAGATCGACCCGCTGGCCCTGGCCAGTCGCGGCATCACCCAGGCCCAGGTGGTGGAAGCCATCGGCAAGGCCAACCAGGAAACCGGCGGTTCGGTGCTGAACATGGGTGAGTCGGAATACATGGTGCGTGCGTCCGGCTACCTGAAAACCCTGGAGGACTTTCGCGGCATTCCCCTGCGGCTCGACACCCACAACGTGCCGGTGACCCTTGGGGATGTGGCGACGATCCAGCTGGGCCCGGACATGCGCCGGGGCATCAGTGAACTGGATGGCGAAGGCGAGGCGGTGGGCGGCGTGGTGATCCTGCGCAGCGGCAAGAACGCCCGCGAGGCCATCGCGGCGGTCAAGACCAAGCTGGAGCAACTGCAAACCAGCCTGCCGCCCGGGGTGGAAATCGTCACCACCTACGATCGCAGCAAACTCATCGATCGCGCCGTGGACAACCTCAGCCACAAGCTGCTCGAAGAGTTCCTGGTGGTGGCGCTGGTGTGCGGGATCTTCCTGTGGCACCTGCGCTCCTCGCTGGTGGCGATCATTTCGTTGCCGGTGGGGGTGTTGATTGCCTTTATCGTCATGCGCTTCCAGGGCATCAACGCGAACATCATGTCCCTGGGCGGGATTGCGATTGCCATCGGCGCGATGGTCGATGGCGCGGTGGTGATGATCGAGAATGCCCACAAGAAAATCGAAGCCTGGCACCACGCGCATCCGAACCAGGAATTGAAGGGGGAGGCGCATTGGAAGGTCATCACCGATGCGGCAGTGGAGGTGGGGCCGGCGTTGTTTTTCTGCCTGCTGATCATCACTTTGTCGTTTATCCCGGTGTTCACCCTGCAAGCCCAGGAAGGCCGCTTGTTCGGGCCGCTGGCCTACACCAAGACCTATGCCATGGCCGCTGCAGCGGGGTTGTCGGTGACCCTGATCCCGGTGCTGATGGGCTACTGGATTCGCGGGCGTATTCCCGATGAGCAACGCAACCCGCTGAATCGCGGCCTGATCAAACTCTACCAACCGGCCCTCGACGCGGTGTTGCGCTGGCCGCGCATGACCTTGCTGGTCGCGCTGCTGATGGTCGCCAGTGCGCTATGGCCAGTGTCGCACCTGGGCGGTGAATTCCTGCCGCCGCTGGATGAGGGTGACCTGTTGTATATGCCGTCGGCGTTGCCTGGTTTGTCGACGCAAACTGCCGGCGCATTGCTGCAACGTACCGACCGCTTGATCAAGAGCGTGCCGGAAGTCGCCCACGTGTTCGGCAAGGCCGGCCGCGCCGAAACCGCCACCGACCCGGCGCCGCTGGAAATGTTCGAAACCACCATCGAGTTCAAGCCGCGAGACCAATGGCGGCCGGGCATGACCCCGGAAAAACTGGTGAAGGAACTCGACCGGGTGGTGCAGGTGCCGGGGCTGACCAACATCTGGATTCCGCCGATCCGCAACCGCATCGACATGCTCGCCACCGGGGTCAAAAGCCCGATCGGCGTGAAGGTCGCGGGTTCCAGCCTGATGGACATCGACGCCGTGACCCAGGCCGTGGAAAAGGTCGCCAAGACGGTGCCCGGCGTCAGCTCGGCGCTGGCGGAACGCCTGACGGGCGGGCGCTACATCGACGTGGATATCGACCGCCCGGCCGCCGCGCGTTATGGCCTGAACATCACCGATGTGCAGTCCATTGTCTCCGGGGCGATTGGCGGGGAAAACATCGGCGAGACCGTCGAAGGCTTGGCGCGGTTTCCCATCAACCTGCGCTACCCGAAAGAATGGCGCGACTCGGTGAGCGCGATGAGCAACCTGCCGATCTATACGCCGTCAGGCAGCCAGATCACCCTGGGCACCGTGGCCAGGATCAAGGTCAGCGAAGGCCCGCCGATGCTCAAGAGCGAAAACGCCCGGCCTTCAGGCTGGGTGTACATTGACGTGCGTGATCGCGACCTGGCGTCGGTGGTGAAGGACTTGCGCGAGGCGATCAACCAGAAGGTGCAACTGCAACCGGGCATGAGCCTCAGCTACTCGGGGCAGTTCGAGTTCCTGGAGCGGGCCAATGCGCGCCTGAAACTGGTGGTGCCGGCGACCTTGCTGATCATCTTCGTGCTGCTGTACCTGACGTTCCGGCGGGTGGATGAGGCGCTGCTGATCCTCGCCACGTTGCCGTTCGCGCTGACGGGAGGGGTGTGGTTGCTGTACTGGCTGGGCTTCAACCTGTCGGTGGCGACGGGTGTTGGATTTATCGCGTTGGCGGGGGTGTCGGCGGAGTTTGGCGTGATCATGCTGCTGTATTTGAAAAACGCCTGGGCCGAACGCCAGGGAGGAGGGGACCAGGCCCTGCTGGAAGCCATCACCGAAGGTGCCGTATTACGCGTGCGGCCCAAGGCGATGACCGTGGCCGTAATCATCGCCGGCTTGCTGCCGATCCTTTTAGGCGGCGGCACCGGCAGCGAAGTCATGAGCCGGATTGCCGCCCCCATGATTGGCGGCATGCTCACAGCGCCCTTGCTCTCCCTCTTCGTCATCCCGGCGGCATATAGGCTAATGCGCAAATCCAAAAGCTAACGACAATCAAATGTGGGAGCGGGCTTGCTCGCGAAAGCGGTGTGTCAGTCGCCAGATGCCGTGGCTGACCCACCGCGTTCGCGAGCAAGCCCGCTCCCACATTTAGACCTCATTCAGCCTGACCCACCGCTCCTCCTTGGCCGCCACCCGAATCGCCGCCGCCAACCGCTCAACCTCCCAAGCCGCCGCAAAATCCGTCCCGTCACTGCCCTTGCCGGCCAACGCCATCACCAACTCATGCACCTCCAGCGTCTTCAACTCGTTGTACCCCAACTGATGCCCCGGCGCCGGACTGAACGCCGCATACCCTGGCAACGAAGGCCCCGCCAACACCCGCTGAAACCCCTCCTGCCCAACCCGAAACAGCTGCAATTCATTCAGCCGTTCCTGATCAAACAACAACGTGCCTCGGGTGCCACTGATCTCAAAGCTCAGGTGATTCTTATACCCATGCTTCAGCCAGCTACTGCTCACCGTCCCCCGTGCCCCATTGGCAAACCGCAACAACGCATGCACCTGGTCATCCACCGCAATCTCCCGCAGCGTCTCACTCCCGGCGGTGGCAGGCCGCTGCCCGTGCACCGTTTGCGTATCGGCACACACACTCACCACATCCCCCACCAAATACCGCGCCATGGACAGTAAATGGCTGCCCAGATCCGCCAACGCACCGCCGGCATGTCCCATCTCACAGCGCCACGACCACGGCGACGCCGAATCCGCCATGAAATCCTCGCTGAACTCCCCCTGAAAACTGATGATCTCCCCCAACTCACCGCGGGCGATCAACTGCCGGGCCAAGCCAATCATCGGGTTGTGCTGATAGTTGTAACCCACCCGCGTCACCACCCCGGCCTTGCTCGCCGCATCACGCATCGCGGCCGCTTGCTCCAGGCTCACCGCCAGCGGCTTCTCGCAATACACCGCCTTGCCTGCCGCCAGTGCAGCCATGGCCATGGGGTAGTGCAAATGGTTGGGAGTAGTGATGGCGACAACATCCACCTTGGGATCGTCAATCAACTGCTGCCAGTCGCCATGGGCCTGGGCAAACCCCCAGTCATTGGCGCAGCGTATTGCGCGCTCGGTATCGGCATCGGCCAGGGCGGCCAGCGTGAGCTTCACCGGCAGTTCAAACACCGCCCGCGCATTATTGAACGCCAAGGCGTGGGCACGCCCCATAAAGCCTGTACCAATCAGGCCGATTCCGAGTTCGCGCATAGCCGGGTTCCTTCGAATTATTGTATTGAGAAGCCTATTTATGGAATAAATATTCCCAAAACTCAACACGTAGAATAAAAATTCATTCCAAGACCCACACCTCACCCCGTGGCGAGGGAGCTTGCTCCCGCTGGGCTGCGCAGCGGCCCCAAAAAGCGTAGGAGCGCTGCGCACTCCAGCGGAAGCAAGCCCCCTCACCCCAACAGCCCCCCTCCACGGATCACCGCCGCTGATAGCACTACATTCAGCACCGACCCAAACCCCTCCAGTTAACAAAACATAACGTAGCGCCGATTGTCAGACGATTCCAAAGCCCGCTAGGATGGCCCAGCTTGCCCAAGGCGCTCTAGATTGCAGGTTTCAGGGCTCCCCACGGCAAGACGACCTAACAATAATAAATGGGAGAAAGGTCTATGAGTGAGCCTGTCATGGGTGTGGTGTTTTTCCGCCCGAAGGCCACGCGCAGGGTCGCATTGCTGGCCACAGCGCTCTCGTTGCTGGGGGTTGTCGCGTTGTCGGCACCGGCCCATGCCGCCACAGAAACCACCGCCGCCGCGGTGTTCGCCATTGACTCCCCCAAGGCCGCCAAAAGCCTGATGATCGACGTGGTCCACGCAGGCAAGCGCCTGGTCGCGGTCGGTGATCGCGGGCACATCCTCTATTCCGACGACCAGGGTGTCACCTGGACCCAAGCCAAAGTCCCCACCCGGCAACTGCTGACCGCCGTGTTTTTCGCCGACGACCAACACGGCTGGGCGGTGGGCCATGACGCACAGATCCTCGCCACCACCGACGGCGGCGTGACCTGGACCCAACAATTCCAGGACCTCAAGCGCGAAGCACCGCTGCTCGACGTCTGGTTCAAGGACGCCAGCAACGGCTTTGCCGTGGGTGCCTACGGTGCGCTGATCGAAACCACCGACGGGGGCAAGACCTGGGACGACGTCAGCGACCGCCTCGACAACGAAGACCAATACCACCTCAACGCCATCGCCCAGGTGAAAGATGCCGGGCTGTTTATCGTCGGTGAGCAGGGCAGCATGTTCCGCTCCCATGACGAGGGGCAAACCTGGGAAAAACTCGAAGGCCCCTACGAGGGCTCGCTGTTCGGCGTGATCGGCACCGCCCAGGCGCAGACGCTGTTGGCCTACGGCCTGCGTGGCAACCTGTTCCGCTCCACGGATTTTGGCAGCACCTGGGAGCCGGTGGAGCTGAACGCCACTCGTGGCGCGCTGGAATTCGGTTTGTCGGGGGCGACCCTGCTGGACGACGGTTCCATCGTGGTGGTGGGCAACGGTGGCAGCGTGGTGGTCAGCCACGACGACGGCCTGACCTTCAGCGTATTCAATCGCCCGGACCGCATTTCGCTGTCGGCGGTCACCGCGGCGGGCAACGGCAACTTGATTCTGGCGGGGCAGGGCGGCGTTCGCGTGGCCAGTCCAACCGGCGCCGAGCCGACAAAACAATAAGAAGGCGGGGACACAATGAGCAGTCATCACAACGACAAGGCCACGTTTCTCGAGCGCCTGATTTTCAATAACCGCCCGGCAGTCATCACGATCTGCCTGCTGGTGAGTATTTTCCTGTTCTGGCAGGCGACGTTGATTCGCCCGTCCACCAGCTTCGAAAAAATGATCCCCCTCCAGCACCCCTTCATCGAGAGGATGATGGAGCACCGCAATGACCTGGCGAACCTGGGCAACACGGTGCGCATTTCGGTGGAGGCCAAGGACGGTGACATCTTCACGAAGGAGTACATGGAGACCCTGCGCCAGATCAACGACGAGGTGTTCTACATCTCCGGCGTCGACCGCTCCGGCCTCAAGTCCCTGTGGAGCCCCAGCGTGCGCTGGACCGAAGTTACCGAAGAAGGCTTTGCCGGCGGTGAAGTGATCCCGCAGAGCTACAACGGCTCGCCGGAAAGCCTCGACCAGTTGCGCAACAACGTGCTGAAGTCCGGGCAGGTCGGGCGGTTGGTGGCCAACGATTTCAAGTCGAGCATCGTCGACATTCCGCTGCTGGAGTCCTATCCGGACCCACAGGACCAGGGCAAGCTGCTGGCCCTGGACTACCGTAAGTTCTCCCATGAGCTCGAAGACAAGATCCGCGACAAGTTCGAAGCGCAGAACCCCAACGTCAAGATCCACATTGTCGGTTTTGCCAAGAAGGTCGGCGACCTGATCGACGGCCTGGTGATGGTGGTGATGTTCTTCGGTATCGCCTTCGTCATCACCCTGGTGCTGCTGCTGTGGTTTACCAACTGCCTGCGCAGTACCGTCGCGGTGTTGAGCACCACGCTGGTGGCGGTGATCTGGCAGCTCGGGCTGATGCATGCGCTGGGTTTCGGGCTGGATCCCTACTCGATGCTCGTGCCGTTCCTGATCTTCGCCATCGGTATTTCCCACGGCGTACAGAAGATCAACGGCATCGCCCTGCAATCCAGTGATGCCGACAACGCCCTGACCGCGGCCCGGCGTACCTTCCGCCAGCTGTTCCTGCCGGGCATGATCGCGATCCTCGCCGATGCGGTCGGTTTTATCACCCTGCTGATCATCGACATCGGTGTGATCCGCGAGCTGGCAATCGGTGCTTCGGTGGGGGTGGCGGTCATCGTGTTCACCAACCTGATCCTGCTGCCGGTGGCGATCTCCTATGTCGGCATCAGCAAGCGCGCCATCGCCAAGAGCAAGAAGGATGCGCACCGCGAACACCCGTTCTGGCGCCTGCTGTCGAAGTTCGCCAGCCCCAAGGTCGCGCCGGTGTCGATAGCCCTGGCGCTGATCGCCTTCGGTGGCGGCCTCTGGTACAGCCAGAACCTGAAGATCGGTGACCTCGACCAGGGTGCACCGGAACTGCGCCCGGACTCGCGATACAACAAGGACAACAATTTCATCATCAACAACTACTCCACCAGCTCCGACGTGCTGGTGGTGATGGTCAAGACTCCGCCCGAAGGCTGCTCGCGGTATGAAGCCATGGCGCCCATCGACCAGTTGATGTGGAAGATGCAGAACACCGAAGGCGTGCAGTCGGCCATCTCGCTGGTGACCGTGTCCAAGCAGATGATCAAGGGCATGAACGAGGGCAACCTGAAATGGGAAACCCTGTCGCGCAACCCGGACGTGCTGAACAACTCCATTGCCCGTGCCGATGGCCTGTATAACAACAACTGTTCGCTGGCGCCGGTGCTGGTGTTCCTCAACGACCACAAGGCCGAAACCCTCGACCGCGCGGTGCATGCAGTGCAGGACTTCGCGAAAGAGAACAACAAGGACGGCCTGGAATTCATCCTCGCCGCCGGTAACGCCGGGATCGAGGCGGCCACCAACGAGGTGATCAAGGAGTCCGAGCTGACCATCCTGATCCTGGTGTACCTGTGCGTGGCCACCATGTGCATGATCACCTTCCGCTCGTGGGCGGCGACCCTGTGCATCGTGCTGCCGCTGGTGCTGACCTCGGTGCTGGGCAACGCGCTGATGGCGTTCATGGGCATCGGTGTCAAGGTCGCGACCTTGCCGGTGGTGGCGCTGGGGGTGGGGATCGGCGTGGACTACGGCATCTACATCTACAGCCGCCTGGAGAGTTTCCTGCGGGCCGGCCTGCCGTTGCAGGAAGCCTATTACCAGACGCTCAAGTCCACCGGTAAAGCCGTGCTGTTCACCGGCCTGTGCCTGGCAATCGGCGTATGCACCTGGATCTTCTCGGCCATCAAGTTCCAGGCCGACATGGGTCTGATGCTGACCTTCATGCTGCTGTGGAACATGTTCGGCGCGCTGTGGCTGCTGCCGGCGCTGGCACGCTTCCTGATCAAGCCCGAGAAGCTGGCGGGGCAGAAGGGCAATTCGCTGTTCGCCCACTGATCCAACGCTGTTTGCCAAAACGCCGTGGCCTGTGCCACGGCGTTTTGCATTGCGCGGGCTTAGGCCGATGCAACGATTTGACCTATCATGAGGTCTTTCCTCTTGATGATTGATGGTTATGACTGCCGACACCGCTACCTTGCCCGACGCTTTTGAAGACTGCCAGATGGTCGAAATCGATGGCCTGCACAGCTTCGATTTCAGCCTGGATGACCAGACGTTATCGATCATCTGCATGGACGGTCGCGTCGAGAAGCGCTGGAGTTTCACCCTGGAGCAAGTCAAGGCGGCGACCTTTGATCAAACCCTGCAAAGCTGGACACTTACCGATGACAAGGGCGAACACCGCCTGGTCTGCATGAGCGGCGTCACCGGCAACAATAATGACGAGGATGAAGCGGATGATGATGCGTAAATTCTGGCCCCTGCTGATGGCCGGCAGCGTAGGCGCAATGTCGGTCCAGGCCGCGCCGGTGGACACCTATGAATTGCTCGTTGGCAGCTACACCGCCGGCACCAGCGAAGGTATCTACCGTTTGCAGTTCGACAGCCGTACCGGGCAGTTCAGCGGCCAGCCGGTGCTCGCCGCCAAGGCGGCCAACCCGTCTTGGCTGACCCTGTCCAAAGACCAGAAGCACCTGTTTGTGGTCAACGAAAACGGCCCGGGCCAAAAAGACCCGGTGGGGCGCGTCAGCAGCTACAGCATCGACCCGAAGAACCATCAACTGACCCTGATCAACCAGGTGCAGAGCCTGGGCAACGAGCCGACCCATTCCAGCCTGGCCAGTGACGGGCGCTACCTGTTCGTGGCCAACTATTCGGTGCTGGAAGATCCGGGCGGCAGCCTCGCGGTGCTGCCGCTAGACACCGAAGGCAAGCTGTCGCCGCCGGTGCAGTTGAGCGGGCACCCGGCCAGCCGGGTCAACCCGGAGCGCCAGGCGTCCAACCACGTGCATTCGGTGGTGTCTTCGCCGGACGGCAAATACGTGTTTGTCCAGGACCTGGGGGCGGACAAGATCTTTGCCTACCACTACGACCCCAAGGCCAACCATGAACTGCCGCTGACCCCGGCCGACCCTGCGTTTGTGCAATTGCCACCGGGCAGCGGCCCGCGGCACCTGCTGTTCACCGCAGACGGCAAGCACGCCTGGCTGACCACCGAGATGAGCGCGCAAGTGGCGGTGTTCGACTACAACGATGGCAAGCTGACCCAGAAGCAACTGGTCAACTTCGCGGATGGCCAGCCGGTGTCCGACAAGGCCGGTGCTGCACTGCACACCTCAAGCGACGGCAAGTTCCTCTACGTGAGCAACCGTGGCACCGCCAACCAGATGCTGGTGTTTGCCATCGATTCGGCCACTGCGCAGCTCAAAGAGATCCAGCGCCGATCGGTGGAAGGTGACCATCCCCGGGAGTTCGCCCTGGACCCCAGCGGCAAGTTCCTGCTGATCGCCAACCAGAAGAGCAACGAGATTGTGGTCGTCGAGCGCGATCCCAAGACCGGTCTTTTGGGCAAAACCGTGCAGAAACTGGCGATTGATGCCCCCAGCGACCTCAAGTTCCTGGTGCGGCAATAAGCCACAGGCCCCGCAGTGCGGGGCCTGACTTGTTGTATTAATACTATTAATAGCGGCTAGTGTTTCAATGAATTTCTAAGGCTATCCCCTCGGGCGTAAGTTTGGTTCCAAGGCCAACACAGGCCACCAAGCCAACCGAACACAAGGGTTACCGACATGAACTTCAATCTTTTCTCGATCATCGCCGCTTCCGCTGTTTCCGCCACCGTAGCGTTGCCAGCCAGCGCCAGTGTTGAAATCAGCAGCAAAAAAACCAGCACCAGCGCCTACACCCAGAAATACCTGCAACAAAGCGCCAACTTCTACGCAGCGCTGGACCACAAAATCCAGAACTGATCTTGAAGCTGATGAAGATCAAATGTGGGAGCGGGCTTGCTCGCGAAAGCGCCGGGTCAGTCTATACATGGGCTGACTGATACACCGCCTTCGCGAGCAAGCCCGCTCCCACATTTTGTCCTGCGACAGTCTCAGGTTTTTGCCATCACGGCGATGAACAACGGCGATTCCAGGAAGCGTTGCAACCAGCCCTGCAATCGCGGATAGGGCGCCTGGCCAAACCACTCCCGATCCACATGGGCAAACTGCCGCACAAACGGCGCAAGTGCCACATCCGCCAGGCTCAAATGCCCGGCCAGCAAATACTCCCGCTCCGCCAGCAACCCCTCCAGCCTCATCAAAAACACCTCACCCTCGGCCCGATAATGCTCCGTCGGATACTCCGGATAGCGCTCGGCATACTTGTATCGATTCAATTGATGTTTGAAGCCCTGATCATTCTCTTCAATCAGCGCCTGCGTCGCCCGATCATCCCCAAGCAACCAACCCTCAGGATCGTTCTGTGCCAGTGCCCAGCGCATGATCGCCAGGCTTTCATCGATCACCCGGCCATCCACACTCAGCACCGGCACCGTGCCTTTGGGTGACAACGCGAGCATCTCAGCCGGCTTGGCCTTGAGGCTGACCTCGATGATCTGCACCGCCACCCCTGAATACCGCAAGGCCATCCGCGCCCGCATCGCATAGGGGCAACGGCGGAACGAATACAACACGGCGTCGCTCACTTGACCTCCAGGGTGCTCAAGCCATTGCCCTGGCGCTTGACCTGAATCTGCACCGGAATCCGCTCGTGCATTTCCTGCACATGGGAAATCACCGCGACCTTGCGGCCCTGGGCCTGCAAGCCGTCGAGGGCGTCCATCGCCAGTTGCAGCGACTCGGGGTCGAGACTGCCGAAGCCTTCGTCGATAAACAGCGACTCGATCTTCAACGTGCTCGACGCCATCGACGCCAGGCCCAAGGCCAGTGCCAGCGACACCAGGAACGTCTCGCCGCCGGACAACGAGTGCACCGAACGCAGTTCGTCGCCCATCTCCGTGTCGAGTACCAGCAGGCCGAGCATGCTGCCGCCGCGCTTGAGGCGGTAGCGGCGCACCAGTTGGCGCAGTTGGACGTTGGCGTGGTGCACCAGCAGGTCGAGGTTGTAGGCCTGGGCGATCTTGCGGAAGGTATCGCCGGTGGCCGAGCCGATCAGCGCATTCAGGCGTGCCCAGCGTTGCCATTCTTCGTAGGCCTTGGCGATCTCGGCCGCCAAGGCCTGGTTGGCATCCTGGCGGCGCTGGTCGTCGGCCTGTTGGGCGCGCAGTTCGGCGCAGTGTTTTTCGCCAATGATCAGCGCGGCATTGAGTTCGGCCAGGGCGCTGTCCAGTTGCTCGGCGTCGAGGTTGCCGTTGTGCAGCGCCTGGTGATCCTTGAGCCGCTGTTCGCGCTCTTGCAGCAACACCTTGGCCTGCTCGATGGCTTTTTCGCTGTGTTGCAGCTGCTGGCGTAGCTCGGCCACCTGCGGCTCATCGAAGGCCACCAGGCGCGCCAGGCCTTCGTCATCGAGTTCCGGGTGCAACGCGCGCCAGTCGTTCAGGCGCGTGCTGAGGGCCAGGTGCTCGGTGTCCAGGGATTGTTGGCGCTCTTGCAGCGACTTGAGGTCGGCGGCCAGTTGGATCAACTGGTTGCGGGTGTCCTGCAACTGCTGGTTGGCCTCGCTCTCATGCTGGCGAGCCTGCTCGACGGCCTGGTCCAGCTGCTGTTGCCAGTGTTCGGCGCTGGAGTTTTCGCCCAGTAGGCCGGCGAGTTTTTCCTTGGCGGCGTGTTGCAGGGCGCTCTGTTCGGCGAGCTGTTTGTGCAAAGTCTCCAGCTGCTGCTGGCGGTGTTGCTGGCGGTCCTGCTCTTTCTCGATGGCTTGCTGGCGCTGTAGCTGCTCGGCCAATTCTTCCTTTTGGTTGTCGAGCTGTTCCAGGCGCTGGCTGACCTGCTGGTCGAGCAACATGAAGGTCGCCGCCGGCTCGCTGCGCAGGCCTTCGAGGGTCTCGGTGGGCAGCAGGCTGGCGAAGGCGTTGAGTTCTTCGTCCAGGCGTTCGCGGTCGTTGGACAGTTCCCGTTGCTGGTCGATCAGTAACTGGCGCGCCTGTTGGCTGGCGTCCTGGGCGGCTTGCAGTTGTTGCTGCAAACGCCCGGCGTTCTGTTGCAGGTTGAGCAGGGCGCCCTGGCGTTGCTCGTCCTGGGTGAGGCTTTGGCTGAGCTGGCTCAGTTGCTGGGTGAGCCAGGCATCACGCTTGGCCGCGTCCTGGTTGAACAGCGAGGCCGACAGCGGATGGGCTTCAAGGCTTGGCAGCAAGGCCTGCAACTGGCTGGCGAGTTGCTCCTGTTGTTGCAGGAATTCCTTTTGCTGGGCGATCAGGCCGCCCACTTCGCCACGCAGGTCAGTGAGTTTTTCCTTGAGCACATCCACGGCTTGCTGCGCGTTGGCTTCTTCGCTTTCGTCGTGGCGGGTCAGGCTTTGCAGCATAGCTTCGGGCTGGTGATACGGGTGCTCGACGCTGCCGCACACCGGGCACGGCTGCTCATCCTGAAGCTGGCCGCGCAATTCCTCGACGCTGGCACTGCGGGCCAGGCGCTGGCGCTCCAGCAGTTGCTTGGTGACGGTCAGGGTCTGTTCGGCGACGGCCAGCTCGGCCTTGGCCTGCAAGCCGCTCTGGTTCAACAGTTCGCGTTGTTGCTGGGCGAGGGTCTGCTTTTGCGTCAGGGCCTGGCTCTGGCTGTCGAGTTGCTGATGGCTGTTCCACAGCCGCGCCAGGTCCTCAAACGCGCGATGTTGCTTGCGGTTGTCCTGGAGCAGGCTGCCGAGCAACTGGATCTGTTCGGCCACTGCATGGGGTTCGGCGCCGGCTTCGTGGTACAGCAGGTCAAGGGCTTCGCGTTGCTCGGTCCATTTTTCACCGAGACGAGTGGCGCGCTCTTCCAGTTGTGGCAGTTCGGCCTGGCCTTTATTGAGGCGATTGCCGATCAGCATCAGCTGTTGCAAGCGGTCGCGGTAGGCGCTCCAGGCCTCACTCAACGGCGCGAGGGCGGCGCTGCGTTCAAGCTCTGCGGCCAGCCGGTGCAGGCGCTCGGCGACAACTTTCTGCTTGTCGAGCAAGCCGGTCAACGTCGCCTGGCCTTCCACGCAGGCAGCTTCACCCAGCTGCTTCTCTTCGCTGCGTTTGGCCAGCTCACGGGTCAAGTGGGCGAGGGTGGTTTGCTCCTCGAAGGCCTGGCGCAGCAAGGGCACAGCGTCGGCTTGCTGCTTGAGGGCCTGGGCGAGGGCGGCTTGCACGTCGGCCTGTTGCTGTTGCAGTTGGGTCTGGCGGGTGTGCAACGCGGTTTGTTGCTCAAGGTGCTGCTGGATTTGCGCGGCAAGGGGCTGCAACTGCGTGGTCAGTTCGGCCTGGCGGGCGAAGTGGTGACGTTGCGGCGCCAGTTGTTCCAGGCGGCTGAGCTCCAGGCGCTGCGGGCCCTGGCTTGCCCAGTGTTGCTGGGCCTGTTGCAGTTGCTCGACCGCGCCTTGTTGACGCTCCTGCCATTCCCGCAGTTCCTTCAGCCAGGTGTGCTGCAACTCGAGTTGCTTGAGTTGCGCCTGCTGGGTCTTGAGCTGTTGCTGTGCGGCGGCCAGCTGTTCGTCGAGTTCGGCGCGGGCCTCGGGGGCCAGCGGGGTGACGCCGGTAGCCTGGTCCTGCAGGTGTTTGTGGGCGTCCCGGGCGTCCTTGGCCTTGTCGAAGGCGCGGCGACCGAGTTGGGTGTAGAGCGCCGTGTCGGTGAGCTTTTCCAGCAGTTCGCTGCGCTCGTTGTCGTTGGCCTTGAGGAACGCGCTGAACTCACTTTGCGCGAGCAATACAGCGCGGGTGAACTGCTCGAAGTTCAGGCCCAGGGCCAATTCCAGCTGGGTCTTGTATTCGGTTTTCTGGCTGGCCAGCAGTTGCTCGCTGTCCAGGTCGATCAGGCTTTGCCGGCTGGCTTGCAGCTTGCCGCTGGCCTTGTCCCGGGCGCGGTTGGCTTCCCAGCGGGCGCGGTAGCGACGGCCACTGACGCCGACAAAATCCACTTCGGCATAACCGCCGCCAGTGCCCCGGCGAATCAGGGTGCGTGGGTCACCGATGGAAATATCGGTGTCGGCATCCGGCATTTTTGCCTGGCCGGTATCGCCCAGGCGCGGCACGGCGCCAAATAGCGCCAGGCACAGCGCATCGAGCAAGGTACTTTTGCCGGCGCCGGTGGGCCCGGTAATCGCGAACAGCCCGGCGCTGGCCAGGGGCTCGGCGGTAAAGTCGATTTCAAACGGACCCGCCAAAGAGGCGAGGTTTTTCAGGCGAATGGCGAGGATCTTCATGGCTGTTCGCCCTCCTGTTGCACTTCCTGGAGCAGCACGGCGAAGTCCTTCAGGGTCTGTTCGTCCACTTCACTGCCGTAGCTTTCCTGCCAGGCGCGGCTGAACAATTCCTGGGGCGTGAGCTGGTCGAGTTCGATCAGGCGGTCTTCCTGGCTGTCTTCACGGCCTCCGTTGCCTGCGTATTCAGCGGCGATGCGCACCAGGCGCACGGCCTTGCCTTGCAGGGCGTTTTCCACCTGCTGGCGCAGGTCGGGTTGCGGTTCGTCGAGGCGCACCCGCACTTCCAGCCACGGTTGGCGCTGGGTTTCGGCCAGCAGGTCGATGTCGGGCAGGTCGGCCAGTTGCTTGAGGATGTCGGCCAGGGGCGCGGCTTCCAGGCGTTGCAGGTTGACCGAGCGCGGGATCAGGCGGGATTCGACGCTGACCAGGATTTCGCCGTCCAGTTGCACGTCGAGGATCTGGTGCTGGTAGCCGATTTCCGAGAATGACAGCGGAATCGGTGAGCCGCAGTAGCGAATCCGCTCCTCGCCATTCACCCGCTGGGGTTTATGCAAATGGCCGAGGGCCACATAGCTGACGCTGGCATCGAACAGGCTGGCGGGCAGCGCTTCGGCATTGCCGATGATCAGGCTGCGCTCGGAGTCTTCCGACACCGAGCCGCCGGCCATGTGCGCATGGCTGATGGCAACCAGTGCCTGGCCCGGCTGGCGCTTGGCATTGGCGGCAGCAATCAGCCACTCGTGAACCTGGCCGATGCCCCGCAGGTAATCGTCCCCCAGTTGGGCGCCGGTCACTTCGGCCGGGCGCAGGAACGGCAATGCCAGGCACCAGCCGGCAATTTCACCGTCGGCACCGGGCAATGGAATCAGCAGGCGTTCGACATCCAGTTGTCCGTCATCCAGCCACAGCACCCGGCCCAGGGCGTGGGTGCGCAGGCGGCGCATCAACGGCGCCGGCAGTTCGATGCGCGAGCCGGAGTCGTGGTTGCCGGCGATCATCACGATGGTCAGTGCAGGGTTTTGCTCATGGGCGCTGATGATGAAGTCGTACAGCCGCTCCTGGGCCTTGAGTGGCGGGTTGACCGTGTCGAAAATATCGCCGGCGATCAACAGCACGTCAGGGCGATGCAGGCCCAACTGGCCCAGCAGCCAGTCGAGGAAGCAGGTGTGTTCGAAGTCGCGTTCCTGGCCGTGCAGGTTTTGCCCAAGGTGCCAGTCGGAGGTATGAAACAGACGCAAGGCGATCTCCGTAAAAAAGAGGGTGACCGCTCAAGACAAGGTGGCGGTACGCAGAACCGCCAATTCTACTTTGCAAATGAACCTATTGCGCGTACGCCCTGCTTTTTGTGGTGGGGGAGCTTGCTGTGGTGAGGGAGCAAGCTCCCTCACCACAGCAAGCTGTCTCACACTCATTGAGGTGTCTGGCGAAGTTAAACGTCGCGCATCAAAAGGCCGAAACGCAGGTCCATCTCCGCCGGGATCGGCAAATACACCGTATGCCCGTCACCCGGCGCCACCGCGATGGCCTCGCCCTTGGCGTTGTGCAATGAGCCCAGGTCAAAGTGGAAATTCCCCGCCGGGGTCATCAGTTCCAGGTGATTGCCCACGGCAAAACGGTTCTTGACCTTGACCTCGGCCAGTTCGCCGCGCCGTTCACCGGTCAGTTCGCCGACGAACTGCTGGCGTTCGGACACCGAGCTGCCGTTCTGATAGTTCTGATACTCATCGTGCACGTGCCGGCGCAGGAAACCCTCGGTGTAGCCGCGCTGGGCCAGGGATTCGAGGTTGGTCATCAAGCCCCGGTCAAAGTCGCGCCCGGCCACCGCGTCATCAATCGCCTGGCGATATACCTGGGTGGTTCGGGCGCAGTAAAAGTGGGATTTGGTGCGGCCTTCGATCTTCAACGAGTGCACGCCCATGCGCGTCAGCCGCTCGACGTGCTGCACCGCCCGCAGGTCCTTGGCGTTCATGATGTAGGTGCCGTGTTCATCTTCGAAGGCGGGCATCTGTTCGTCGGGGCGATTGGCCTCCTGCAGCAGGAACACCTGGTCGGTGGGCGCACCGAGGCCCAGGGTCGGCTCGGGCGCATAGTGCTGCACGATGTCGCCGACCGCGTTTTCCACCGCCGGCGTCGCCTGGTATTTCCAGCGGCAGGCGTTGGTGCAGGTGCCCTGGTTGGCATCCCGCTTGTTCATGTAGCCCGACAGCAGGCAGCGCCCGGAATAGGCCATGCACAGCGCACCGTGCACAAACACTTCCAGCTCCATGGCGGGGACTTGCTGGCGAATCTCGTCGATTTCCTCCAGCGACAACTCCCGCGACAGGATGATCCGGCAGATGCCCTGCGCCTGCCAGAATTCGACGCTGGCCCAGTTCACCGTATTGGCCTGCACCGACAGGTGGATCGGCATGTGCGGGAAGTGCCGGCGCACCAGCATGATCAGGCCCGGGTCGGACATGATCAGCGCATCCGGGCCCATGGCGATCACCGGGGCAAGGTCCTTGAGGAAGGTTTTCAGCTTGGCGTTGTGAGGCGCTATGTTGACCACCACATAGAACCGCTTGCCCTGGGCCTGGGCTTCCTGGATGCCGAGGGCGAGGTTGGCGTGGTCGAACTCGTTATTGCGCACCCGCAGGCTGTAGCGCGGTTGCCCGGCGTAGACGGCATCGGCACCGTAGGCAAAGGCATAACGCATGTTTTTCAGGGTGCCGGCGGGGGCGAGCAGTTCGGGGGCGATAACGGGAGGCATGGGTTCGGGTCGCAAAAGGGCGGCAGGGTAGCCGGGCCGGGTGCGCAGTTTATTGATCCAGGTCTAATAAGTAGGGCACTCGCGGGATTTGCAGTGGACTAAACATCAAGGCGCACATGAGCGCCTGGTGTTTTAGACATGGACCGAACATGAACCAAACCAACCTGCAATTCAAAACCCTGCTGTTACTGCTCGCCCTGGTGACCATCGCGTTTATCTGGATTTTGCTGCCGTTCTACGGCGCGGTGTTCTGGGCGGTGATCCTGGGGATCATCTTTGCGCCGATGCAACGGCGCTTCCAGCAACGTTTTGGCTGGAACCGCAATCTCACATCCCTGGCAACCCTGACGGTGTGCCTGATAATCGCGATTCTGCCGGTGATCATCACCAGTGCCTTGCTGGTGCAGGAGGGCGCGACGCTTTACAAGAACGTCGAGAGCGGCAAGCTCGACGTTGCCGGGTATATCGAGCAGTTCAAGAACTTCCTGCCACCGTATTTCCAGCATCTGCTGGACCGCTTCGGCATGGGCAACCTGGAAGGCCTGCGGGAGAAGATCGTCAAGAGTGCGATGCAGGGCAGCCAGTTTTTTGCGACCCAGGCGTTCAGCTTCGGCCAGGGCACGTTTGATTTCCTGGTGAGTTTTTTCATCATGCTGTACTTGCTGTACTTCCTGCTGCGCGATGGCCCCGAGCTGGTGCGCAAGGTGCGCACCGCGGTGCCGCTGGCCGAACCGCAGAAGCGTCGCCTGCAATTGAAGTTCAACCGGGTGGTGCGTGCCACGGTGAAAGGCAACGTGCTGGTAGCGGTCACGCAAGGCGCGTTGGGTGGCTTGATCTTCTGGTTCCTGGACATTCCCAGCGCGTTGCTCTGGGCGGTGTTGATGGCGTTTCTGTCGCTGCTGCCGGCGGTGGGCGCGGGGATTGTGTGGGGGCCGGTGGCGGCGTACTTCCTGCTGAGCGGGTCGATCTGGCAGGGCGTGGTGCTCGGGTTGTTCGGGGTATTTGTGATCGGGCTGGTGGACAATGTGCTAAGGCCCATCCTGGTGGGCAAGGACACCCGCATGCCGGATTACCTGATCCTTATCTCAACCTTGGGCGGCCTGTCGATCTTTGGCTTGAACGGCTTTGTCATCGGGCCACTGATTGCTGCGTTGTTCATGTCCAGCTGGGCGCTGTTTGTGGAAACCAAACCGCGGGTGCAACTGCCTTAGGCATGAAAGCAATGCGCCATTTTGACCGACAGGGCCTGGGCGGCCGGTAGTGAAGTGAGTGGGCCGCTGATGGCTTCGCCATCGCGTACCAGGTACCAGCAGGCGAGTAGACCCAGCTCCCGGAGAGAGGCGGGAACGGCACTGCCGATGACAGACATGATTTGAATAGTGGGCATGATGACCTCCGATACGCTATGGAGGTGACATTACGGTGCGTGGGCCTTCAGGGAAAATCAACCTGCTCGATAGTCGACATCACTGTTATCGAGCGACCCTCAGTCAGTCGACCACCTGGTCGAGCATATGCACCACTTCCTGTTCACTGAGCAGGCCCTTGCGCACCAGGTTTTCCGTCAGCAAGGACAGGAACTTGGCGTTGCGATGGCCTTCCAGGGCCTTGAGCTCCGTCAGTACGCTATAGACCTTGCTCGAGGTGCAGAGGCCGGCGGTGCGATGTGGGTTTTGCGTGGGCATGGGCAATCGTCCTTGTTGTTATTGGTCGGACAGTGTTGATAGTGGAAGCCTTTTGAGACACAAACATGACAGCGCAGGCCCCGTTCGGGCAAGCGCCTATTGAGATCAATGATGTGGGATTTGGCCACAGCCATTGTCCTTATAACGACCTTGGCGAGATTTATTCAGACCTGCAGGCCAAAAAAAGGCCCCGCTTTTAGGGCGGAGCCTGTTCAGGTGTATCAGTTGAGGCTTACCAGCCGCGACCGTAATAGCCGTGTGGAGGGCCGTAGTAGCCGCGCGGTGGGCCGTAGTAGACCGGCGCCGGGCGGTAATAAACCTGTTGTTGCACATACACAGGCGGTGGCGGTGCGTAGTAGACCGGCGGCGGAGCGGCATACACCGGCTGCGGCTGGACATACACCGGTTGTTGCACGTAGACCGGCCGCGATTGGCTGGCGACGATCGAGCCGCCTACCACTGCACCAACAACGGCTCCCAGTGCGAGCGGAGCACCCCAACCACCACCGTGGGCGGAGGCCTGTCCTGCCATAGCGAGTGCGCCGATCAGCAAGGCGATCTTGGGGAGTTTACGAATCATGGTCATTCCTCGGTTAGCCCCTGCGCTCATGGTCTGCAATCAATCGACTCAAGGATTGTCGCGGGGATACTTTTAAGACAGCGTATTTCTAAAAAACAGCACAGCCGATAGGTAAAGGTTGTGTAAGGTCTGTATCGGTTGGCTTACACAAGTGGCCGGGCACAGTGCGTATGATCCATGACAACCCGCCGGCGCGGGTATTCCGTCTATCCGAAACCGCCTCTGGAATGGCTTCAAGGAGTTACCGATGCAGATGAACCCCAACAAGGACACCCAACTGTGCATGTCACTGTCGGCGCGCCCCGGGAACTTTGGCCTGCGCTTTCATAACCACCTGTACGAGCAGTTGGGGTTGAATTTCTACTACAAGGCCTTCAGTAGCCAGGACCTGCCTGGCGCCGTCGGTGGCATTCGGGCCTTGGGCATTCGGGGTTGTGGCGTGTCGATGCCGTTCAAGGAAGCCTGTATTGCCCTGGTGGATGAGCTGGACGATTCGGCGCGGGCCATTGCGTCAATCAATACCATCGTCAACACCGACGGGCATTTGAAGGCCTACAACACCGATTACATTGCCATCGAGCAACTGCTGCACAAGCACCAGGTGCCCAAGGACTCGACCTTCGCCCTGCGCGGCAGCGGCGGCATGGCCAAGGCGGTGGCCAGTGCCTTGCGCGATGGCGGCTACGCCAAGGGCGTGATCGTGGCGCGCAATGAAGAAGCGGGCCGGGCGCTGGCCCAGAGCCTGGGGTATGAGTGGCAGGCGCAGTTGGGTGCCTTGCGCCCGCAGATGCTGGTCAACGTGACGCCGATTGGCATGACCGGAGGGGCGGAAGCGGATCAGTTGGCGTTTGAAGCTGACGCGGTTGATGCGGCCGAGACGGTCTTCGATGTGGTGGCGATTCCCTCGGAAACCCCGCTGATCCTGCGTGGACGGGCCCAGGGCAAACGAGTGATCACCGGTTTGGAAGTGATCGCCATCCAGGCGTTGGAGCAGTTTGTGCTGTACACCGGCGTGCGGCCGACGGATGAACAGTTTCAGGCGGCGGTGGCATTTGCCCGGAGCTGAGCATCACCGCTGGCGGTGTGGAGAGTGAGCTTGCTGTGGCGAGGGAGCTTGCTGTGGAGGGTGAGCTTGCTGTGGAGAGTGAGCTTGCTGTGGAGGGTGAGCCTGCTGTGGCGAGGGAGCTTGCTTTGGAGAGTGAGCTTTTGTGGCGAGGGAGCTTGCTCCCGCTGGGTTGCGCAGCAGCCCCAAGAAAATGGGAGCGCTACGCACTCCAGCGGGAGCAAGCTCCCTCGCCACAAAAGCTCCATCACCACAGAAGCCCACTCACCACAAACATTACTCGAGCCGCGAAAGGCGCTCTTCCAGCGCCGCAATCCGCGCTTCCAGCTCTTCGATACGCTCCAGGGAAACCCCACTTCCCGCACCACGCTCCACCGGATTCCCACGCGCCGCCAGGATCGCTTCAATGTCCGCCGGGTCGCCCAGGGCGTGCATGTACCGATCTTCCCGCTGCCCCGACTGACGCGGCACCAACAACGCCAGCCCACGGGCAATCAGGCGTTCCAGTTGATGCACCACCTGCTCGGCATCTTCAAAGTCATGCATGCGCCCGCTGCGGGTCAGCAGTTCGTTGACCGTCTGCGGCCCCCGCAGGAACAGCAACCCGCTGAGAATCACCTGGGCCGGCACCAGCTCCAGCGCCTTGTCCACCCGATGCTCCCAGCGGTCGGCGCGGCTGCCCATCACCAGCCGGGTAAACCCGCGGCCTTCCAGGGCCCGCAGGCTCTGGCCAACCTGGCCCTGGCTGAGGTTCATCACCGGTTCGCGGCTGGTTTTCTGGTTACAGGCGATCACCAGCGCGTTGAGGGTCAACGGGTAGGTTTCGGGGCTGGTGGCCTGTTTTTCGATCAGGCAGCCAAGGATGCGGATTTCCGTGCTGTTCAGGCGCGGTTCTTCGGAAGTGGTGTCGTGCTCGGTGGTCATCGCGCTTTCCCTAATGCAGTGAGCTCACTAGCCTAATCCTGAAAAAATAAAAGACAAGCGGCGCCGGTGGCCGGCATGTCTATAATCGCGGCTGTTTCAAACCCTGCCACAACTGTCGAGACTGTCATGACTATTTCCCTGTACGCCGCTTCCCTCCCGGTCTTCAAGCAAATGCTCAACGCCCTGAGCGATGTGCTGAACAAGGCCGAGGCCCACGCCACCGCCAAGAACATCGACCCGAACGCCTTCCTGCAGGCACGCCTGTACCCGGACATGTTCCCGCTGGTGCGCCAGGTGCAGATCGCCGTCGACTTCGCCAAAGGCGTTTCTGCCCGCCTGGCTGAAATCGAAGTTCCGAAATACGACGATACAGAAGTCACCTTCGCCGACCTGCAAGCGCTGATCGCCAAGGTCCTGGCGTTTATCGACACCATCACCCCGGCCCAGGTCGACGGTAAAGAAGGCATCGAGATCATCACTCGCCCTGGCACCCCGAAAGAGAAGCGCTTCAGCGGCCAGTCGTACCTGCTGAGCTACGGCCTGCCGCAGTTCTTCTTCCACGTCACCACCGCTTACGCCTTGCTGCGTCACAACGGCGTGGAAGTGGGCAAGCGCGACTACATGGGCGCGTTCTAAGCCTTGTAATAAAAAGCCCGGGGCGGTTCATTCACGAACCGCCCCGGGCTTTTTTGTGCGCGCAAGGTCTACGCGGCTTGTTCTTCCTTGCCCAGGCACGCGGCAGCGGTGAACAACACATCGGTGGACGAGTTCAGTGCGGTCTCCGCCGAGTCCTGCAACACGCCGATGATGAAGCCCACGGCCACCACCTGCATGGCGATTTCGCTGGGAATGCCGAACAGGCTGCACGCCAGCGGGATCAACAGCAGCGAGCCCCCGGCAACCCCCGACGCGCCGCAGGCACACACCGCCGCGACCACGCTGAGCAGCACGGCGGTGGGGATGTCCACGGCAATGCCCAGGGTGTGCACGGCGGCCAGGGTCAGCACGGTGATGGTGATGGCAGCGCCGGCCATATTGATGGTGGCGCCCAGCGGGATCGACACCGAGTACGTGTCTTCATGCAGGCCCAGGCGCTTGCTCAACGCCAGGTTGACCGGAATGTTGGCCGCCGAACTGCGGGTGAAAAACGCGGTGATCCCGCTTTCCCGCAGGCACATCAGCACCAGCGGGTAAGGGTTGCGGCGCAGCTTCCAGAACACGATGGCCGGGTTGATCACCAGCGCGACGAACAGCATGCAGCCGATCAACACCAGCAGCAGGTGTGCGTAGCCCAGCAGGGCGCCGAAGCCGGACGTGGCGAGGGTCGAGGCCACCAGGCCGAAAATCCCCAGGGGCGCGAAGCGGATCACCATGCGCACGATCAGCGTGACGCCGTTGGACAGGTCCCCCAGTACGGTGCGGGTGGTGTCGCTGGCATGGCGAATGGCGATGCCCATGCCGATGGCCCACGCCAGGATACCGATGAAATTGGCGTTCATCAGCGCGCTGACCGGGTTGTCCACCACGCTCAGCAACAGGCTTTGCAACACATCACCGATACCGCCGGGAGGGCTGACGGCCACATCGTGGGTGGCCAGCACCAGCGAGGAGGGGAACAGCGTGCTGGCGATCACCGCGACCACGGCGGCAGCGAACGTGCCCAGCAGGTACAGGAACAGGATCGGGCGGATATGGGTTTCCTGGCCGTGCTTGTGGCTGGCAATCGAGGCCATCACCAGCACAAATACCAGGATGGGCGCGACGGCCTTGAGCGCCGAGACAAAGACCTTGCCAATAAACCCGGTGGCTTGTGCGACGTCGGGCAACAGCAGGGCCAACAGGATACCGGCGATCAGGCCGATGACAATTTGGGTGACCAGGCTGATAGACATCAGGCGTTGAAAGAGGGAAGGGGCAGCAGTCATAAAAAGGTTGTCTCTGGTTTTTTTAATAGATGCAGCTAGGCAGCATGAATCTGGCAGGAGCGAAGTCTAACATCTGTAGGAAACGTCTAATCCGGGTGCGGCGTTCCGTCACCACGATGGGACACATTCTGTTAACATTGCCCATCCTCTTATTTCTTCTCTATCAGCGGGCCCTCCGGGCTGTCGTTGATGTCGCTGTTTTCTGGAGTTTTTGATGTTGTTTCCGATCCTGCTGTTGTCGGCAGCCGGTTTTACCGTGCTGACCACAGAGTTCATCATCGTCGGCCTGTTGCCTTCCATCGCCCGGGACCTCGATGTAAGCGTGTCCCAGGCCGGGTTGCTGGTGACGTTGTTCGCCTTCACCGTGGCGGCGTTTGGCCCGTTCCTCACCGCATATTTCGCCCGGTTCGAGCGCAAGCGGCTGTTTATCACGATCCTGATCATGTTCGGCCTGGCCAACACTCTGGCGGCGATGGCCTCGAATATCTGGGTCATGTCCCTGGCCCGGTTGATCCCGGCACTGGGGCTGCCGGTGTTCTGGGCCCTGGCCAGCGAAACAGCGGTGGACATTGTCGGGCCGGACTTCGCCGGCCGCGCGATTGAAAAAATCGGCTTCGGCATCGTGTGTGCCACGGTCTTCGGGATCCCGGTGGGCACGCTAATTTCCGATATGTTCGGCTGGCGCACCGCCTTTGGCATTCTTGCGGTGGTGGCGTTTGCCAAGGCCCTGCTGCTGTTTATCTACCTGCCGAAGACCCAGGCAAAGCACGACCAGGTCAGCCTGCGCTCGCAGTTCAAGATCTTGCGCAGCCCGCTGATGCAGGGCCATATCCTGCTGTCGATCCTGGTGTTCAGCGGGATGTTCACCGCCTACACCTACCTGGCAGACATTCTCGAACGCCTGGCGGGTTTTGACGGCACGGTAGTGGGCTGGTGCCTCATGGGCTTTGGCGCGGTCGGCCTGATCGGCAACTCTTTGGGCGGGCGCATGGTCGACCGTCATCCGCTGATTGCGTCGATGGTGTTCTGCGGTTTCATGATCGCCGGCATGGTGGCGCTGGTGCCCGCCATCCATTCCACGATCGGGTTGGCGGCGGCGATGGCGGTATGGGGCGTGACCCAGGCGGCATTGTTTCTGGTCAGCCATGTGCGACTGATGAAGGCCGCACCCCATGCGCCGGCGTTTGCCGCCTCGTTGAACATTGCCGGGGCCAACCTGGGTATTGGCCTGGGGGCGCTGGTGGGCGGGTACGTGATCGACACCCTGGGCCTGGGCAGCCTCGGGTTTGCCGCGGCGGGCTTTATCCTGTTGTCGATCCTGCTGGCGCTGTGGCTGATGACCGCCAAGACCCGCGCCGTCTGCGCCTGAGCCTTCAGGGCAGGGAAGTGAACAGCTCCCGTCTGGCACCTTCGGTAATCGCCACGATGCCGGGGTGCTTGACCTTGCGCTCCACCGAGATTGCATAAAACGATTCGGTCACCGCATCCGTCTGGCCGATCAGCGCCACGCCATACTGGCGTTCCACCTCGTCGGCAATCACGCTCGGCGCGATGAAAATCCCGCTGCCGGATTGGCCAAAGGCCTGCATCAACGCGCTGTCGTCAAATTCCCCGACAATCCGTGGCTGGATCTGCTGCTCGGCAAACCAGCGCAGCAAACGGCTGCGCACCACCGTCTCCGCCCCCGGAATCAACAGCGGCGCACCCTGCAGGCATTGTGGGAAATCGCCGCGATGCTGGTCAGCCAATGCCTGGGTTGCGAAGAAACTGATGCCGCATTCCCCCAGCTTCTGGCTGTAGCCTTTGATGTCCAGGTGCGGCGGCATCGGGCTGTCGGAGATCACCAGGTCCAGGCGCTGGATCGCCAGGTCCGCCAGCAAGCGTTCGAGTTTGTCTTCACGGCAGGTGATGCGGATAGGCTCGCTCAACTCCATGGTTGGCGCAATCAGCCGATAGACGATGGACTTGGGCACCACATCCGCGACGCCAACCCGGAACAGGATCTGCTGCTCATTGGGCTGGGTGCGCAACATCGCTTCAAGCTCATTGCCCAGCTGGAACATCTGCTCGGCATAGGGCAGCGCCTGGCGCCCGGCTTCGGTCAGCTCCAGCTGGCGCCCGACCTTCTGGAACAATGCCACGCCAAAGGTCTGTTCCAGCAGGCTGATCTGCCCGCTGATGGTCTGCGGCGTGAGGTTCAGTTGCTCGCAGGCGCGCACGATGCTGCCGGTCTTGGCGACGACCCAGAAGTAGTGCAGTTGTCGGTAATTGAGCATGGCGACCAATACTTCGTGAAAACCGAAGTATAAACGAAAAAAATACGAATTTTCCTGAAGTGTTCTCCTGCATAGAATGCGTCGCTATCGAGGGGCCACTACTTGGACCCGAAGGTTCTAACGAGGAACGCATCATGAAACTCAATTCCCTGGGCGCAACGGCGTTACTTGGGCTTTCATTAGTCATGCTCAGTGGCTGTGACCAAGCGGAAAAAAGCGCGCAACAACTGCTGGGCAAGGCCACCGAGTCGGCCAAGCAAGTGATTGACGACACCCACCAGGCCGCCGAACAGGCGTTGAGTGACGCGACCAAGGGCTTGATCGCACCGCCGCAAGGCAAGCCGGACAAGCCGGAACAGGAAGACAGCAAGCCTGAGTCCACCTCCCAAGAAACCTGATACCCGCACACAACACCAGGAATGACCTATGGAATACCTTTTACAACTGGCCGCCAGCCCGACCGCGTGGATCGCACTGGCCACCCTGATCGTCATGGAGATCGTGCTGGGGATCGATAACCTGATCTTTATCTCGATTCTCACCAACAAGTTGCCGGTGAAGCACCGGGCCAAGGCCCGCCGCATCGGCATCAGCATGGCATTGATCCTGCGTCTGGGCCTGTTGAGCACCATCGCCTTTATCGTGCAGCTGACCGAGCCGGTCATCGACATCCTGGGGCAGTCGTTCTCCTGGAAAGACATGATCCTGATCGCCGGTGGCCTGTTCCTGGTGTGGAAGGCCACCACCGAGATCCATCACAGCATGGACCCCGAGAAGGAGCATGTGGACACCGGCGCGCCGAGCGTGACCCTGGGCTTCGCCTCGGCGATTGGCCAGATCCTGCTGCTGGACATGGTGTTTTCCATCGACAGCATCATCACCGCCGTGGGCATGACCGAGCACTTGCCGATCATGATCATTGCCGTGGTGGTCTCGGTGATCGTGATGCTGGTGGCGGCCGAGCCGCTGGCCAAGTTCATCAACGACAACCCGACCATTGTGATGTTGGCCCTGGGCTTCCTCATCATGATCGGTATGACGCTGATCGCCGAAGGTTTCGGCGCCCATGTGCCAAAAGGCTATGTGTATGCGGCCATGGCGTTCTCGGCGGCTATCGAATGCCTGAACATGATGCGACGCAACCGGCATAAACGGCTTGCTGCCAAACACTAAGGGCTGAACATAAAGGCCGACTGCATGCAGTCGGCCTTTTGCTGTCTGCTAGAATCCGCCCACTTGACGCCTTGAGGGATACCCATGAACGAGCCGATTCGCCTGACCCAATACAGCCACGGTGCTGGTTGCGGTTGCAAGATCTCACCTCAGGTACTGGAAGTGATCCTCGCCGGCAGTGGCGCACAGAACCTCGACCCCAACCTCTGGGTAGGCAACGCTTCGCGCGATGACGCGGCGGTGTACGCCATCGACGAGGAGCGCGGCGTGGTGTCCACCACCGACTTTTTCATGCCGATCGTCGATGACCCCTTCGACTTCGGCCGCATTGCCGCCACCAACGCCATCAGCGATATCTATGCGATGGGCGGCGATCCGTTGATGGCCATCGCGATTCTCGGCTGGCCGGTCAACGTGCTGGCTCCGGAGATTGCCCGGGAAGTGATTCGCGGCGGCCGTTCCGTGTGTGACGCTGCCGGGATTCCCCTGGCCGGCGGCCACTCCATCGACGCCCCCGAGCCGATCTTCGGCCTGGCCGTCACCGGGCTGGTGGAAAAGCGCCACATGAAGCGCAACGACACCGCCACCGCCGGTTGCCAACTGTACCTGACCAAACCCCTGGGCATCGGCATCCTCACCACGGCCGAGAAGAAGGGCAAGCTGCGCGAGGCCGACGTGGGCCTGGCCCGTGACTGGATGTGCACCCTCAACAAACCCGGCAGCCGTTTTGGCAAGCTGGCCGGTGTCACGGCCATGACCGACGTCACCGGTTTCGGCCTGTTGGGCCACCTGGTGGAAATGGCCGACGGCAGCCAATTAACTGCCCGCATCGAATACGAAAAAGTCCCACGCCTGCCCGGGGTTGAGTACTACCTGGAACAGGGCTGCGTCCCCGGCGGCACCTTGCGCAATTTCGACAGCTACGCCAGCAAGCTGGGGCGCCTGAACGAACTGCACAAGCGCGTGCTGTGCGACCCGCAAACCAGCGGCGGGCTGCTGGTGGCGGTCACCCCCGAAGGCAATGCCGAATTCCTCGCCGTGGCGGCGGAGCTGGGCCTGAACCTTGAGCCGATCGGCGAACTGGTTGAGCGACAGACCAACGCGGTAGAGGTGTTCTGATGCCCATCGACATCACCGATTACCGCGACATCTTTCTCAACGACCGGCCGATGATGGATACCCGCGCGCCGATCGAGTTCATCAAGGGCGCGTTTCCCGGGGTGGTCAACCTGCCGTTGATGACCGACGACGAGCGCGAACGGGTGGGCACCTGTTACAAGCAGCAAGGCCAGCAGGCGGCCATTGTTCTCGGGCACGAACTGGTGTCCGGGGCGATCAAGGCCGAACGTATCGAACACTGGGCGCGTTTTGCCCAGGCCAATCCGGATGGTCTGCTGTACTGCTTTCGCGGCGGGATGCGTTCGCAGATTGCCCAGCAATGGTTGAAAACCGAGGCGGGTATCGACTATCCGCGAGTGGGCGGTGGCTACAAGGCCATGCGGACTTTCCTGCTCGACACGGTTGAAAGCGCCACCGCGCAATGCGACTTCGTACTGTTGGGTGGCATGACCGGTACCGGCAAGACCGAAGTGCTCGGCCAGTTGAACAACGCCCTGGACCTGGAAGGCCACGCCAACCATCGCGGTTCCAGCTTCGGCAAACGCGCTACGGCGCAACCTTCCAACATCGACTTCGAAAACCGCCTGGCGGTGGACCTGCTGAAAAAGCGCGCCGCCGGTATCGAGCAGTTTGTGGTCGAGGATGAGAGCCGCATGATCGGCAGCTGCGCGCTGCCGTTGCCCTTGCACAAGGGCATGCAGGGCTTCCCGATGGTCTGGCTGGAAGACAGCGTTGAAGGCCGGGTGGAGCGCATCCTGAAGGATTATGTGGTGGACCTCTGCGCCGAGTTTGTCGCGGTGTTTGGCGACACTGGCCAGGAACTGTTTGCCGAGCGCCTGACCCAGAGCCTGGGCAATATCCACAAGCGCCTGGGCGGCGAGCGGTTTGCGCGGTTGCACGCGATCATGCAGGAAGCATTGGCAGAACAAGCCAGCAGCGGCGCGGTGGATTTGCACCGCGGCTGGATTGAAGGGCTGTTGCGTGAGTACTACGACCCGATGTATGCGTTCCAGCGGGAAAGCAAAGGCGCGCGTATCGAGTTTGCGGGAGAGCAAGCGGCGGTGGTGGAGTATTTCCGGGACAGGCTCGCTCGGCGTACGTGATTGATTGAGTTTGCCGGCCCCTTCGCGAGCAAGCCCGCTCCCACATTCGACCGCATTTATCCTGTAGGAATGCAGGCAAAATGTGGGAGCGGGCTTGCCCGCGAAGAGGCCCTCGAATTCACTCGATCACTACAGGATAAACGCCCCGATCAGCCCACACACCACCCCCATCAGCATCGTCAGCCCGGCCACGGTCACCAGTACCCGCGCATCGAAATCCTTGCGCAGCATCAGCAGCGACGGCAGGCTCACGCTCGGCAGCGTCATCAGCAAGGCCACGGCCGGGCCGGTGCCCATGCCGAGGGTCATCATGGTCTGCACGATGGGGATTTCGGCGGCGGTCGGGATCACGAACAACGTGCCGACAATCGCCAGAGGCACCAGCCACACCAGGCTGTTGGCCATGGCGCCGTCAACGTGGGGAAACAGCCAGACCCGCGCCGCGCCAAGGATCAGCACCGCCAGGATGTACACCGGAATCGTGCTCCAGAACAGCTGCCACAGGGTGCGCAGCCAACGGGTCAGGAACGGTTCGGTTTCGGCATGGCTGGCCTGGGCCACGGCGTCGAGCGCGGCTTCCGGTACCTGCTCCGGCCGCGCGATGCGTTGCGCCACCAGCGAAACACCCACCACCAGCACGATCCCGGCCACCAACCGCAGCGCGGTAAAGCCCCAGCCCAGCACAAAGCCCATGAACACCAGTGTCGCCGGGTTCAGCACCGGGTTGGCAATCCAGAACGCCAGCGCCGCGCCGACCGAGACTTTCTGCCGACGCATACCGGCCGCCACCGGAGCGGCGCAGCAACTGCACATCATCCCCGGCAGGGCGAACAGCCCGCCACGCAGGGTAGATCCCAGCCCGGCACGGCCAAACAGGCGCAGCAGCCAGTCCCGTGGGATCAGCACTTGCAGCAATGAGCCGAGAATGACCGCCAGCACCGCAGCCTTCCAGATCGCCAGGAAATACACCTGGGCATAGGCCAACGCCGCGGCCAGTGGCGCGCTTTGCTGGTCGTTGAGAATCGAGGCGCCGATACTGTGGTTGTCTGCCGCGATAAACGCCTTGGCGTAGTAGGGCGACCATTTCACGTAGTAGAGGCCGACGCAGGCCACCAGCAGGAACAGCGCTGGTTTCCACCAGAAGGACCAGCCCCGGGCAGGCTGGGTGGAGGAGAGGTTGGACATGTAGATGATCCGCAGGTGAGTCAATAGCGCAACATCATACGCTGTACAAGGCCGCCTCCGAAGCACTGTGGCGAGGGAGCTTGCTGTGGCGAGGGAGCTTGCTCCCGCTGGAGTGCGAAGCGCTCCCAGAATTTTGGGGCCGCTTCGCGGCCCAGCGGGAGCAAGCTCCCTCGCCACAGCAAGCTCCCTCGCAACGGGTCTTCAGGGGCGGTCAGATATCGGCGCTGACTTGCGTTGCGTCCGGGCAAGTCTGCTGGCCATTATCCAGGCCTTGCTTGTAGTTGCGGCTGAGCAGCGAGGCCTTGCCGTTGTGCCAGGTCAGGGTCAACACATACAAGCTATCGAAATCGCTGCCGGACCAATCGTCGGTAATCACATGTTTTTCACCGACGGCCTCGCTTGCCACCTTGTTGATCAAGTCCGGCAGATACCCATGGGACCAGGCAGTGTAGATGACGGCGTTGTGGTATTTGTCTTCCACCAGTTCGTCAGCGAGGGCGCTGGTGTCATTGGCCGAGAACTTGATGTTGACCGGCAACCCGAGCTTGATCGCGCTGGGGCTGATGGTCATCAACGGGCGGATGTAGCTGTAGGAGTTGTCTTTCTCGCCTTCCTCGACATTGCGGGTCGGGTTGGGTGCGAACACGTAGTTGGCCTTGCCGAATTTTTCCGGCAGCACGGTGGCCAGGTTCATCGCACGGTTAAGCCCCTGGCAGTTGAGTTGGCCGAGGCCCCCGGCAGGTTTCTCGCCATGGCGCAGGAACACCAGGGTTTGCACGCCGTCGACCGGCTGGGCGCGGCTGACCCGCGATTCCAGGCTAAGGCCGACCGCGGCGCTCACCAGCAATACCGGCAGCAGGATGTAAGAGTAGCGTTTGAAGCGTTTCGCAAGGCACAGAGGCTTGATGGTCATGATGGTTCTAAGTCTCGGTGCAGGGATTCAGGGCAAGCAAGCCCAGCCATCGGGCGCTCTTTAAGAGTTCCCCAAGGCAGTTTGGTTCGTTTCGCGGGGGAGATGGGGCGGCATCCTTGCCGTGTGCAGGAGATTAACCCGCCGATGTTGCTGAATTAAGACGGATGCACGATAGGCACTGAACCACTACTCTCCTACTTTTATCAGGAGTCCCATGATGAACTCACTTTCAGACTTCCCCATCACCGCCAAATGGCCGGCCCGGCATCCCGAGCGTCTGCAGCTGTATTCGTTGCCCACGCCCAACGGGGTCAAGGTGTCGATCATGCTCGAGGAAATCGGCCTGCCCTACGAGGCGCACAAGGTCAGTTTCGAGACCCAGGACCAGCTTTCCAGCGAGTTCCTGTCGCTGAACCCCAACAACAAGATTCCGGCGATCATCGACCCCAATGGCCCGAGCGGCCAGGCGCTGGGGCTGTTCGAGTCGGGCGCGATCCTGATCTACCTCGCCGAGAAGAGCGGTGAATTGCTTCCCGAAGACCCGGCGATGCGTTACGAGACGATCCAGTGGCTGATGTTCCAGATGGCCGGTATCGGACCGATGTTCGGCCAGGTGGGGTTCTTCAACAAATTCGCCGGCGCGGCCTATGAAGACAAGCGCCCGCGCGATCGCTACGTCGCCGAGTCGCGCCGCTTGCTGGAGGTGCTGGAAAAGCGCCTGTTGGGCCGCACCTGGATCATGGGTGACGAGTACAGCATCGCCGATATCGCCACCTTCCCGTGGGTTCGCAACCTGATCGGCTTCTATGAGTCTGGCGACCTGGTGGGTATTACCGACTTCCCGAACGTACTGCGGGCCCTGGACGGGTTCGTCGCCCGGCCGGCGGTGATCCGTGGCTTGAACATCCCAGCATAAGGACCGGCATGGCTTCTTTCGACTTCAAACAACTGGACGTTTTCAGCAGTGTGGCCGTCAAGGGCAACCCGTTGGCCGTGGTGCTGGGCGCCGACAGCCTGAGCGACCAGCAGATGGCGGATTTCGCCAACTGGACCAACCTCAGCGAAACCACCTTCCTGCTCAAGCCCCGTGATCCACGAGCGGACTACCGCGTAAGGATCTTCACGACCCTCAATGAATTGCCGTTTGCCGGCCATCCGACCCTGGGCAGTTGCCATGCCTGGTTGCTGGCCGGTGGCCAACCCGCTGGGGCGGAGATCATCCAGGAGTGTGAGATCGGCCTGGTGCGCATCCGCCGCCAGGGCGATGAACTGGCGTTTATCGCGCCACCGTTGCTGCGTTCCGGCCCGCTGGAAGCTGAATTGGTCGAGCGCGTGCGTCGGGCCCTGGCCCTTGAACCCGGTGCGATTTTGCGCAGCCAGTGGGTGGATAACGGCGCGGGCTGGCTGGCGGTGATGCTGGCGGATCGCGAGCAGGTACTGGCACTGCGGCCGGACTATTCGCAGTTGCAGGGCTTGGCCGTGGGCGTGATCGCCCCGTGGAACCCCGAGCGGGATGGCGATGAGGCGCAGTTTGAGGTGCGGGCCTTTATTGCCGGCGACGGCGCTCCGGAAGATCCGGCCACCGGCAGCCTGAACGCCGGTGTCGCCCAGTGGTTGCTGGGCGAGGGTTTGGCGCCCAGTTGCTATGTGGTCAGCCAGGGCACCGCCATGGGCCGCGCCGGGCGAATCCGCGTTGAACACAGCGGCGAGGAAATCTGGGTCGGCGGCGCGGTTGCCGTTTGCATTGAAGGCCGTCTACAGCTCTAGATCAATGCAATTGTTACCAAGCCTGCAATAAACTGTTCCGCACTTGGCGTTTGTGCTCTGCGGTGCACGAGGCATAAGCTTTCGCCCCAAAGATTTTTGGCCTGCCTTTTTTCAGGAGCATCAATGTCCAGCCAGTTCCCCGAAGCCCGTCCACGCCGCCTGCGCCGCTCCCCGGAGTTGCGTGGCCTGTTCCAGGAAAGCGAATTCACCCTCAATGACCTGGTGCTGCCGATCTTCGTTGAAGAAGAAATCGACGACTTCGTGCCGATCACCAGCATGCCCGGGGTGCAGCGCATTCCCGAGTCGAAGCTGGCCGGCGAGATCGAACGCTATGCGAAAGCCGGGATCAAGTCGGTGATGACCTTCGGCGTGTCCCACCACCTGGACGCCTCGGGCAGTGACACCTGGCAAGAGCGTGGCCTGGTGTCGCGCATGTCCTCGATCATCAAGGATGCGGTGCCGGAAATGATCGTGATGTCCGATACCTGTTTCTGCGAATACACCGACCACGGCCATTGCGGCGTGATGCACGGCGCCGAAGTCGACAACGACCGCACCCTGGTCAACCTTGGCAAGCAAGCTGTGGCTGCCGCTCGTGCCGGTGCCGATGTGATCGCGCCGTCTGCCGCGATGGACGGGCAGGTCCAGGCCATTCGCCGGGCCCTGGATGAAGCAGGCTTCAGCCATATCCCGATCATGGCCTATTCCACCAAGTTCGCCTCGGCCCTCTACGGCCCGTTCCGCGAAGCCGGCGGCAGCGCGCTGAAGGGCGATCGCAAGAGCTACCAGATGAACCCGATGAACCGCCGCGAAGCGGTGCGCGAATCGTTGCTGGATGAGCAGGAAGGTGCGGACGCGCTGATGGTCAAGCCGGCCGGCGCGTACCTGGACATCATCCGCGACATCCGCGAAGCCTCGCGTTTGCCGGTGGCGGCGTACCAGGTCAGCGGCGAGTACGCGATGATCAAGTTCGGCGCCCAGGCGGGCGCGATCGACGAAGCCCGCGTAGTGCGGGAAACCCTGGGCTCGATCAAGCGCGCCGGTGCGGACTTGATCTTCACCTACTTCGCGATGGACCTGGCACTCGCCGGGATCTAATTAACCTGTGGCGAGGGAGCTTGCTCCCGCTGGGGCGCGCAGCGGTCCTGAAAATGGGCCTGCTGCGCAGTCCAGCGGGAGCAAGCTCCCTCGCCACAAGAAGGCTGTTCGCGGCTGCTTGCAACTTAGCGCTGGGCAAACGCCAGGTTCAGCCCCAACCCCGCAAACGCCGCTGCAAAACTGCGGCGCAGCCAGTTCTGTATACGTGGCGATTCGATCACCGCGCGGCGGAACACATTGGCCAGCAGGCCATAAATCACAAACACCGCAAACGTCATCGCCATGAATACACTGCTCAGCAACAGCATTTGCAGGGCCGGTGCGCCCGCGCCCGGGGTGACGAATTGCGGCAGGAACGCCAGGAAAAAAATCGTCAGCTTGGGGTTCAGAATATTCAGCAACAGGCCTCGCACCATCAGGCTGTGGGCGCTGGAAATCGTCGGTGCGTCGTTCATGGCAAAGGCCGAGCGGTCCCGCCAGGTGGCATAGGCGAGGTACAGCAAGTAGGCGGCGCCGGCATACTTGAGGGCTTCGAACGCCAGGGCGCTGGTATGCAGCAGGGCGGACAGCCCAAGCACGGAGGCCAACAAGTGCGGGACGATCCCGGCGGTGCAGCCCAGCGCGGCGAACACACTGGCGCGCTTGCCGGCGGTCAGTCCGGTGGACACGGTGAAGATCACGCCGGTGCCGGGAATGAGCACGACGATCAGGCAGGTGATCAGGAAGTTCAGGCTAAGCATGGCATTCAAACTCCTTGTAGGAACGACGGGAGCCTGATCCTTTCACGTTGCGGTTTTTTTGGCGAGTGCGGCAGGTCGGCGAACCCCGGTTAGACTTACCGGTCGATATCTGCCAAGACTGGCCCATTGTCGCCCAAGGAAGCCCCATGCGTTCATCTCGCCTCATCCTGTGCCTTACCACCTTATTGGTACTGGCCGGCTGCTCCAGCCCGCGCACCCAGCAACTGCCGGAGCGCAGCGAAGCCGAGGTGAAAGCGCAGATCGTGCGGCTGATGCCGGCCAGCGTGCCGGATCGTGGCGGCTGGGCCCAGGACATCTACACCGCCTTCAACACGCAGAAAATCTACCCCGGTACGGAAAACATCTGCGCGGTATTGGCCGTGACCGAGCAGGAGTCCACCTATCAGGTTGACCCGCCGGTACCGAACATGGGCAAGATCGCCCAGGACGAAATCCTGCGCCGCGCCGCTAAAGTCCACGTGCCGGCGGTGCTGGTGCGCACGGCGCTGCAACTGCGCTCGCCCACGGGCAAGTCCTACGCGGAGCGCTTGAGTGCTGCGCGTACCGAGCGGGATTTGAGTGGGATCTTTGACGACTTCATCAGCGTCGTGCCCTTGGGCAATACCCTGTTTGGCGGCTTCAACCCGGTGCATACCGCAGGCCCGATGCAGGTCAGCATCGACTTCGCACAGAAGCAGGCCCGGGATTATCCCTACACCGTGGATGGCAGCATCCGCCGGGAAGTGTTTACCCGCCGAGGCGGCATGTACTTTGGCATCCTCCATCTGCTGGGCTACCCGGTGAATTACGACCAGATGCTGTACCGCTTCGCCGATTTCAACGCCGGTTGGTACGCCAGCCGCAACGCGGCATTCCAGGCAGCGGTCAGCCGGGTCTCGGGGACCACGCTGGCGCTGGACGGCGACTTGATCAACTACGGCTCGTTCCTGCCAGGCACCACCGAGCTGGCAGTGCGCTCACTGGGCAAGGCGCTGGACATGCGCAACCCGAGCATCCGCAGCCAGCTGGAACAGGGCGAGCGCCTGGATTTTGAAGACACCACCCTGTACCAGCGTGTGTTCGCCCTGGCCGACAAGGCCGCCGGCAAACCGGTGCCGCGGGCGATCCTGCCGGGCATCGTGCTGAAAAGCCCGAAGATCACCCGCAACCTCACCACGGCCTGGTTTGCCAAGCGCGTGGATGAGCGTTATCAGCGCTGCATGAAGCGTTAGGCTTATCACCGGGGATTTACCGGGCTGATGTTGATGGTCCGGATGGCTGCGGTGGGATACACCTCCAGCCTTGTCCCCAAGGAAGAACCTGACATGACTGCCCATGCCATCCCCGAAGGCTTTACCCCGCTGCGTCGAAGCAGCCCACTCCTGGACCTGCTTGGCCCGGTGTATAGCCGAGGTGAAGGCTTGCAGCTGGAAATCGGCCTGCGCGCCGACAACCGCCACGCCAACGGACGCGGCACCGTGCACGGTGGCGTGCTGGCCACCCTGGCGGATGTGGGCATGGGCTACGCCATGGCGTTTTCCAGCGAGCCGCCGCTGCCGTTGATCACGGCGAGCATGACCCTGGACTATCTCGGCGCGGTGCAGGTAGGGGAGTGGGTCGAGGTGCGTCTGGAGCATCACAAGCGCGGGCGGCAGATGGCGTTTGCCACGGTCAGCGTGCAGGTCGGGGAGAAGGTGGTGGTGCGGGCAAATGCGGTGTTTGCGGTGCCCCAGGCGCGGGACTGACCGATAAAGAAAAGGCCCGGTTTTCGTGGAACCGGGCCTTTTCCATGTTGCTCTTTGAAATCAGCTGCGTTCAAGGGCCAGGGCTACACCTTGCCCGCCACCGATGCACAGGGTGGCCAGGCCTTTCTTGGCGTCACGCTTGATCATTTCATGCAGCAGGGTCACCAGCACACGGCAGCCTGACGCGCCAATCGGGTGGCCGATGGCAATCGCGCCGCCGTTGACGTTGACCTTGGCCGCGTCCCATTCCAGCTCTTTGCCCACCGCCAGTGACTGCGCGGCAAAGGCTTCGTTGGCTTCGATCAGGTCCAGGTCGCCCAGGCTCCAGCCGGCCTTGTCCAGGCAGCGGCGGGTGGCCGATACCGGGCCAATGCCCATGATCGCGGGATCGACGCCGGCGTTGGCGTAGCTGGCGATGCGTGCCAGTACCGGCAGGCCCAGGGCCTTGGCTTTGTCCGCGCTCATCAGCAGCACGGCAGCCGCGCCGTCGTTGAGGCTGGATGCGTTGCCGGCGGTGACGGTGCCGTCTTTCTTGAAGGCCGGCTTGAGCTTGGCCAGGGATTCGGCGGTGGTGCCCGCCCGTGGCTGTTCGTCCACGGCGAAGGCCACCGGGTCGCCCTTGCGCTGGGGAATCAGGATCGGCGTGATCTCATCGCTGAAACGCCCGGCTTCAATGGCCGCCGTGGCTTTTTGCTGGGAGGCGGCGGCGAAGGCGTCCTGGGCTTCACGGCTGATGCCGTACTTGTCCACCAGGTTCTCGGCGGTGATGCCCATGTGGTAGTCGTTGAACGCATCCCACAGACCGTCGGTGATCATGCTGTCGATCATCTTCGCATGGCCCATGCGCAGGCCGGTGCGGGCGGCCGGCAATACGTACGGGGCCAGGCTCATGTTCTCCATGCCGCCGGCGATGATTACCTCGGCATCGCCGCAACGGATCGCTTGTGCGCCCAGGTGCAGGGCCTTGAGCCCCGAGCCGCAGACCTTGTTCAGGGTCAGCGCCGGCACGGCGTGGGGCAGGCCGGCGAGGATCGAGGCCTGGCGGGCCGGGTTCTGGCCGCTGCCGGCGGTGAGCACCTGGCCAAGGATCACTTCATCCACGAGTGCCGGGTCGATGCCGGTCTGCTCCAGCAGGCGACGAATCACCGCAGCCCCCAGCTCCGGGGCCGGGATGCTTGCCAGCGAACCTTGGAAGCTGCCCACGGCGGTGCGGGTGGCAGCAACAATCACGACGTCTTGCATGGAATCTGTCCTCACTGGAAGTGCATTTCTGGAACGTGGTCCGGGACGATCAGTTTACCGGCTGTCTTGCTGACGATCTCTTCAACACTGACGCCAGGTGCGCGTTCCTTGAGGACAAAAGCGCCATTTTCGATTTCCAGGTAGGCCAGGTCCGTCAGCACGCGCTTGATGCAGTTGGCGCCGGTCAGCGGCAGGCTGCATTGGCTCAGCAACTTGGACTCACCGTCCTTGGACGCGTGGGTCATGATCACGATGATGTTCTCGGCACCGGCCACCAGGTCCATCGCGCCGCCCATGCCCTTGACCAGCTTGCCGGGGATCATCCACGAGGCGATGTTGCCTTGTACATCGACCTCAAACGCGCCGAGCACGGTCAGGTCGACGTGGCCGCCGCGAATCATCGCGAAGGATTCGGCCGAGGAGAAGATCGACGCGCCAATGCGCGCGGTGACGGTCTGTTTGCCGGCGTTGATCATGTCGGCATCGATGGTTTCTTCAGTAGGAAACGGACCCATGCCCAGCAGGCCGTTTTCCGACTGCAGCATGACCTCCATGCCTTCTGGGATGTAGTTGGCCACCAGGGTCGGAATGCCGATGCCGAGGTTGACGTAGAAACCGTCCTGCATTTCGCGGGCGACGCGTTGAGCCATTTGTTCGCGGGTAAGAGCCATTTTTTGTCTCCTTATTATTTGGGCTGGTGGATTATTTGCGGAGGGTGCGCTGTTCGATGCGCTTCTCGAAGGTGCCGCAAATGATCCGGTCGACGTAGATCCCTGGGGTGTGGATATGCGCCGGGTCCAGCTCGCCCGGTTCGACGATTTCTTCGACTTCGACCACGGTGATCCTGCCGGCGGTGGCGGCCAGCGGGTTGAAGTTCTGGGCGGTATGGCGATAGATCACATTGCCGAAGTGGTCGGCTTTCCAGCCTTTGACGATGGCGAAGTCGCCGGTGATGGATTCTTCCATCAGGTACGGGCGACCGTTGAACTCGCGGGTTTCCTTGCCTTCGGCGACTGGCGTGCCGACACCGGTGGCGGTGAAGAAGGCCGGGATGCCGGCACCGCCTGCGCGCAGTTTTTCGGCGAGGGTGCCTTGGGGCGTCAGGACCACTTCGATTTCGCCGCTGAGCAGTTGCTTCTCGAACAGGGCGTTTTCACCGACGTAGGACGCGAAGACCTTGCTGATCTGCTTGCCTTCCAGCAGCAGGCCCAGGCCGAAGCCGTCGACGCCGCAGTTGTTGGAGACCACGGTCAGGTTGCGGGTGCCCTTGCGCTTGATTTCGGCAATGAGGTTTTCCGGGATGCCGCACAGGCCAAAACCACCGGCAAGAACCGTCATGCCATCTTCCAGGCCTGCCAGCGCCTCTTCATAGGACGCTACGCGTTTATCAAAACCTGCCATATGCACCTCTTTTATTGTTTGTGGGCCAGCCATATGAACCGAGTGTTGCGCCGACGGATTGATTTGTTAAGTTGTTTTTTAAGGTTGATTGATTTAAAAAACAGCATAGTCCTCAGCCATCGGGAGAAGCTTCATGACAGTTAAACAGATGCGCGCCTTTCTTGCCGTGGCCCAGACCTTGAGCTTTGCGGCCGCCTGTGAGCGTTTGCATCTTTCCCAGTCGGCCTTGAGCTTGACCATCAAAGGCCTGGAAGAAGGCCTGGGCGGGCGGCTGTTCAGCCGCAATACGCGCAATGTCGCGCTGACTCCCGAAGGGGAATCGCTACTGCCCCTGGCCCGGCGCCTGATCGCCGATTGGGACAATGCCGAGGATGAGTTGCGCCAGCGTTTCACCCTGCAGCGCGGGCGGGTAACGGTGGCGGCGATGCCGTCGTTTGCCGGAAACCTGCTGCCACCGATCCTGAAGATTTTTCGCGCGCGCTATCCTCAGGTCAACGTAACGGTGAATGACGTGATCAACGAGCAGGTGCTGGAAATGGTCCGCGATCGCCAAGTGGAGTTGGGCGTGGCGTTTGAACCGTCGGAAAGCTCATCGCTGGTCTTCACCCCGCTGTATGTGGACCGCTTTGTGGCGGTGGTGCCCGGTGACTCGCCATTGGCACGCCGCTCCGATATCGCCTGGCACACCCTGCTGGAACAACCCTTCATCACCTTGCAGCGCCCGTCCACGGTACGAGTGATGCTTGAAGAACACCTGAAGGCGCTGGACCTGAAGCTGCCCGTAGCCCTGGAGAGCCATCAACTGGCGACGGTGGGCAAGATGGTTGCCAGTGGCTTGGGCGTGAGTGCAGTGCCGGCGTTGTGTGCACGCCAAATGCAGGAAGCAGGCGCCCATTGCATCACCTTGAGCGATCCGGTGATCGAACGGCCGATTGGTGTACTGACCAAGCCCGGCCACGAACTTTCAGCGGCGGCCCAGGCCATGTTTGATATTTTTTGCGATGAAGCGGGGAAGGGGCGTTTTCCGGTGTTGTTGCGATAACCGTCGGCCATAAAAAAGCCTGCTCGTTTTAAGCGAGCAGGCTTAAGTGATAAGTGCGTAGTTATCAGCAGTATCTGTCGATCACCTTAACGTGCGAATGGCCTTTAAGGTTCTGCCACTCGGTATTAAGTGTATGGAAGACCTGCTCGATAAAGTTGCGATCGGCGGCGGCTTTCTTGCCGACATAACCCTGGCCGCGGCGGTACATCTTCAGGCGCGCTGCCAGTTCACGGTTATTCCTGTCGAACTCTTCTTCCACGGTGTGGGGCGCCAGGCAGTCAATATGGACCTGGCCCGATTTACCAATCCAGAGGATATGGTCGTCGAGCGTGTCTTTCTGCGCTGCGAACATCTCAGCCAATTCATCGATAGTTGGTTGGTTGTTCAGATTCATGTGTAAGCCCCTTGACCAGTTGGCGATCTCTAGTTGATCCGTTAAAACTACTAAGTTGTCTCCGGCTCAGAAAACCGGGCGTCAGCGACTGTCTGCCGAATACGGGCAGGGTCTTGAACCGATGCATGTAGTCTTGCTGATGACCTGCTACGCAATGGTTTCATAACGAAGACAAGCAGCGTTTGAGCTCCTTGTACCGATCCTTTCGGGCCGGTCAGCTTCATCAATCTGCCTTGTGGGCAGTGCACATCCGGAAAAAACAGCTCGGCGGTCAGACGAGCTTGTTCAAAACGCGTGTTACCAACGCTCCCGATCCGGGAGACGCTTGAATCATGCAATTACAAAACGGTTACGTCAACGATTATGTAGTGATTATTTTTGAGCACTACATAAATCCTTGCAGGGCGGGGGTGTGAGCGGAAAACATGACTTGGGCGTCACTTTTCGTGCGGGCAGGTCGCGGGATCCGGGGGCTTTTTGTGGCGAGGGAGCTTGCTCCCGCTGGGGTGCGAAGCGCCCCCACCAGGCTGACTGCGGTTCTGCAGGAATCATTCGGTTGTCGGTTTTGGGGCCGCTGCGCAGCCCAGCGGGAGCAAGCTCCCTCGCCACAGAAAAGCAGGATTGGGCTATCCCAGGCGTTCTGCCAGCAACGGCAACAAACGTTCGCAGGAGGCTTCGATCTTGAGTTGCAGCAACTCATCGCCCCGTGTCTTGCCCAGATTGATGGCAATCACGGGCTTGCCTTGCTCGACCATCGCCTTGCACAACCGAAACGCTGAATACGCCATCAGCGACGAACCCACCACCAGCAATCCTTCTGCGTCATCCACCGCCGCCATCGCCTTGGCTGCCGTGCCCTGGGCGACGTTCTCACCGAAAAACACCACGTCCGGTTTCAACCGTTGCCCGCCGCAGTGGGGGCAGCGGGGCACCTGAAAACGTCCTTCAAAGGCCGGGTCCAGCAGGGTGTCACCGTCGGGGGCTTGAACGGCATCCACACCCGCCAGGTACGGATTCTCCGCTTCCATTTGGCGCTGGATCAGGTTCCGGTCGCTGGTCTGCTGGCAATCCAGACATAGCACCCGGTGAAGGCTGCCGTGGAGTTCGATCACATCATGGCTGCCAGCCTGATCGTGCAGGGTGTCGACGTTCTGGGTGATCAGCCCGGCAATGCGCTGACGTTGCTGCAGAGTGGCCAGGGCGATATGCGCCGCGTTCGGCTGCGCGACACGCACCCTCGGCCAGCCGAGCATCGCCCGCGCCCAGTAGCGGCGGCGCGCCTGCGGGGTTGCCAGGAACTCCTGGTACATCATCGGCGCCTTGCCCCGGCGCACGCCTTCGCTGTCGCGATAATCGGGAATCCCCGAAGAGGTGCTGATACCCGCACCGGTCAGCACCAGGAAGCGCCGTTCGGCCATGGCCCGGTGCAGGTTGTCGAGCTGGTTATCGACTTGATGTTGCAGGGTATCGAGCATGGGTTCCCCAATGATTATTCGCCGCGAATGTACTGCTCCAGCTGTTTGATCAGGTCTGCCTGTTCGGCAATCGCTTCCTTGACCAGGTCGCCGATGGACAGCAAGCCAAGCAGTTCGCCATTCTCCACCACAGGCAGGTGCCGCAGATGTCGGTCGGTCATGATCGTCATGCACGTCTCGACAGTCTGGTGAGTGTCGACGGTGATCACCGGTGAATTCATGATCTCGTGGGCTTTGGTCTTCACCGAAGACAATCCATGGAGGATGACCTTGCGGGCATAGTCTCGTTCACTGATGATGCCCACCACCTTGCCGTCCTGGAGCACTGGCAAGGCCCCGACGTTTTTCGAAGCCATCACGATCAAGGCCTCAAATACCGTATGGTCGTGGGGGATGGTGTGGACTTGATGGTTATGCTGGTCTTTGGACTTCAGCACTTGGGCAACGGTTTTCATGGAGGCCACTCCGGTGTTGTTATTGTTGGGAGGTTAGCAGGCCCTACAGAATCCTGGATGGCCTGCAGCAGGGCAAGGTCCAAAGCGGCATACATCCCGTCGAAAAACGTCATTGTCGCGATTTCTTAGTGCTTCTCAGCCCTTGTTTGCCGGTTTCGCCGCCCGCTTCGGGCTGGTGGCCGTCTTGCGCTTGGCCGGTTTGCGTTTGTTTTTCCACGGTGTGGCGCCACGTCCGGCCGGGCTGGCCGGGCCGCTGATGGTCAGGCGCATGCCAGTGCAGCGGGTCACCTGTTTGCTCATCCATGCCGCCTGTTTGGCGACGAACTCTTCCAGGCTCATCTCGCCGCTTTGTACCA
This sequence comes from Pseudomonas sp. IPO3774, assembly GCF_013386835.1. NCBI lineage: Bacteria > Pseudomonadati > Pseudomonadota > Gammaproteobacteria > Pseudomonadales > Pseudomonadaceae > Pseudomonas > Pseudomonas sp. IPO3774. Next base: position 102,963 of record NZ_JACAQY010000002.1, read on the forward strand.
TGTCCAGTGCCTGCTCCCAGATAGCGGTGGTACCGGGGTCGGCAATTGCCCGTGGTACTGCATCAATCAGGCTGAACGCGGCGGGTGTTGCCGACAACGCCTTGCCGTTTTTCACCAGGTAGCCGCGGTCCAGCAGGCCCTGGATGATCCCGGCGCGGGTGGCTTCGGTGCCGATCCCGGTGGTGTCCTTGAGCTTTTGCTTGAGCAGCGGGTCTTCCACCAGCTTGGCGACGTTTTTCATCGCCTTGATCAGGTCGCCTTCGGTGAAGGGTTTGGGTGGCTGGGTCCACAGGTCCTTGAGGTTGACCTTGGCCACGGCGTAATCCTGACCTTGAACCAGTTTTGGCAAGGACTGCGGCGCAGGTGCTTCACGGCCCTTGGCCGGCGCCAATGCTTCCGGCAATGCGCGTTTCCAGCCAGGCTCGACGATGACTTTGCCAACTGCCCGCAGGGCTTCCCCGGCGCAGTCGAAGTCTGCCTGGGTGCGGTCGTATTCGTGATTGGGCAGGAACTGCGCGAGATAGCGGGCGCGAATCAGGGTGTATACCGCGCGATGCTTGCCGGTCAGTTGCCCGACATCCTTGCCGGCGCCGGTAGGGATGATGCCGTGGTGAGCGCTGACCTTGGCGTCGTTCCAGGCTCGGGAGCGCCGCTTCGGATCGATGTGTGGCATCAATTCATTCACCGCCGGATCGGCCCGCCCCAGCGCCGCGAGGATTTTCGGCGCGTCGCCGTGCTGGCTCAGGGGCAGGTAGCCGCAATCGCTGCGTGGGTAAGTGATGACCTTGTGGGTTTCGTAGAGTGACTGGGCAACATCCAGGGTTTCCTGGGCGCCGAGGCCAAGCTTTTTCGAGCAGATTTCCTGCAGGGTGCCGAGGTCGAAGGGCAGGGGCGCGACGTCGCGCATGCGCTCGGTACGCAGTTTGACCAGCCGGGCGCTGGCGGCGTTGCTCATGGCATTGGCGGCGTCCCGGGCAAGCTGCGGATTGAGGCAGCGGCCCTGATCGTCACAGGCGTCTTCGGTCGCGCGCCATTGCGCAGTAAAGGTGATGTCGTCGTGGAGCAGATCCACATCGATGGCCCAATAAGCGACGGGTACAAAGTCGGCAATGCTGCGGTCCCGGTCCACTACCAGGCGCAAGGTCGGGGTTTGCACACGGCCGACCGGCAACACGCCCTGGTAGCCGGACTGTTGGCCCAGCAGGGTAAACAGGCGGCTCATGTTCATCCCGATCAGCCAGTCGGCACGGGAGCGGCCAAGGGCCGAATGGTAGAGGCTGAAGGTTTCAGCACCGGGCTTCAACGAGGCCAGGGCCTTGCGGATCGACGCGTCGTCGAGCGCCGAGAGCCATAGCCGCTGGATGGGGCCGCGATAACGGCAATGCTCCACCAGCTCACGGGCGATCATCTCGCCCTCACGGTCGGCATCGGTGGCGATCACCAGTTCCTGGGCTTCCCCCAGCAGACGCTTGACCGCCTTGAACTGGCTGGCAGTCTTGGGCTTGACCAGCATCTTCCACTTTTCGGGGATGATCGGCAGGTCGGCCAGCACCCAGCGCTTGTACTTGGCGTCGTAGCTGTCGGGCGGGGCGGTTTCCAGCAGGTGGCCGATGCACCAGGTCACCGTCACGCCTGAACCCAGCCAGCAACCGTCGCCACGCCGGGTCGCGCCGAGCACGGCGGCGATATCCTTGGCCTGGGACGGTTTTTCACAGAGGAACAGCCGCATGGTCACCACATTCGCTACGCAATTGAATGGGGAGCAGGATGAGCAATAAATCAGAATTGGGCAACTTTTATCTGGATGGATATACAGCAATTTGTGTGTCTGGTGCTAAACCCAATGTGGGAGCGGGCTTGCTCGCGAATGCGGTGTATCAGTCAACCTATCCGGCGACTGACCCCCCGCTTTCGCGAGCAAGCCCGCTCCCACACTGAAACTCCAGCGCCGGCCGGATCGACGTTTAGTTATTGTCGATATCGACGTTCTTGGTTTCTTTCAGGCAAATCAGCCCCACGATCAGGCTCACCCCGGTAATGACCACCGGGTACCACAGCCCATAGAAAATATCCCCGGTGTACACCACCAGCGCAAACGACACCGTCGGCAGGAACCCACCAAACCAGCCATTCCCGATGTGGTATGGCAGCGACAGCGAGGTGTAGCGGATGCGTGTCGGGAACAGCTCCACCATCAGCGCTGCCAGCGGGCCGTAGCACATGGCGGCGATCAGGATCAGCGCGACGATCAGCACCACCACCATGGTTTTGTTGACCTGGGCCACATCAGCCGATTGCGGATAACCCGCCAGGGTCACCGCGCCTTTCAGGGCGGCTTCGTCGTAACCGTCGATACGCACATCACCCACGCTCACCTGCACCGCGCTGCCCGCCGGGGCGGCCGCGCTTTCGTACGGCAGGCCCTGTTTCACCAGGAAGGTCTTGACCTTGTCGCAGGGGCTGTCAAAACGCGCCTTGCCCACCGGGTCGAACTGGAAGGTGCAGGTGGCCGGGTCTGCCAATACGGTGATCGGCGACTGGCGGCTGGCGTGGTCCATCGCCGGGTTGGTGTAGTGCGCCAGGCCCTTGAAGATCGGGAAGTACAGTGCGGTGGCCAGCAGCAGGCCGACCATCAACACCGGCTTGCGCCCCAGCTTGTCCGAAAGCCAGCCGAAGAAGATGAAGAACGGTGCACCAATCACCACGCTGATGATCAGCAGCATGTTGGCCAGTGCCGGATCCATCTTCAAAAACTGTGTGAGGAAGAACAGCACATAAAACTGCGCGGCATAGAACGTCACTGCCTGGCCGGCGTTGATGCTGAACAGCGCAATCAGCACGATCTTGAGGTTTTCCCATTTGCCGAACGACTCGCGGATCGGCGCCTTGCTGGCCTTGCCTTCCTCTTTCATTTTCAGGAACGCCGGCGACTCGTGCAGGCTCAGGCGGATCCAGGTGGAGATGCCCAACAGCACGATCGACAGCAGGAACGGCAGGCGCCAGCCCCACACTTCGAATTGGTCGCCGGTGAAGTAACGGCACGCCAGCACCACCAGCAGCGACAGCAACAGGCCGAGGGTCGCGGTGGATTGAATCCAGCTGGTGTGGAAGCCGCGTTTGCCCGCCGGGGCGTGCTCGGCCACATAGGTGGCTGCGCCGCCGTACTCGCCGCCCAGCGCCAGGCCCTGGAGCATGCGCAGCGCGACTAGGATGATCGGTGCGGCAATGCCGATGCTCGAATAGGTCGGCAGCAGGCCGACGCAGAAAGTCGCCAGGCCCATCAGGATGATGGTGGCGAGGAAGGTGTACTTGCGCCCGATCATGTCACCCAGCCGACCGAACACCAGCGCGCCGAACGGGCGCACCACAAAGCCGGCGGCGAAGGCCATCAGGGCAAAGATAAACGCCGTGGTGTCGTTGACCCCGGCAAAGAACTGCTTGCTGATCACCGCCGCGAGGGCGCCGTAGAGGAAGAAGTCATACCACTCGAACACCGTCCCGAGGGAGGAGGCGAAGATGACTTTCTGTGTGTCGTTGCTGTCTCGCGCCTTGGTGGCGGAGCCCAGGGGTTGAGCGTGTTCTGACATTTGGGTAGCCCTCACAGTGATTATTTATTGTTGTTCCACTGTCGGCGCCACATCGGCGCCGCTATTCCCCTGTAGGCGCCCGGCTTGCCGGCGATGGCGCTCTCAAGCTGTGCACAACACTTGAAAACGCCATCGCCGGCAAGCCGGGCTCCCGCAGGTCAAGCCGGTAAGGTCAGTTCTTTCTCCGGGGCGAGGCTCCTTGTGTTCGGCGAAAGGATAAGCTGCGCGGCTTTTTCCGCGATCATCAGCGTCGGTGAGCAGGTGTTGCCTGAAGTGATGCGGGGCATGACCGACGCGTCGGCAATGCGCAGGCCGGGAACCCCGTGCACTCGCAGTTGGGCGTCGACCACCGCGTCCTTGTCGCTGCCCATGCGGCAGGTGCCCACTGGATGGAAAATCGTGGTGCCAATGCGGGCGGCGGCTTCCTGCAGTTGTTCGTCCGTCTGCAGTTCTGCGCCGGGCAGGTACTCCACCGGGTTGAATTGCTTCAGGGCCGGCGCCGAGACGATGCGTCGGGTCAGGCGAATGGCGTCGGCGGCCACCCGCAGGTCTTCCGGATGGCTGAGGTAGTTGGGGCGGATCAGCGGTGCGTCTGCCGGGTTGGCCGAGCGAATGTCGATGCGGCCACGGCTTTGCGGGCGCAAGTCGCACACCGAAGCGGTGAAGGCCGGGAACCCGTGCAGTGGTTCGCCAAAGCGCTCCAGGGACAGCGGTTGCACGTGGTATTCGAGGTTGGCCGACGTCTGCTCCGGCCCGGAGCGGGCAAACGCGCCAAGCTGGCTGGGGGCCATGGACAACGGGCCGCTGCGGTCGTACAGGTAGCGCAGGCCCATGCCCATCTTGCCCCACACGGTGCCGGCGATCTGGTTCAGGGTGCGGGCGTTTTCCAGCTTGTAGATCAGGCGCAGTTGCAGGTGATCCTGCAGGTTGCCGCCCACGCCGGGTAACTCGTGCAGCACATCGATGCCCAAAGGCTTGAGCACGCTGGAGGGGCCGATACCGGAGCGTTGCAGGATGCCGGGCGAACCGACGGAGCCGGCGCACAGGATGATTTCCTTGCGCGCCCGCCACGTGACTGGCTGGCCATTCTGGCGAGCAACCACCGCCGCCGCACGGCCGTTCTCCAGGAGTACGCGGTCGACTTCAACCTCGGTCATCACCGTCAGGTTGGGCCGCTGGCGGATCGGTTTGAGAAACGCCTTGGCCGCATTCCAGCGCACGCCGGATTTCTGATTGACCTGGAAATAGCCACAGCCTTCGTTGTCGCCCTGGTTGAAGTCGCTGATGCTGTCGATACCGCTTTGCTGCGCCGCCTCACGAAACGCATCGAGGATCGGCCAGTGCAGGCGCTGTTGCTCAACCCGCCATTCACCGCCGTCACTGTGAAATTGCGAGGCACCGGCAAAATGGTTTTCGCTCTGCTTGAACAGCGGCAGCACATCCTTCCAGGCCCAGCCGGGATTGTCCTCGGCCCAGCCGTCGTAATCCCGGGCCTGGCCGCGCATGTAGATCATGCCGTTGATGGACGAGCACCCGCCCAGCACCTTGCCGCGCGGGTAGCTCAGCGCACGGCCTTGCAGGCCTTCCTGGGCTTCGGTCTTGAAGCACCAGTCGGTGCGCGGGTTGCCGATGCAGAACAGGTAGCCGACGGGAATATGGATCCAGGGGTAGTTATCGCGACCGCCTGCTTCAAGCAGCAACACGCGATGGGCAGGGTTGGCAGACAGTCGATTGGCCAGCAGGCAGCCCGCCGGGCCGGCGCCTACCACCACGTAATCGTATTCAGCAGCTGCAGAATGCATCTGTGACCTCGCTTGTTTTTCTTATTGGTCCCATCCTAGTTGTTAGTTTTCGTCTTAAAAATGTTAGTTTTTACCCAGCTGCTGTGCGTTTTTAGACAACGCTGCTGTTCAAGGGAAGAAGGGGAAGGCATGTTCGACTGGAATGATCTGCGGTTCTTTCTTGAGTTACAGCGTAGCGGACGCTTGCTCACGGCGGCGCAACGCCTGAAAACCACCCACGCCACCGTGGCCCGGCACATCGAGGCCATCGAGAAAAGCCTGGGCACTGCGCTGTTCGTGCAGCACGCCCAGGGTTACGAACTCACGCCCTCCGGCGAAGCCCTGCTCAAACATGCCGAAGCCATGGAAAACGTGGCGCTGCTGGCCGAAGAAGAACTGACTCATTCCGCCGCGCCCCTGGGCAAGATCCGCCTGGGGGTGGCCGAGGGTTTGGGCGTGATGTTCCTGGCCAGTCGCATGGGCGGCCTGTTCGAACGCTACCCGGGCCTGGAAGTGGAACTGCTGGCAGTGCCACGGTTTGTCAGCATCCTCAACCGCGAAGCGGAAATCAGCATCCACCTCGAACGCCCCAGCGTCGACCAACTGGTGACCCGCAAACTCACCGACTACCGCCTGGCGCTCTACGCCAGCCGCAGCTACCTGGACCGCACACCGCCGATTGAAAAACGCGAGGACCTGGCGGTGCACGCCTGGATCGATTACGTCGACGATTTACTGTTCAGCCAGGAACTGAAATTCCTCAGCAGTTTCTGCCGCAACCCCAAAGTGGTGTTCCACAGCACCAGCGTGATCGCCCAGCACCAGGCGGCGCGCTCGGGGTTGGGAATTGCCGTATTGCCGTGCTTCATGGCGGCGAGCGACCCGGACCTGGTGCCGCTGCTGCCGGCGGAGAGCATCCAGCGCAGCTATTGGATCAGTTCCCGGCGCGAGTTGCACAAGTCGGTAAGGTTGCGGGTGTTGTGGGATTACCTGGTGGAACTCTGCGCGCGGGAGCAAGGGGTTTTGCTGGGGGAGGGTTAGAGCTTCACCACCTGATGCACCTGCTCACCACAGGCACGGATCTCCTTGATCATTTTTTCAAACGGCGCGCTGACAATTTCATCGTGGGTCAGCCAGCGTATTTTCTGCGTCAGGACGTAGTGATAACGCCAGTCGCCCTTGACGCGCTCACCCGTCAGGTCCAGGTCGTACCACGGCGAGCGTACCTGGCAAGCCTTGATGTCCTTGTCGATCTGCCCACCCGACAGTGTGATGGTGTAATCCAGCGTCTCGGGGTTGCCTATGTACAAGTCGGCCAGTTGCCCATTGCGGCGGTAGTTGAGCAGACCGTCCCATTTCTCTTGCAGCAAGGCATCGTTGTAGACGTGGTCGTTGCCCAGCGGTTCCAGGGGCCGCATGTCCGTCAGGGTGGCGCTGACCTTGTAGCTGGCCGGGATCAAGAAGGCGGTGGCGGGGCGCTCGACCTGGCAGTCGGTGATCTGTTTGCCGAAGTTGTCGCAGATGTTCTGGTCGCTGGCGGTGGCGCCTTGCTGGCGGTCGGCGACGCTCAGTTGCATCAGCGGCATGCCGCGAAAATCAACGGTGGCCGAGACCCGGGCGGTGCCCTGGGCGTCGAAGCGCTCCTGTTTGTCGAGGATCAACGTGGGGGCGGCGGGTTGCAGCGGGATGTGTTCTTCACGTACCTGGCCCTCGGCGTTGGTCACCAGCACCCAGCGGTCCTGGATGTCGGGCAGGGTCTGGCCGGGGGCGAAGATCGGGTTGGTCGGGTCCAGCCACCACACCTGGCCATCGACTTCGGCGCGGACGATGGCGTGGTTCGGTGCGCCGGTGCCGGGAATCAGCAGCGGGTTAACCACATCGCCACGGCTGACCCAGGCGGGCTCGGCCTTGATTCCGCTGGCCTTGAGCATGGCCGCCAGCAGCGTCGAAAGGTCTTTGCAGTCGCCGTAGCCGTGCTGTTCGATCTCCGCCAGGCTGAAGGGTACATAGCCGCGATCCGAGGCGCGCCAGTCGCCCAGGTAACGGTAGTGGTCGTTGATGTGCTGCATCAGGCCGGCCACCTGTTGTGCCGGTGGCAAGCCGCGAACGGCGGCCACGGCGGCGGCGCCCTGGGGCGGCAGCTTGGCGCCGAGGATCTGGTTGTAGCGTTCGGCAAAGCCGCCGAAGTACTGCTGGCGATCCAGGGAGCTGCCGACTTCGATACGCGGGGCGTGGCGTATGTAGGCGTTGGCGGATTCGTTGATATAGCTGAGGTAGGTCGGGGCCTTTTGCACCACGTCCAGGGTCTTGCGATTGGCTGATGGCGTAATGCTGAAATCCTCCATCAATTCGCTGCGCCACTCGATCGGCCGCTCGGCGGTGAAGCGTGCCTTGAAGTGGTCGCGCCGTGCGGCGTTGGGGCCGAACTGCAAGGCGTAGTAGAACTCGGTCATCAGCGGTTTGGCCGGGTGATGTTCGCGCACCGTGTAGCGGATTTGCGTGCCGACCCGCAGGTTGGGAAACGCCAGCGAGGTCTGTTTTTCCCGGGAGAAACCCTGGTCCGGGTTGGGGGCGGTGCGGGTGTCGATTTGCGTCGGGTCCAGGGGCACAGGTTTGCCGCCGGGCTGGGTGGACTCGGCCTTGATCAGTTCGAAGCCGTCTTCTTCCTGGTAGCTGAAGTCGATCCGCGAGAGCATTTCGCGGCCGCTTGGCTTGAGGATGGTGTAGTGAAAGCGGGTAGTGCAGTCGACGCTGGCGTCGCGGTTGAAGTGGCAATGCAGCTCGGTGTCGCTGGACAGCGGGGCTTCGGCCATTGGTTGCAGGGCGGCAAACGCGCTGTGGCTGGCAAGCCCCCAACTGATGCAGATCAGGGGACGGTAAAACGAAAAACGGAGCATGGGCGCCTCAGGTGGAACATTGACACAAGTACCCTAGGGGTACCGAGAAGGCGCCGGATGATAATGGATCGCAACACGAATGCCTAGCATTGTCCGACAATTAATTTCGCTGTAAGGCCCGATCTAGAGCCTTCGTTAATGTTTTAAGGATTATTTTTCGAGTTGAAACTCGACGCTGCCCAGCCGCTCACCGTTCACCAGCACGTGAACCGCATGCTTGCCGGGATAGTGCTTGCGCGTGGTCAATTCACGGATATGTTGGCCACGGCTGATGGCGTGATGTTCTCCGGCACCCAGGGTAAATGCCTTGAGCTTGAACACCTTGGACGCGCTGTGACCGGCGCTTTTCACATAGTCGATGGCGTAGTCGACCACCAGCTTTTGCGACGAATCGGCAGTGGACTCCAGGCTGAAGGACAGGTTGATCCGCTCCCCCAACTTGATCGCCGCCGGCTCGACCTTGAGTTGATGGATCTTCACTTCGGCCCTGGCCCCGGCGCCCATGATCGTCAGCGCCCGGGTGTTGCCTTGCTTGATCAGGCTGCGCAGCGCGTGGCGGGCGATCCACGCGGTGTGGGGGTTATCCAGGGACCAGCCTTCGATCAGGCCCAGCACCCAATCCGGATGGTCCTTGGTGATGTCGTTGAGGTGGTTGGCCACCGACTTGCGCACGTAGAGGCTGCTGTCGGCCTTGAGATTGTCGAGGATCGAAGCGCACAGGTTCGGGTCGGCCTGCACCTCGGCCAGGCGAAACGACCATGGCAGCCGTGGCCGTGAACCTTCGCTGGCGAGGCGTCGCACGTGTTCGTTGTCATCCAGCGACCATTGCTGCATTACGGCCAGGGTGCGCTTGAAATCCCTCAGCAGGAAATGCCGCACGGCAAACTCGGCGGAGCCGAAGGTGGTGAAGTACTTGAGGGCAGCCATGGAACGCTTGAAATCATCGCCGCCGTAGCTGGCAACGTAGTGGGGCAGGAACAGGCTGACAAAGGCGCTGTTCAGCCGAGGGGCCAGGGCATACAGCAACTTCAGGGTTTGCGGATAATCCAGCGGGATCACAGCGTTCAGGCTTTCACTGACCCGCGCCATGCGCTGCATCACCGACAGGTCTGCCAACCCGGCCTTGGCGTGTTTGAGAAAACCCTTGGCGTCGAACGCCGGGTACACCGCGGTCATTTCGCTGGCGATGTGTTGCAGGCGTTCGGCGTTGAAGATTTCCTTCAGGGCCGGGGCGCTTTGGTCGGTCATGGGCAAATCCGCGGTTAGCCAGAGATGCCCACGAGGCTAACCATCAGTGCCTAGAGATACCAGCGATATTCCCGCGCATGAATTTCCTGCTGGAATGCCAGGTGGTCCTGGCGTTTGTTTTCGCAATACACGTCGACAAACTCCGCGCCCAGGCCTTCGCGCAACGTCGGCTGATGCTGCATGGCGCGCACCGCCTCCAGCATTTCCAGGGGGAAGTCCGCGCCGCTGTTGCGGTCTTCGTTCAGCGGGGCGATGGGCTCCTTCGCTGCTTCAAGACCATGCTCAAGCCCCACCAGAATCGCCGCCAATACCAGATACGGGTTGGCATCGGCACTCGCCAGGCGATGTTCGATGCGCAGGTTGCGCGGGTCGGATTCAGGGATTCGCACGCACGCGTCACGGTCTTCAAAGCCCCAGCACGCGCGGGTTGCCGCGTTGACCGTGCCACCAAGGCGGCGGAAGGCGTTGTGGTTGGGCGAGAAGATCGGCATGCAGTGCGGCAGCAGTTCCAGGCAACCCGCCACTGCGTGGCGCAACGGTTGCTGCTGGTGGGCCGCCAGCAGGTTATTGCCCGCCGCATCGTACAGGCTGACGTGCACATGCATGCCGCTGCCGGGGTGTTGCAGGTAAGGCTTGGCCATGAAGCTGGCGCGATAGCCGTGCTTGAGGGCCACGCCACGGGTGCTGCGGCAGAACAGGGCGGCCCAGTCGGCGGCGCGCAGGCCGTCTTCCAGGTGGCCGAAATTGATTTCGAACTGGCCGGGGCCGAGTTCGGCGGTGATCACCGTGATGTCGATGCTCTGGGCCTTGGCCGTCTCGACCATATCGTCCAACACCGGCGCAAAGCGTGACAGGCGCTCGATGTGCAAGTTGGGCTGGTCGTCCGCGTCATCACTCAGCGGGTCGCGGGCAAATTGCGGCAGGCCGTCGCTGAGCTTTTTGTCGAACAGGTAGAACTCCAGCTCGAACGCGACCACCGGGTGAATGCCTTTGCGCTGCAGGCGTTCCAGCACCTTGACCAGTACTTCCCGGGGTTCGAATTCGATGGGCGCTTCGGTGCCGTCGGAGGTAATCAACATCTGCCCCAGCGGCTGCGCCTCCCAGCTCACCGGCTTGAGGGTGCCGGGCACCAGGCGGCGGTTGGCGTCCGGGTCGCCGTCGTGGAAGCAATAGTCGCCGATCTTGAACAGACCGCCCTGGGCACCCAGCAGCACCGCGTTCTGCGGCAGTTTCAACGGGCTGCCGGCGGCGACCTTTTCCAGCATCTCCACCGGGTAGCGCTTGCCGTAGAAATGCCCGGGAATGTCCAGGGCAATCAGGTCGACGTAGCGCACATCGGGATGGTTCTGGCGAAAGGTCCGGACTTCGGCCAAAAGCGTGGAAGCATGGCTTTTCACGGGTGTTGCTCCTAGTTATAGACCCACAGCACGCGGGCTGGCAGGTCGGTCAGGTTGCCGTAGCGGCAGTGGGCAAAACTGGCCAGGTGGAAGCTGTCGCCGGGGCCCAGGGTGACCGAGTCCGGCTCGCCCTCGACCCACAGCGTCAACTCGCCCTCCAGCACGTAACCGGCCTGTTCGGCACGGTCGCTCATGGTTTGTTCGCCGCTGTTGGCACCGGGGGCCAGCAGGCTGTCGAGGATCGAGAACGCGCCGTGCATGCTCGGCGACACCAGGATGTCGGTGATGCCATTGGCGTAATACACCGTGCGCCGTTCGTTGGGGCGGGTGACCCAGTCCACCGCCTTGGGTTTGGACAGGCTGTAGAAATAGGTGGTGGGCACACCGAGGGCGTGGCTGATGGCCGTGAGGTCGGCCACGGTCGGGCGCGACAGGCCGCGTTCAACCTGGGACAGGAAACCCACGGAACGCTCGATCTTTTGCGCCAGTTGCGCCAGGGTGAGCTTCTTGTGTTTGCGCAGGTCGTGGATCAGGATCGCCAGGGCGTCGAGTTCTTCTTGCTTGTCCATGGGCGCTTCGTGAAATTCTTATCAGGAAATTTCATGAAAAATTACAGGATTAATTTCACGAGGGCAATGGGTATGGAGTTGGCAGAGCATTTACGCCGCCTGGAACAGGAGCTGCACCAATGCACCACCCGTGCAGATGCGGCGCGGTTGTCGGTGCTGCTGGCGGATGATTTCGTCGAATTTGGTGCCAGCGGCAATGTGTGGGGCAGCAAGGCCGAGGTGATCGAAGGGCTGCAGGATGAGGTGTTTTCAGTCCGTAGCATCAGTGACTTTGCAATGAAGGTGCTGGCCGAAGGCGTGGCGTTGGTGACGTATCGCTGCCAGCGCGCGGCGACGGATGCAAATGCGGCGGGGGAGTCGTTGCGCAGTTCGGTGTGGCGCGAAAGCGGCGGGCAGTGGCAGATGGTGTTTCATCAGGGCACGCCGACACGTCAGCGTGCACCTGTGTAAGCGCCGGCAGGTCAGACCGTACGCTTGGCCTCGAACCCCGACAGGCTGACATCATCACGATGCCCGAGCAGCTCGGCCACCACCGAGGTCGGCGACTTGTGCTTGTAGGTGTTGTAGTTGTTGACCGAGTCGTGGAAGAGCTGGCGGGTGAACGCGACACGGCTTTCCAGGCTGGCGATTTCTGCGGTGGGTGACGAGGCATTTTGCGCCGCCGCCAATTGTTGTTCGGCCTCCTTGAATTGGCCGAAGGCTTTTTTGCAGCGATCGAGCAGGGCCACCAGTTCCCTGTAGGTGCCGAACACGTAGAGCGCGAGCAAGGTGACAACGGTCACGAAAATGATGATGACGTGGGTACCAGTCATTGGAATTCCTGAGCGGCTGGAAAAAAGAACCAATCTTATCTGATTAATCGCCGGCCCGGTCGCTGGCCGTCCATCCATCTGCCGCTTCCATCACGGCGCTGAATGATTCCACGCCGCTGCGGTCGGAATCTTTACGCGTCATTCATTGAAGGAAGTGCCCATGAAGTCCAAATCCCTTGTTGCCTGCCTGCTGGTTGCCGCGAGCCTGTCCGCCGCGAGTCTCACCGTCCAGGCCGCGGATACCCCGCAAAAAACCGTGCAGCCTTCGAATATCAATACCCGCGACCTCAAGACGGGAGACCGCGCGCCAGACATTCTGATGCGTAAGGAGTCGGCCATTGCCGACTGGAAGAAACGTGGCCTGAAGCAGCCGGAAGAAGACAGCCAGTGGGCTCGAGTGAACGACAAGTACGTATTGCTCAAAACCACCAACGGCACGATTCTCGACATCACGCCCGTTAAAAAATAAAGCGTTCGGCGGGATGGGTGATCACGCCTCATCCCGCTGCATTTGATTTTTGCATAAATGCATAAACCAGCATTTTTTTCTTCTTGTTTTGCGTTAAGGTACGTCCGCTGCGGGCCGCAATGGTCCCTTTACCTTGACCGGAATGAGAGCAGGATGCTTGCCACAATAAGAAATTACCCACGTACCGTGAACCTGTTGTTGTCGGCCACGCTGATCCTCACCCTGGCCAAGGCCATCACCTTTCCGTACCTGGTGATCTACCTCACCAACCACTTTGCCCTCGACATCAGCCAGGTCGGCCTGGTGATCGGCAGCTCGTTGATCGTCGGCTCGCTGCTGAGTGTCTACGGCGGTTTCCTGGTAGACCGCATCGACAGCTATAGGTTATTGCTCAGCTTGAGTGTGGTGTTTGCCCTGGGGTTTGTCGGCACGGTGCTGGCCCGGGAAATCTGGTCGTTCTACAGTTGCCTGATCCTGATCAACCTGGCGTACGCGGTGATCGACATCGCGATCAAGTCCGGGTTTGCCAGCCTGTTGCCGGAAGATGAGCGCAGCGAAGCGTTTTCCATCAAGTACACCCTGACCAATATCGGCTATGCCGTAGGGCCGTTTTTTGGCGCGATGGTGGCCAAGCTCGATATCAGCTTGCCGTTTATCCTGTCGGCGGTCCTGGGCTTCGGTTTTTTCCTGCTGTACTGGCGTTGGGGCGACCGCACGCTGGCCACGGTAGACACCACGCAAAAGCCGGTGTCGTTCCTCGCGGTGGGGCGTGTATTGCTGCGGGATCACCGACTGGTGTGCTTCACCGTCGGCGGCCTGCTCAGTGCCGTGGTGTTCGGCCAGTTCACCGCGTACCTGTCGCAGTACCTGGTGACCACCACTACCGCCGAATACACCTACACCATCATCAGCGCGGTACTCACCACCAACGCGGTGTTGGTGATTGCCCTGCAATACGCGATTGGCCGGCGCATTTCCCACCGTTACCTGAGCCAGTGGCTGATCTTCGGCCTGGGCATGTTCATGCTGGGGGTGATTGGCTTTGCCCTGGCGAGCAACGTGTGGTGGTGGATCCTGGCGATGGCGATTTTCACCGTGGGCGAAATCGTGGTGTTTCCGGCCGAGTACATGTTCATCGACCGCATCGCCCCGGACAACCTGCGGGGCATGTACTACGGGGCGCAAAACCTCTCCAACCTCGGCGCTGCGTTGGGGCCGGTGCTGTGCGGGCTGGTGCTGGCCAACCTGCCGGCCCACTACATGTTCTACATGTTGGCAGCGTTCATTGTCGGGGGAGGGGTGTTCTATTTTATCGGGGCGTCGTTGAAAGCCCGCGACATACTGTAGGAGCACGCTTGCTCGTGAAGGTCGTTAACGATAACGCGAACGCGCCACGCCTGAATGAACGCGGTGCCTGGGCGTTTTTCGCGAGCAAGCCCGCTCCTACAAAGGGCGCAGCGGCAGGTCATCCAGCCTGAGTTTACCGACGGTGTTGCTCTGCAATTCGTACCGCAACTCGTCGACCATCTTTTCCACTTCCTGCGGGGTCTGCAGCTTGTTGACGCTGATCCCGGTGACCACCAAATCCACCCGGCCGCTTTCGGCGTCGAAGACCTTGAGCGTCAACGACGCGTCACGGCACAGGGTGAATTCGCAGGTCAGGGGCGACAGGGCCTCTTCGATGCAGTTGCGCAGTTGGGAGAGCGTAAACATCAGGGTTCTCCTCAGCGACGACGCAGCAACAGGCCCAGCAGCAGGCCGACACCGGCGACGATCGCAACCGTTGCCAGGGGTTTTTGCTTGGCGAAATCGCCGACGGTGTCCAGCGCGTCACCGTAGGTTTGCTGCAACTGGCCAGCGGCCTGGCGAGCTACACCCTCGGCCTGGAGACGTTCGTCACCGGTCAGATCACCCAGAAAACCTTGAGCCTTGCCGGCCACTTTTTCGACGGCGCCTTTGACTTGTTCGCTTTTCATGATGGATTCCTTAAAGGGCATGACATCTCAACGGCACAGGACCCGAAGCCCTGTGCCCACCCTTCAAGGTTAAGCAGTGCACCCCCGTGCAATAAGGCGAATTTGCACCGGTCGCACTAGTGCATTTGCACTCTATTTCGGCTTTTTAACCCGCAACTCACCGGCAAACAGCCCGCGCTCACGGGCCCACACGATGGCTGCACTACGGCTATGCACCCCCAGTTTGGAGTACACCGTGGCCACATGGTTACGCACGGTGTTGGGTGCCAGTTTCAGGCGCGAAGCGATTTCCTTGTCGGCCAGGCCTTCGCAAATCAACCCCAGTACGTCGCGCTCGCGGGCGGTCAGGTCGGTAAAGGAAATGTTCGGTACATTGGGGCTGTTGACGCTCTTGGCGTTGGCCAGTTTTTCAATCAGCGTCTGGCTGAACCATGAGGCGTCCTGCATCACTTCCTCGATCGCGGCCACCAGTTCCAGCTCGGAGCGCTTGCGTTCGGTGATGTTCATCAGCACCAGCAGGTAGCAGGGCACATCCTGGATACTGACGGTGTCGGCAGACAGCACACAGTCGATCAGCTCATTGCCTTTCTTGCGAATCTTCAGGTCGAGGCCGTCGAGGTTGCCGGCTTTTTCCAGGGTGGTGAACAGTTGCGTGCAGGCCTGGGGGCTGTCGATAAAGTCGATGTCTTCGATGGATTTGCCGATCAGTTCTTCACTGGTATAGCCGGTGATGGTCATGAAGGCTTCGTTGATATCCACCACCTGGCGGTTGGCGGCGTTGCACACCAGGGTCGGCACCGGCGTCAGGCGGAACGACTTGGCGAAGCGTTCCTCGCTCTGACGCAGGGCGGTTTCGGCCTTGCGGCGAGGCTCCAGGTCGGTGAAGGAAAACAGCATGCAGTCTTCCTCATTCATGTCCAGCGGCTGGCCGGCCACGATCACCAGTTTGCTGCCGCCTTCGGGCAGTTTCAGTTCGGCTTGCATCTGTGGAATGGTCGCGCCTTCGCCCAGGCGCTTGACGGCCAGGTCCTTGTTTTCGGCCTGTTCCAGCACGTCCAGTTCATACACCGAGTGGCCGATCACCTGGTCGCGGTTGTAGCCGGTCATCTCCAGGAAGCCCTGGTTGACCTTGATGTAGCGCAGGTCGCTCAGGCGGCAAATCACCGCCGGCGCCGGGTTGGCATTGAAGGTCTTTTCGAAGCGCTGTTCGGCGCTGGCCCATTCGGTGGCGTCGCTCAGGATCAACACCAGCAATTCCGGCTCGCCCGACGCGTCGTCGAGCACCAGGCTGCGCAGGCGATGCACCCAGACTTTTTCCTCGTCGCCGGTGGGGGTGACTTCCACCACCACATCGCTGAACTCTTCACCGTCTGCCACCCGGCTCAGAGGATAATTCTCCAGCACCAACGGGTGGTTGTTGCGATACCGCAAGGCAAAGCGCGCGGCGTATTCCTTGGTGTTGGCACCCAGGTCTTCGACTTTATCCACGCCATGCATCTGCAGCGCGGCTTCATTGGCCCAGAGGATGGTCTGGTCGGCCTCGGCGAGGATCACCCCATCGGACAAGCCGGAGATGATCTGCTGCAGTTGGCGGCGGTTGGTTTCTTTGGCGAGGACGGCCTGGCTCATGGTTTCTCCTGGGGTAAGTCGCATGGGAAGTACGACACCTGAGGCTCAGGATAGTGCAGAGAAAGTGCCCGGCGCGGGGTGCGAATGCACCAGTGCGCCTAGTGCAATTGTGTCGAGACCGCAGGGCAGGTGCCTCGCCAAACTGGCCACCTACCCACTGTTCAAAGGATTTAACATGACCACTGTCTATGAAACCAACCGTTCGCTGTTTCGTGTGTCCTGGGGCTCGGTATTGGCCGGTAGTGCAATTGCCCTGGTGACCTATCTGGTATTGAGCGTACTTGGCACCGCGATTGGCGCCAGCGCGGTAGACCCGATGGCCGCGGGTAACCCGCTGAGCGGTTTCGGCACCGGTGCCGGGATCTGGCTGTTTGTCTCGACGCTGCTGGCAATCGGTGCCGGTGCATTCGTGGCCGGGCGCACCGCGCCGGATCGCGGCGGCCTGCACGGCGTGCTGAGCTGGACCATCACCACCTTGCTCACCACCTGGCTGCTGGCCGCGCTGGCCACCAGCGTTGTGGGAGCGGCGGGCAATGTCGTCGGCAAGGGCCTGTCGGCTGCCGGCAGCGGGATCGCCGCCGTGGCGCCGGGTATCAGCGACAGCGTCAAGCAGCAACTGAATGAGCAGGGCATCAAGCTGGACTGGAACAGCCTGCAAGGTCAGCTCGACACACTGCTCAAGCAGAGCGGCAAACCTGAACTGGACCCGGCCAACGTTGAGCAAAAAGCCGATCAGGCGGCTGCGGACGGCAAGCAGTCGGCCAACGATGCCGCGACCAACCCAGCCCAGGCTGGTGATGAATTGAAGCAGTGGTTCGAGCGGGTCAAGGCTTCCGGTGAGCCGGCGTTGAACGCGGCGGACAAGCAGGCACTGGTCAATATTGTTGCGGCCCGTACCGGCAAGAGCCAGGCTGAGGCCACCCAGATTGTCGACAACTACGCCCAGGCCTACCAGCAGGCCGTGCAGAAGGTCGACGAACTGAAGCAACAGGCTGAACAGAAAGCCCGTGAAGCCGGTGAAGTCGCGGCCAAGCAACTGTCCCGTGCTGCGTGGAGCACCTTGTTGATGTTGCTGCTGGGCGCAGCGTTGAGCTTCGGTGTGGGTCGCCTGGCGATTTCCACCCGTCGTGTACCGTTGGCCTGATCATGACCTGAGGTGATCTATGTGGCGAGGGAGCTTGCTCCCGCTGGGCTGCGAAGCGGCCCCAAAAAAGAGGGGCGCGCTACGCACTGGAGCGCCAGCCCGGTCCAGCGGGAGCAAGCTCCCTCGCCACAATGCTTCGCTGGCACCAAATATGCTAGTGTCAGCACTCCAACATCCATTGGCAGTGCCTGGCGATGCGCGACATCTACAGCGTCTTCAACTCCAACGGCGCCTATGAAACCGGGGCCCATGCCCACGACGAATTCATGCTGATGGTGCCCGAGCACGGCCTGTTGCGTTTCAAGGATGAGGAAAGCGGGCGTACCACCTCGGTGATCGACCGCCAGTTCGTACTGGTGCCGCCGCAATCCAGCCATTCCTCCTCGTCACTCACCGCCAGCCAGGGCCACGTGGCGTTCTACGTCGACCCCGACTACATGCACTACGCCTTGCGTGACCTGTCCGGTGATGCCAACCGCTTGCTGCGCGTGCCCACCCTGGGCATCTGGCAAACCTCCGCGCCGTTGCACCATCTGCTCCTGGCAAAAAAAGCCTTCAGCCAACCCGACCTGTACATCGACCGCCGCCGCCAGGTGGCCCAGGCCGATCACTTGCTGCTGCTCGAATGCCTGGCGATTTCCCTCAGCCAGCCGAGCCTGCAACGCTCATCTACCGAGCGCCACGGCGCCATGCTGGTGCGTGACGTCAAGGCGTACGTGGAAGGCAACCTCGAACATGCGCCGGGGCTGGATGAAATCGCCGAGACGTTTCACATGTCGCGCCGCCATCTGACCCGGCTGTTCGCGCTGCACACCGGCGAGACGGTGCTGGCGTACGTCCAGCGCCTGCGCCTGGAGCGCGCGCAGACGTTGTTGCGGCACACCCGCATGTCGGTGCTGGAGATCGCCAATAACGTCGGCTATGAGTCACCGTCACACCTGGCCCATGTGTTTCGCCGGGTGCTGGGCGTGTCGCCGGATGAGTGGCGCCGCGGCTGATACCGCCTCAACTTTTTTGATGTCCCGATCCCGCGCATGATCCGGCCCGATCCCGTGCGCCGCAAATCCGTCATCCGTTCATCCTCACCCCGTCAACAACAAACAAGTCCGGCCTACCGGACGAGGAGGGGCGGTGAGTGCAAAACCCTTTATCAGCTTCGCAGGGGTGCAAAAAAGCTTCAAAGTCGAGGGCCGCCAGTTTGTGGCCGTACGCAACGTATCGCTTGAAGTTCAGCGGGGCGAAATCATCACCCTGGTCGGCCCTTCGGGGTGCGGCAAGTCCACCTTGCTCAACATGACCGCCGGGCTCTTCGGCCCCACGAAGGGCCAGGTGCATTACGACGGCGCCGAGGTCAAGGGCGTCAACACCCGTGTCGGCTACATGACCCAGGCCGACCACTTGCTGCCGTGGCGCACCGTGGCCGGCAACATCGCCGTGCCGCTGCAAATCCGCCGCATGCCCAAGTCTCAAATCGACAGCCGCGTCGAGGAGCTGATGGCGCTGGTGGGCCTCACCGGTTTTGGCGAAAGCTACCCCAACCAGCTTTCCGGCGGCATGCGCAAACGCGCGGCCATGGCGCGCTTGATGGCCAGCGACCCGGAAACCCTGCTGATGGACGAACCCTTCGGCGCCCTTGATGCGCAGATGCGCCTGACCCTGCAGACCGAACTCTTGCGCCTGTGCCGCAAGCTCAACAAGACCGTGCTGTTCGTCACCCACGATGTCGATGAAGCCATCGCGCTGGCGGACCGCTGCGTGGTGTTCGCCGGTCGCCCGGGCACCATCGACCATGTGCTCGATATTCCCTTGGGCGGTGAACGCAACCTGGTGCAATTGCGCTCCGACCCACGCTACGTGGAACTCTGCGCCGCCCTCTGGAAACGCCTGGCGCCCGACGTCGCCGGTGCTGCCGATCCCGCCTCATTGGCTCACTCGCTGGAGGTCGTATGATCCAGGTCTATCGCTTGCTGTTCCTGATTTTCCTGCTGGTGTTCTGGGAGTGTGTGTCCCGCTGGTTCGGCGTGGAATTTTTCATCAGCCGGCCTTCGGCGGTGGCGCAAAGCCTGTGGAAAATCCTCATGAACGGGGTGTTCTTCTATCACGCCGGCATCACCACCCTGGAAGCCGTGCTGGGCTTCTTCTTCGGCTCCCTCGCAGGCTTGATCGCCGGTTTGGTGCTGGGCCGCGCCAAGCTGCTGGCGGATATTCTCGACCCGTTCCTGACCGCCTTCTACAGTTTGCCGAAAGTCGCGCTGGCGCCGCTGTTCATCCTCTGGTTCGGCATCGGCTTGCCGATGAAAGTCATCCTGACCGCGGCCGTGGTGTTCTTCCTGGTGTTCCTCAACACCTACAGCGGCGTGCGCAACGTGTCCCGCGAGCAACTGACCATCCTGCGCCTGATGGGCGCCAAGGAGCGCGACCTGCTGACCATGGTGGTCATCCCGTCCGCTTTCACCTGGGTATTCACCGGCCTGCGCCTGTCGGTGCCCTATGCGCTGATCGGCGCGCTGGTGGGCGAGATCATCGCCGCCAACCGGGGCCTGGGCTACCTGCTCTCGGATGCAGCCTCGCAGTTCGATACCGCCGGTGTATTTGCCGCACTGGTGGGCATCATCGCCCTCGCGCTGATCCTGAACACGGCGGTGAAGCTGGCAGAACGCAAGTTGATGCCGTGGAAGGCCAACGAAGCGGAACGTGAAGTTGCGGTTTAACCCCTTATTTTTGCGGAGCTTGATCATGCTCAAACCACTGTTCATCGCCAGCGTTTTACTCGCCTCATGCCTGCCCGCCGCGCAGGCCCGGGACCTGACCAAAGTCACCCTGGCGTTCCCCAGCGAAGGCTTCCTCTATGTGCCGATCTACGTCGCGCAGAAGCAAGGCTACTTCGCCGATGAAGGCCTGAATGTGGACGTCATCGTATTCCAGAAAGGCGGCTCGGCAGCACTCACCGCCGTGCTGGGGCGTGATGCGGATGCATACGTCGGCCTGCCCGCCGTCGCGGTGCGCGCCCGCACCAAAGGCCAGAATGTCCAGGCGTTCGCCGCCGTGCAAACCCAGTTCGGCAGCACCGTGGTGATCGACGGTGCCTCGGCGCAAAAGGCCGGCGTGTCGGCCACCTCATCCCTGGCCGCCCGTGCCCAGGCCCTCAAGGGCTTGAAGATCGGCGTCACCGGCCCTGGCAGCACCACCGACATGCTGGTGCGCTACCTGGCCAAGGATGCGGGGCTCAACCCGGACAAAGACTTCACCATCATGCCCATCGGCGGCGCGCCAAACATGCTCGCGGCGTTTTCCCAAGGCAGCATCAACGGCTTCTCGCTGTCGCCACCCACCATCACCACCGCCGAGAAGCAAGGCGGCTTTGTGTTGATGGACCTGGCGAAGGGCGAATACAAACCCCTGGACGGCTTCCTCTTCACTGCGATGATTGCCCGTGAAGACTGGCTGGCCAGCAACAAGGTCACGGCCGAAAAAATGGTCCGCGCCCTGTGGCGTGCCGAACACCTGATTGCCAGCGACCCGGACAAGGCCCGCGAGTCGGTGCGCCCGTATTTCGCCAACACCGACGCCGCCATTTTCAATGCTGCCTGGACCGCTTCGCTGCCGTCCTACCCGGCCACGCCGCGCATCGAGAAAGACGGCGTTGAGAAAAACATCCGCTTCATGAGCGCTGTGGAGAGCGACCCGGTCGAACTCGACCCGCAGCAGGTCTACACCAACTCCATCGTCGACGCCGTGGCGCCGACTGTTTCCACCCTTCAGGGAGAGGCGAAATGACGCCCGAGGTTCACCTGGTCAATGTTTTTCCCGCCACCGCCCGTGGCGGCAACCCCGCGCCAACCGTGGCCGTCGCCGATGGCATGAGCGATGCCGACATGCAGCAAGTCGCCCGCGACTATGGCCATGAGTGCGGCTTCGTGTTCGCCGCACCGGTTGGCAGCGAGTTCGATTTTGCCTTGCGCTTCTGGGTGCCCAACCACGAGATGGAAATGTGCGGCCACGCCACCGTGGGAGCGGTGTGGCTGCTGGATCGGTTGGGCATGCTGCACAAGGACCGCCTGACGTTATCGACCCTGAGCGGTCCGGTGGATGCGCGGATCACCGCTGCGGGCACCCCGGATATCCAGGTGGAAATCAGCCAGCCCAAGGGCCAGGTCGAGGCGTTGAACGATGCCGAAGTCGAGGCCGAGATTCTGTCGGTGCTCGGCATCACTTCCAACGAACTGGCACCGCTGCCGATCCAGAACGCTTGCACCAGCCGGGTGAAAACCCTGATCGCGCTGAAAAGCGTGGCGGTACTGGATAGCCTGAAACCGGATTACCGGCGGATGCAGCAACTGTGCGAGCGCATCGGCTCCACCGGTTTGTACCCCTATGCGCCATCGGATCTGGACGGGCGACAGTTTGATGCGCGGCAGTTTCCCAAGTCCTCGGGTTACCCGGAAGACGCCGCCACCGGCATCGCGGCTGCCGCGTTGGCGTTTGGCTTGTTGGAGAATGGCTTGGTGACGGCAGATGATCGCCCGGTGCACATCCGCCAGGGCCGGGCCATGGGCCGACCTTCGCAAATCTCCCTGCGGTTTCGCCGGGATGCAGCGGGGCAGGTGCAAGGCTGCTGGCTGGGTGGGCATGTGGAATTTGTCGAGGAACCGGCATGAGCGTGCGCGAAAAACTGCAAGCCCTCGGGCTGGAATTACCCGAGGCGCCGAGCCCCAAGGGAGACTACGTGCCAGTGACGATTCATGGAGGCGTGGCGTATGTCAGCGGGCAGGTTTGTCGGCAGGGTGACAGCGTGATTACCGGGCCGGTGACGGATCAGACCTCTACGGAGTTGGTCAACGAAGCAGGGCAGACCTGTGTGCTGCGGGCCTTGAGCGTGCTGGACCAGGCGGTAGGGCTGGAGAACGTCGAGCGCATCCTGTTCGTTCGCGGGTTTGTGTTTGGCGGGGAAGGTTTCCAGGGCTTCTCCAAGGTTGTCGACGGCGCCTCGCAACTGTTGATTGAGCTGTTTGGCGAGCACGGCCGGCATGCGCGTTCGGCGGTGGGCGTGGCGGGATTACCCAGCAACGGCCTGCTGGAACTGGAACTGACGGCGGTCGTCACTGCCTGAGCCACCCACCAAAATGTGGCGAGGGAGCTTGCTCCCGCTGGGCTGCGTAGCAGCCCCAAAACCGATGATCGCAGTGCCTCGGGCATACCGCGTCAACCGGTCCGGGAGCGCTTCGCGCTCCAGCGGGAGCAAGCTCCCTCGCCACAGGATTCGTGTTGCTTTCACCTCTGCAGGAACCCCGGCGAACGAGTAAACTGCCCGCCTTTTATTCTCACGACGAGACGGTGAGCTTTTGAACGCAGGAAAAACCGCAGGGCTGTTGCTGCTCACCGCCTTATTGGCGGGATGCGGCACCTCGCCACCCCGCACCCCCAACGACATCTGCGGCATCTTCCGCGAAAAAGACGATTGGTACGACGCCGCCAAGGTGACCCAGGCGCGCTGGGGCGTGCCGATCCAGGTGCCGTTCGCGATCATGTATCAGGAATCGGGCTTCCGGCAGGACGCCAAGACCCCACGCAAGTACCTGCTGTGGATCATCCCCTGGGGTCGTGTGTCTACGGCCTCCGGCTACGCCCAGGCCAAGGACGAAGTGTGGAGCGACTACCAGAAAAGCACCGGACGCTACGGCGCCAGCCGGCAGGACTTTGACGACGCCATCGACTTTGTCGGCTGGTACATGGACAAGACCTACACCATCAACGGCGTATACAAATACGATGCCTACGGCCAGTACCTGAATTACCACGAAGGTTGGGGCGGTTACCGGCAGCGTACCTACGCGAGCAAAGCCTGGCTGATGCCGGTGGCGGGGAAGGTGCAGGCGCGTTCGCAGATGTATGCGGCGCAATATGCGGGCTGCAAGAATGATCTGGGGCGTGGGTTCTGGAGTCGGTTCTGGCATTGGCTTTAAGTGCTCGGGCAGTCCTTTGCCCGGCGTAGGAGAGCGGAGCTAAACGGCTAACCATCCCACCAATGGCACTACCGCCAACGTGCTCAGCGCCATTGAGATTACGTTGCCGATATAAGGATGAAAGTGCGGTGGTAACCGTCCTGCAATCGCGCAGGCCAGTGGCGGCGCCATCAGCGCGCCGAGCAACGCACTGGACCCCATCACCATCCAGCTGCCGCCATGGGTCAATACGGCTGCCGGGACTACCGATACCAGCGGGACATACGTGGGATACCAGCCTCGTTTTATCCACTGATGTCGCCAGATCACCACGCCAAGCGCTGATGTCAGCGCTTGCGCGCCGATCAGGTGCAGTATCAGGCCGGATCCATAGGCCGGGCTCATCGGGTTCAGCGCGTAAGCCAGTAACACACCCGCCAGCAAGCCAAGGCTGGCCAGCTCATTGCCGAAGAACGGCGCTTCGGAAAAGTCAGCCAATACCCTCCGCACGCTCCACACCACACCATAAGTCGGTGGCTTCAGCGGGGCGGGCCTTTGCGGCGCTGTGTAATCGCTTCGTACCAGGACCGGCACGTGACGGCACAATACAAAGGCAATCACACTGCCAACCGCCATCCCGAGCACATTTCCGATCACCACCGGCAAGCCCAACGGTATGCAGACGTAATTAACGATCAACAAACACATCGGCGTGACCAGTAAACCTCCCAGTACGGCGCCGTTGAGCGTCACTTTCCAGCCACCTCCGAACATCAGCACCATTGCCGCCGGCAGTGAAACAAACGCTGCAAACGTCGGTTGCCAAGTGTCAGCGGTCACCGTCCAGCCCCATAACGCGTTGCTTAGCAGCAAGCCGAGTAAGGAGCTGGTTATCAGCCACGGCCACAGCCCTGTGCCGTACGAGATAGCAAAGCCCTGCCAGGACTTGCCCGTGCGGCTGGCCCACCACGCCAGATACGCACCGCCCAGCAGGCCCAGTGACGCCAGTTCGTGTTTGTAGAACGCGACCTCGCTGATATCCCCCAACACCCAGCGCAGCCACGAACTGGGATGTGGAAGGCTGGTCACCATATCGGCATATCCCGGCCAAGGGTAAATAAGGGCTATCCATAGGATCAGCAAAGCAATGGCAAGACCCAGAACTATGACGGTGTTATCGGCCCGGGAGCGCCCTGCACGCGGCTTTTCAAAGAGGCTTTCCATGATGCACCCTCCGATCAGCGTGGCAGGGCAGGGTGCTGGGTGTACCCGAGCATCTGGTCGTAAAGATCAGCACGCCGGTCCCGCTGCAAGTCGTTAAGACTGTTCCAGATAGGCGCGCTGCGGGCACTGGTGAGATCGACATCGGCGAAAAGGATCTCCTGCCGATTCGCCGACGCCACCGTACCGATGGGCCATCCATTGGTACCGGCAATCAGCGAACATCCCAGGTAACGCGCATCGCGCTCCTCGCCGATACGACTGGCGGCAGCGATAAACACGTTATTGACGTGGGCGGCGGTCATCGTGAGATACGACGCCATGCACTTCCCCGCGTCGTCGAACAACGGCGGCGGGGTCCACACCCAGTTGTTGAGGCTGCAAATAATATCGGCGCCTTGCTGGCTGAGGATGCGTGGCACCTCGGGAAACCAAATGTCCCAGCAGATCAACAGGCCAATACGGCCTATGGGTGTTTCGAAAACGGGGAATCCTGTGTCGCCGGGAGTGAACCAGAGCTTCTCCAGGTTCCACAGATGGGCCTTGCGGTACTTGCCAATAAAGCCATCCGGCCCCAGCAATACAGCCGTATTGAACAGCTGCATAGCGGAAATTTCGCTGAGGCCTGCCACCAGGTACACCTGATGTTTACAGGCAAAATCTGTCCAGGCCTGCACACTTGGCCCACCCGGAATGGCCTCGGCATGATCAAACGCGTCCTGACGGCTGGAGAAGAAATAGCCACAGTTAGAGAGCTCTGGCAGCACGATCAGATTGGCACCGCCGCTCACTGCTTCCGTCGCCAGCTCAAGGCTATGACGCAGGTTGCGCTCCCGGTTTTCCATTCCGACCTGGGGATCAAACTGTACGACAGCTATGCGAACAGGACTTGTTGGATCGCTCATTGCGGGTGACCTCTTATTTTTATTCAGCCAGAAGTGGCTGGATGTTTATAAGAGGCGACCTGATGTTTAAATGAAAGTCGGACGCGTCCGATAGCAATGTAGTTTGCTTCTGCCAAGGTTTTTGCATGGTGTGTTTATTTTGCTGGGGGTGAATACTCTGTTTTGTATTCTGGATAGTCTTGCATTGAGAATCCTCCATTGAAGAGGGCGCCAGTTCTATTGCAGATATTTATGACGGTATCTATTGCGCCCCTGAAACAAGGCTCTGTCCATCCGGCATCTACTGAAAAAGATTCGCCGCAGAGGTAAAGTCCAGACTTGAATGAGTAGTCCTTATTGTATTTCATTAAGCTGACAGCCTCATAGTAGGTCCCTGGTCTGTACAGTTTTGCGCATCCCAATGAGTTTTGGTCATTCATCCAGCGTTGCACGATGGCCTGCTCGTGGCCGATGTATGGAGAGATTTTTTCTTGGATGTTAGTGGATTTAACCAGGATTCTATCCAGCTCTTCTATGCACTTGGTTATTAACTCTTTGTCACTTAGTGAAGATAATTTTGTTGCGTCATCTTCCCAGGTGTAGCTCAAGAGTATGCAGTCGTAGGTGTGATGCTCGTTATAGCGATAGGTATATACATCATGTATGAAACTGTCGGTAACGATGGCTTGCGGGATCTTCGTGTTTTTGGACAGGAAGGTTTTTTTTAACGGGGCGTACACTTTGCAGCTGGTTTCCCAGTGAGCAGTTTTATAGGCATTTATCGTGTCGTAAGGGAGCATCTCTTCATCGAAACCCTCAAGCAGTATTTGTGTTTCGATTATCCAGGAGGGGAGCGTGATGATGACCGAGTCGAAGTCGGCATGGCAGACTTCAGTTTTTTTGGGGTTACTAGCATTCCAATGATAATAAACGCGCGTTTTCCCATTTCTCAGCTTTTCCAGTTTTTTTACTGGAGAGTCAGTCAGTAATCCATCCGTCTTCTTGAGGCTGAGGTCATACACGGAGTCGCTTATTTCAGGAGTACTCATAAAGAGCAGACATTCTGCCAAGGCCCCGAGACCTTTGTAGCTGGGCTTATTAAACTCTAGTCCCCGAGAGTCAAAAACGGCCGGACTTCTCAGGTGCGGCGAGTCGACTGCCTCGCCATCCAGTTTGACCCGGCCATGAATTAGCTGGAGGTGACTGCTGAAACCAAAAATCGCAGTCCGCAGGGGATAAAGCGAGCAAATGTCATAAAATGCTCCCCAACTGCCATCGCCTATTCCAATTGCATAGAACACAGCCGACTCTTGCGTCGTCATGCCCATGCCACCGAAGTCACCGGGGCGTTCCTTGTGCCAAGACTCAATAACCGGCATTTTCACTAAATCCCTAAACGAGATACTTTCGTACTTTTCAACTACTCTGGCCCAAAATAATTCCCATTGCTCGCTTCCGTATAATTCCGCAACTTTCTGAGTCATACGGTTCGCAAAGTTTTGCCATTTTGCAGACACTGCACTCAGGGTCTCGCCAGGTGGAGGCGTTATACCATCTTTGTTTTTCCAGATCAGCATGGTGGGCTGACTACTATTATCTATACTCCCTTCGCGTAAGTAGATCCCGGTTGATGTGACCCACGGGCTTCCCGGATTTGGGAAGTTTGAATGAACAAGATCAAACGCTTTGGTGTAATAGGCCATCATGGATCGGCCTTCAGTGGGGTTTTCATCAGATCGATTAAAAAAGGGCATACGCATCGCGCCCATTTCAAAGGGCGGTCGTCCTGTATTGTTGGAGCGCTGTCCACCAAGAACGGTAAGGTGTCTGCCTCCGATTCTTTTGGATTTCTCGATCAGGGATATGTCTTTAAAGCCGCAGCGATACAGTTCTCTTGCTGCAGTAAGGCCTGTGATGCCTGCCCCGATGATACATATTTTGTGGTCCAAATGAGGCGCCTTTGCAATTCCGCCTTTTTGCTCCACTAAGGCTCGATAATCGAAGCATAAGTCTGGTGGGCCAGGAAAACGGCCCCGCCATTTATTTCTGGTAGATCTCTTTTCTCTGGAAGCGCGGGCAGCAATATCAGCCGGGTAGTTGAAGTCTGATCCTATGGTCATACAAGTCATCCTTGATGTTCTATGTTTCTGGATAGTTAGGCTGCTCGTTGTATCGAAGAAGATAAATAGGTGGTTTGTATTTTTTTTACGTACGTTTTCGTGATTTTTTGTAGGTTGGTGCATTCGAACTGGCAGGCTATTGGAGAAAACGAGGTATGTGGGCTTGCCAAATGCGTTTGACTCTGGGAAAACGCCCATTTGGCGCGATCCGCGCATTACACAAAACGAGAAAAAATGAGCACCGAACTGGAAATCACCGACATCCGCCTCGGCGACGGCAAAACCGTGGTCAAAGGCGCCCTGATCACCACGCAATACACCGGCACTCTGGAAGACGGCACGGTGTTCGACTCCTCATGGGAACGCGGCAAGCCGTTTCAGTGCGTGATCGGCACCGGTCGCGTCATCAAGGGCTGGGACCAGGGGCTGATGGGCATGAAAGTTGGCGGCATTCGCACGTTGTTCGTGCCGGCGCACCTGGCCTACGGCGAGCGCTCGATGGGGGCGCATATCACGCCCAACAGTAATTTGCGGTTTGAGATTGAGTTGCTGGAAGTACTGACGCGGGATGATTGAGGGGCGGTGAACATGGATGTTGTTGAAGCAGGGGAGTTGCCGCGCAGTTCGATAGCGGGCATTCGGGTAGTTGAGCTGACCCTTGAGGGTGAAGCCGAGTTGCAGCGCTTTTTCGAAGCAGCCCCGGAATATTTTCTCGCGGTCAACGGTGAGCCAGCCACACCCACGGAGGCGCGAGATGAGTTGACTCTTCAACTGCCTGGTACCTGGAGCTACACGCGGATGTATTGGATTGGCTACCGCAATGCCGAAGGGCAGTTGGTTGCGGTGGTGAATGTGGCGTCGGATCTGTTGGCGGTCGGGGTTTGGCATATCGGGTTGCTGTTGGTGGCCACGCCGTTGCATGGCAGCGGTTTTGCGCGGCAGTTGCATGCCGATTTCCAGGATTGGGTAGTGAGCCTGGGCGCACGCTGGTTGCGGTTGACGGTGGTGGTGGGGAACGTCAAGGCTGAGCGGTTCTGGCCCCGGCTTGGGTATGTTCAGGTGCGGACTCGGGATGGCATCGAGATGGGGCGGCAGGTGAATCGGGTTTCCATTCAGGTGAAGGCGTTGGCGGGTGGGGTGATCAATGAGTATTTGGCGCTGGTGGAGCGTGATCGACCGTCTTCTGCGTAGCAGCTGTCGAGCCTGGGAGAGGCTGCGTTCGGCGACTCGGTGGAGTGTCTGGCTTGATGATCGCAGTGTGGCCGACGCAGCCTCGCTTGGGCTCGACAGCTGCTACGGGGGGGAGAGCTGCGCAGTGGTGCGTACCTGAACCCTCCCTGAAGAACCTGCCCAAACCCATCGGGTAAATTTTCCTACGGTTTACTCTCATTAATTCGGAGCGTAAGCTTCGCGCGTTTTCATCAATAGCGGAGACCCTCAGTGGGTACTTGTTCGAGTGACAGTCGTCGGCCGGTCTCGATAACCGGCACATACTTGGCAAGATAACGCGCATTTTTCCGATGCCGTTGTCTCGCCCAGAAGCGAGAAGCGGCATTTCGATGGCGGCCAGTCCTGGCCCGATTCCGAATTCCCTCTCATCGACGCTTAACAGTACGTGATGCCTTGCATCGCGGTACTGCGGACGCGCCTGTCGTTTGCGACGGGCGGGCCTGTCCTGTCGTGCCCGTGACTCAATCACGGCCCAGGATGGTCGTACCTGGCCGAAGGTTTCCTCGCGTAAGTTTGGCTGGTAATGAATAGGGAAGACGCCTATGCAAGCAATCAACAACATCAACCTCAACTCGCTGATCGACACGCTGGTCAGCCTCACCGCGGCCTTCATTCTCGGTGGCCTGATCGGGTTTGAGCGTCAGTACCGCCAGCGCACGGCGGGGCTGCGCACCAACGTGCTGGTGGCGGTGGGAGCGGCGATTTTCGTCGACATGGCCAACCGCCTGGGCGGCGCCGAAGGGGCGGTGCGGGTCGTGGCCTATGTGGTCTCGGGCATCGGTTTTCTCGGTGCCGGTGTGATCATGCGTGAAGAAGGCAACGTGCGCGGCCTGAATACTGCGGCCACGCTCTGGGCGTCGGCGGCGGTGGGTGCCTGTGCCGGTGCCGACCTGATCCTCGAAGCGCTGCTCGGTACGCTGTTTGTGCTGGCGGCCAACACGCTGCTGCGCCCGATCGTCAATAACATCAACCGCCAGCCACTGGACGTGGTGTCGGCCGAGGTGACCAACATTCTGTATGTGGTGGCCCGGCGTACCCAGCAGAAGGCGGTATTGGCCTTGCTCGAAGCCGAACTTGCTCGCTGCAACTACCCGGCCAGTGATGTGGACGTACGTCCCTTTGGTCCTGAAGAGGTGGAAATCGAGGCGACGCTGGCCGTGACCTCGGTAGACGGTGACGAACTGGATGCGCTGGTGGCGCGTATTTCCACTTCAGCCCTTGTGGTGCAAGCGTTCTGGAGTCCGAGTACCACTGACTAGGCCGCCTTGGCGCCCCCGGGACCGGCTATTTACTATGCTTATGGTGAGGAAAAGTCCTACATACAGCTGGGACTATCCCTTCAGTTGTTACGCCGTTCCATTGGTAAGGTTGCGCGCTTGCGACTAGCCAGGCACGCAGGTGCCGCCTACCTAGGGTTATGCGCTGTTCAAATGGAGGGACCCGACTGCTGCTTGTAGGACTGTTCAGTTCCGTTCGTCGGAACTGTCATTTCTCACAGGTAGATAGGTCCCGTGTGATGTGTAACGGTACTGAATCCTCCCAGGGGAGCCTTATGAGCAAAGCTTTAATCGTGGATGACCATCCATTTATCCGCGCAACCGTCCGCTATCTGCTGAAGCAGGAAGGCTTCGACACGATCTTCGAGGCCGGCAACGGCGCCGATGCCATGCAGATTGCCCGGGAGGAACGCCCCGAACTGATCATCCTCGACCTGGCGATGCCGAAGCTGGGTGGCCTGGAGGTGATCAGCCGGATCAAGGCGCTGGGCCTGCCGTGCAAGATCCTGGTGCTGACGTCCTACCTGGCGGTGTTTTTTTCCACCCGCTGCATGCGTGCAGGCGCGATGGGGTTTGTCGCCAAGACCGGCGAGCTGGATGAGTTGCAAAAAGCGATCAAGGCCGTGATGTCCAACTACAGCTGCTTTCCGAGCCTGCCCACCAGCTCGGTGCGCCGCGACGATTTGCAATCCACCGAGCAGGACCTGGTGGCAGAGCTTTCCGACCGCGAGCTGACCGTACTGCAGAAGCTGGCGCTGGGGTTGGGTAACAAGGAAATTGCCGAGGACATGTTGCTCAGCCACAAGACCATCAGCACTTATAAAACCCGACTGAAGGAGAAGCTGCGGATGTCGTCGGTGGTGCATTTGTCCAAGTTCGCCCAGCGCAATCATCTGATCTGAAATGATCAACTTTCGGGTCTTGTGGCTCAGCGCAAGTGTGCTGCTGGGCGCGCTCTGCACACAAGGCCTGGCGCTTGGCGAGCCGCGCACCCTGTATCTGTTGGGGCATTCCGTCATTGAAACGCCCGCCGTACGGCTGCATGAAACGCAGTGGAGCTGGCTGCGCGAACGGCGCCGGTTGTTGATGGGCATCTCTGGGCCCGACTACGCACCATTCGAGTTGAGCACCAGCGATGAACTCGAGGGGATTACGGCGGATTACGCGTCGCTGATCGCCGATGCGCTGAACATCACGATAGAAGTGCGCCGCTACGACAATCGCGATGAAGTCATCACCGCGCTCAAGCGTGGCGAGGTGGATTTTGTGGGATCTGCCAACGGCTACGAGGCGGCAGACCCGCAGCTGGTACTCTCGCGCTCCTATGCCATGGATCAACCGACCCTGGTCACCCGCACGGGTGACAGCCAGGGCCTGAGCAGCGACCTGGCCGATAAACGTGTGGCGATGTTTTATCACTACATGCAGCCTGACGCGGTGCAGGCGTTTTACCCCAATGCCCGGATCCAGCTGTTCCCTTCAACCTTCGAGGCCATCGGAGCGGTTGCGTTCGGCCATGCAGATGTTTACCTCGGCGATGCAATCAGCACCAACTACCTGATCAACAGGAACCACCTGAACAACGTCCGCATGGCCGATTTCTCGTCACTTGAGGTCAATCCCTTCGCGTTTGCATTTTCCCGGGACAACGCGCGCTTGCTGTCGATCATCAATGCGGCACTGGCGGTGATCCCGGTCAGCGAGCAGATGGAAATCCTGCGGCGCTGGAGTGCCGGCAATCTGGGGTTCCTGGGGGCGGACCGGCTGCGCTTGAGTGCCAGTGAACAGCGTTGGCTGGACAAGAACCCGAGGATCAAGGTCGCTGTACTCGACAAGTTCCTGCCGGTTTCATTTATCGACAAGCAGGGCGCGTTCGAAGGGTTGAGCGCCGAGGTGCTGGCCCGCATCAGCTTGCGCACGGGATTGAAGTTTGACTTCATTCCCGGCACCTCGATGCTCCGGCAAATCGACAGGGTCAACACCGGTGGTGCAGACATGATCGCGGTGGTCACCCCCAGCGTCGAGCGCACGGACAAGGTACGCATTACCCGGCCTTACCTGACCAATCCGTTTGTGTTGGTCAGTCGCATTGATGACGGCAGCCCCCTTACCCTGGAAGACATGGCCGGCAAGCGCCTGGCGCTGATTGGCAGCAATAGCCTGCAGGAGGGCATCGCCCAGGACTATCCGAGCATCAAGTTCGTGGACGTCGAGAACCCCGAGCACGGCATGGAGCTGGTGGCCGATGGCGGTGCCGATGCCGCCGTCAATACCTTGATCAGCGCCCGCTACATGATTGCCCGCGAGTACCGTGACCGGTTGCGGATCACCAGCACGGTCGGGTCCGAGCCGGCCCGTATAGCCTTTGGCGTCAACCGCAGCCAGCTGGAGTTGTATTCGATCCTCGACAAGGCGCTGCTGAGTATTACGCCCCAGGAAATGGACGAATTGGCTGGCCACTGGCGTAGCGAGGTATTGGTTGAAGACAGCTACTGGGCGCGGCACCGCAATGCGATTATTCAAGGTTTCAGCCTGGCGGCGCTGCTGTTGCTGATCACCCTCGGCTGGGCGATTTATCTGCGTCAGCTGATACGCAAGCGCGTCGAGGCCGAACGGGCGCTGAGTGATCAGATGCGCTTTATGGGCGTGCTGATCGACGGCACGCCCCATCCGATTTATGTGCGTGATCGCCTGGGCCGGCTGATGGCGTGCAATAGCGCTTACCTTGATGTGTTCGGTTTCAAGCTGGAGGACGTGACCGGTAAAACCGTGGTCGAGACCGACACCGGCAATCGCCCCCAGGCCGAGTCTTTTCATCAGGATTACCTGCGCTTGATGGAGCGGGGCGAGCCACAGATCCAGGACCGCGTGCTCAAGGTGCCGGGCGGTGCGGTCCTGACCATCTACCACTGGATGCTGCCGTACCGCGACGGTAATGAGCAGGTGGTGGGCATGATCGCCGGCTGGGTGGATGTCAGCGAAAGGCAGCAACTGCTCGGCCAGTTGCAGGAGGCCAAGGAGGATGCCGACGCGGCCAACCGCGCCAAGACCACGTTTCTCGCGACCATGAGCCATGAAATCCGCACGCCCATGAACGCCGTGATCGGCATGATCGAACTGGCCCTGAAAGCCGCCGAGCAGAACCGGGCCGACCGCGATGCGCTGGAGGTGGCCGCCGATGCGTCGCGGGGCATGCTGGAATTGATCGGCGATATCCTCGATATCGCGCGTATAGAATCGGGCCACCTGTCCCTGACCCTCGAGCCTTCGAACCTGCACGAGTTGCTGGCGTCGGTGGCGCGGGTTTTCGAGGGGCTGGCGCGGGCCAGGGGCCTGGTACTGCAGGTGGAGCTCGACCCGCTGATTGATCGGTACGTGCTGGTGGACCCGATGCGCTTCAAGCAAGTGGTGTCGAACCTTTTGAGCAACGCGATCAAGTTCACCCCTCACGGCCGGGTGCGGCTTGGCGCGTCCGGCTCGTCGGCGATTGCCAGCGGCTACTTGAACCTCAGGCTGTGGGTGGAAGACACCGGCATCGGCATCAGTGTCGAAGACCAGAAGCGCCTGTTCAACCCGTTTATCCAGGGCAGCAACACTGCGCAATCGGCGCGCAGCGGTTCGGGCCTGGGCCTGGTCATCAGCCGCAACCTGTGCGAGATGATGGGGGGGCAATTGCAATTGAGCAGCCTGCTGGGGCAGGGCACTCGGGTGGATGTCACCCTGGAGCTGGCAGTCGCCGACAGCACGCTGATGCCGCCCGCACCGGTTGCCGTGGAAACTCCGCCCGCCCACGCGCTGAACATTCTGGTGGTGGATGACTACCCGGCCAACCGGCTGCTGCTGGCCCGGCAATTGAGCTTCCTGGGGCACCGGATCACCACCGCCGAAGATGGCGTCGAGGGGCTTGAGTTGTGGCTGTCCGGGCATTTTGACGGGGTGATTACCGACTGCAATATGCCGTTCAAGGACGGTTATGAGTTGGCGCGGGATATCCGCACCCTTGAGGGCGAGCGTGGCCTGGCGCCGTGCCTGTTGCTGGGGTTTACCGCCAACGCCCAGCCCGAGGAAGCCGAGCGCTGCCGGCAGGCGGGCATGGATGGCTGCCTGTTCAAACCCACCGGGCTTGAGGATTTGCATGCGGCCCTGGCGCGGCGCACGGCCACACCTTCGGTGGCGCCCGGCACCACGGATGAACTGGCGGCAGACTTTGACTTGAGCCACCTTGAGAAACTGACCGGCGGGGATATCGACGCGGTGAAGGAGCTGCTGGCGCCCTTGCTCGACAGCCTTGAGGCAGACCATGGGCAACTGGTGAACCTGCAACGCAAGGCAGACTTTGCCGGCCTGCATGACCTGGCCCATCGCACCAAGGGCGGGGCAAAGATGGTCAAGGCCCATGCACTGATGGTTTGCTGCGAGGTATTGGAAAGCGTTTGTGAACGTCAGGCCCGCGACGAATTGGCCAGTGCCGTCGATGGCATGGATGAAGCGCTCTCGCACCTGCACCACGCGCTGTCGGGGTATTGCAATCAGACTTGACCGGTGCGGAGGGGTATTGAGTTGTTTGGGACAACTCCTACGTGAAGGTGGAACAAGCCTTATTTAGTCTTCGGAATATGTCTGGAAAATAGTGCGTCCAGTCCTTCACGAGCGCTTCTTGCTCAGGTGTTCGCCATGCCAAACAAAGCACTGACCCTCCTGATCGCCGATGAACAGCATCTGCAACGACTGTACATCGAAAAAATGCTCAACCAACTGGGCTATTACCGCATCGTTCCGGTGCAGACCTTCGAAGAAGTGCGGATCCTCACGGCGATTCCGGCCAGGCCGTTCGATGTGCTGATCATCAACGCCGGGCTGGCAGACAGCGACGGCGGGGTGCTGGCCTTCCAGGAACAGCACCCGCAGATTCGCCATGTGCTGGTCTACGATATCCGCGAACTGGGCACGCCGGCCGCCGCACCAACCCTGCTGGTGCGCCTGCCGGGTACGCCGGACAGCATCAACCTTGAACACTTCATGGACATCATCGACCCGCCGTCAGCCACCGACGGGTTGCGGGTGTTGCCGTGGCTGCGGGAGTTGTCCGGCAGCCCTGCGGCTTAGTCCCAGTTCGGCGCGATGCCTTTGGGGCTGGTCAGCCGATGGCCACGCTCCAGGGCGGCGATCTGCGCCATGTCAGCGTCACTCAGGGTCAGGTCCAGAGCCTTGAGGTTGCTGGCCAGGTTGGCGCGCTTGGTCGAGGACGGGATCACCGCGTAGCCCAGTTGCATGGCCCACGCCAGGGTCACTTGCGCCGGGGTTGCCTGATGACGTTCGGCGATCTGCTGGATCACTGGGTCCTTCAGCACTTCGCCGTAGGCCAGGGTCATGTAGGAAGTGATCTGGATGCCATGGGCCTTGGCAAACTCCGCCACGGTGCGGTTTTGCAGGTACGGGTGCAGTTCCACCTGGTTGGTCGCGATGTGCTCGGCACCGACGGCGGCAATTGCCTGCTTCATCAGGTCGACGGTGAAGTTGGAAATACCGATCTGACGGGTCAGGCCCTGGCGCTTGGCTTCCAGCAACTGGCCCATGAACTCGGCGACCGGTACCTGGTCTTCCGGCGATGGCCAGTGGATCAGGGTCAGGTCCAGGTAGTCGGTCTGGAGTTTGCGCAGGCTTTCCTTGAGGCTGGGAATCAGCTGGCCTTCGGCGAAGTTGGCGATCCAGATCTTGCTGGTGATGAACAGCTCGTCCCGTGGGATGCCGCTGTCGGCGATGGCCTGGCCGACGTCGGCTTCGTTTTCGTAGATTTGTGCGGTGTCGATGACGCGATAGCCCAGCTCCAGGCCGGTGCTGACGGAGTCGATGACGACCTGGCCTTGCAGGCGGAACGTGCCGAGGCCGAATGCGGGAATGGACATGAGTGACTCCTGAAGTGGTGTGAACAATGGAGTCGAGTATCGGCCTCTCGTTCCTTCGGAAAAACCGCTGAATCCGAAAAGGACTCTTTACCAAAAGTCATGAGTGGCCGGCGGGTGGCCACACGATATCCCTCGAGAGCGGTCTTACCGGGTAGATGCGGGGGGCTGTCGGACATTTCGGGCGTTACTTGATAAGGGGCGCCTCTTTTAACCAGCAGGAGCTAGCGCAAGGACCAAATGCTCAAGGCCTTACAGCACCGAGAAACCTTGAGCAGCGGTCTGAACAGTCGAGTTCAGGGTGAACCGTCCTTGAGGGTCTGGAAGGCTTTTACGCGCTTGACCAGGCTTTTCTTGCTGGCCGAATCGGCACTGTTGAACAGGAACGAAAAGTCCGAGGCCAGGGTCGAGCTGCCGGCGATGGTCGCGTACTGATGACAGGCATTG
This sequence comes from Pseudomonas sp. IPO3774, assembly GCF_013386835.1. NCBI lineage: Bacteria > Pseudomonadati > Pseudomonadota > Gammaproteobacteria > Pseudomonadales > Pseudomonadaceae > Pseudomonas > Pseudomonas sp. IPO3774. The sequence continues at coordinate 139,496 of NZ_JACAQY010000002.1, forward strand.
CAGTTATCGCCCTGGACGTAGGTCTCCAGGGTGGTGTTGGCCACCGGTACGTTGCCCTGGCTGATAAACGGCCCGTAGGACAGCGGCACTTGCGCACTGACACCCGGTTCCGGCTGGGTGGGCGGGTTGGGGGTGAGGGTCCAGAGTACGTTGATCAGTTTGTAGTACTGGAACACCGACTTGCCCTGGCTCTGCTGGGCAAAATTGGCCTGCACCGCGCCGTTAAGCGCCTGCAGTTCAGTGGGCAGCGGATGTTCCCGGGTGGTCTGCACGGGTTGGTCCCGTGGAAACGGCTCGGTGCAGTCGCGGTCCGGATGCTGCTGCTTGCACTGGATACGCGCCACGTTCGGCGTGCATTCGGGGCCGGTGCCGCAGTTCGGGTTGTTGAAGGCAAAGCTGTCGGGCGGCGTTTGTTGTGGCGGTACCTGGTTGGGTTCCGGCACGTTGTCCACCTGCTCGAAGGTGGTCCAGATAAAGTTGGGCGAGGCCTGGGTCTTGTTGATGATATGCAGGCCCACCAAGCCCACCACTTGCTGGGTGCACTGCAAGGTGGCCGGGTTTTTGAGCCAGGCGACGGTGGTCAGGTAACGCCCGTAGAGCTCCGGTTTGCCGGTGAGGATTCGCCATGCCGCCTTGACCTCCAGGGCTCCCAGCTGCTCCTGCGGCACTGGGTTGGGCGGCAGCGAGCGCATGGGTTCACCGATGGGCAAGGACAGCCCGCCGGGGTTCTGGTTGTCGAGGTTCTGCGCGACTTTCAGCTGGTTGGCCGCGTCGTACAGCCCTTTGCTGACGATGTAGTCGAACTCGGCCTTGCCCACCTTGCGTTCAAAAAACACCAGGTTCTGCGACTGGTCCGTCAGCCAGCCGCCGGAGGCTTCCATGATCGGGTCCGGAATCGAGGCCAGGGTGCCGCTGGACAGGTGAAACCCATGCCGCGCGTTGATCGCGCTTTCGGAGGTGGCGGTCATGAACTTGCGCGCCCCCACCGACATCGCCCTGAGGCTGCCCTGGGTGCTGCAATTGGACGGCACCAGGGTTTGCACGCCCCAGCCGGTGGGCACGGGCGCGCCGGGCAGGAAGATATCGTTGGCGTCCTTGTAGCTGGCCCATACCGGCGCCACGCTCATCGGCTGGCCGGAGGCAGTCGGTACGCCGAATTGCGCCAGGGTACTGTTCATGTCCGGCTCACCCGCGAGGGCAGGTGTGGCTGGCCAACCGGGATTCACCGGCCAGTTCAGGGCAATGAACAACTGCCAGCCAAAGCAATTCATGAAGCTCTGGCCGGTGGCGTTGAAGTTGTTGATCGGCAGGAAGCCGCCGCTTTTCGGGTTGAACACCAACTGTTGCTGCACGCAAGCGTCGGCGTCGGAAGTGGGGGATGCGTAGGCGGCCTGCATGGCGAACAGGCTCAGCACCACACTGGTCAGCAGCGATAAAACACTCAAGCGTAACCTGGACATCATCGCGCTCCTTGCAAGCAGGTAAAGCCGCACCCTGGGTGGGTGCGGCTGATGGGCTGTATCAGTCAGGCGCCAGGCACCAGCGCCAATCCGGATTCCCATGGGTGTTCCGCCGCGCTGGGGTTATCGGCTTCGCCCGGGTTGAGGGCGCGCACTGTCACCAGCCCCGGTGCGGCAGTGGGGCTTACGGTGATGGTCAGCAGGTAGCCCTGGGTGCCACCGGAGTTGGTTTGCCCGGGGATGGCCGAGGCATCCGGCAGGAACTTTGTGACCTGCGCCGTCACCCCAGGATTGGAGAATTGCACCCGCGCCGTCTCGGCGGTGGTCTTGAGGTCGGCGCCTTGCACCACCAGGGCAAACTGCCCGCTGGTGCCGGGTGCCAGCCAGGCCGGCAGGTCGGTGGGTGACTGCCCGTAGAACAGGTCCAGCGGCAGCAGCTGTACCGGCCAGGGTTGCACGCCGTTGACCCGGTCCGTCACGCACGGGCAGGAATCCGGCGTCGGGCTGATGGGCGTGGTTGTCACACTCAGGCCCACCAGCAACTGCTGGGCAATCACCCACACGTAGTCGATCGGCTGGCCGCTGATGGTGATGTCGTTGATCGAGAACCCGGCGCTGACCGGCACTTCAAACACCGCTTGCAGAATCTGGTCGGAGCCGTTGGCGGCGGATTTGGCGGTGCCACGGGTGATTTTCCAGTACTGGCTGACATCCTGGCCCTGGGGGCCTTTCCACGCCGAGAAGTCGGTGGGTTGTTGCAGGTACAAGCCGATGGGGTTGGTCAGCGACAGCCGGTTGTTCACTGCCACGCTGTTGGCCGAGAAACCGATATGCGGATCGGAGTTGCGGTAGTTCTGCCCGTATTGCGCGCAGCAGATCAATGCCTGGGAATTCTGGCTGCTGCTCAATGGCCGCAGGATGGTCGCCGCGGCAGCCAGGTACACCTCGGCGCTCAGGGTGTTGGGGCCGGAGGTCAGGTGCATCGCACCGCCGTACTGGCCTGGCACACAGGCGGTGCCGGCGTTCCATTTGTTGACGGTGTCGTAGGCCGGTTGACCGGTGGTGGGGTCGATGACCGGGTCGCCGGCCTTACCGGTCGGGCAGTCGGCGGTGTAGCGCAGGTACAGGTCTTCGAGTTGCACCTGTGGGTCGATGTAGTCGCGATACAGCCCCAGTACAGCAGTCGGATCGATGCGCCACATGGCCAGGAAATACGCCGGGTTTTCGCAAGTGAAGGTGATCTTGCGCATGTTGCCGTCGGCATCACGCACGATGGACCACTCGCAATATTCGTCAAGCCAGCCACGGGGGCCAGAGGGCGAGAAATCCTTGTACTTGCCTTGCCAGTCGATGCTCGGGCAGCGAGTGACGGGGAGTTGCAGCAGGGTGCCTTGCTTGTTCGGGTCGTAGAGCATGTACAGGGTGTTGTTGATCGTAATCTGGCCGTTGTCGGTCAGCTCCATCACCTGTTGCATGGACATGGCCTTGCCGCCCAACTGTGGAATCACCGCCGTGCCGTTGTTGTAGAAAAACGTCCACAGCCGATTGGGGAAGGGCGCCCAGGTAATCGCCGGCGGCGTGGTGGGGCCGTAGCCTTCCACCAGTGGGTTGTAATAGCCCGAGCGCGGCGCGTCATTGAGGCCCGACCACGGGTTGCCGATGATCGCGGACTGCGTCCAGCCGGTGAGGTCGTTGTTCCAGTCGGTTTCAAACTGCGGCAACTGGTTTTCCAGGCCCAGCTTGTTGTAGTCCTTGGGAGCTTGCCCGGCGGGAGAGGTGAATTGTTTGAAGGGTGTGCTCATGTCGATTCTCCAGGTGTTGTTGTGGTGGAAACGGAGCAGCAACCGGCACTGGGAGCAGGGCCGGCGACGGTTTGGCGCGGGTCGTCCCACACCAGTTGGGCGATAAAGCCAGGCAGCGGCGCGTACTCCTGCGGCGTCAACACCCGGGCACTATCGAGATGGGTCACCACCACGGATAACTGCGTGGTGTCAGTGGGGCGAAGGTTCAATGCGGCAGCAGTGCGCGCGGCATTCAGCGCGCGTGACACGCCATGGGTGATGCAGCGGCCCTTGTCATCCACCAGGCCCATGCCGATGCGACTGAAGCGCCCGACATAGTGCGGATTGTCGGCGCTCACCTGCTGCGGCGTGGCGTCGGGCTGGTTGAGGAATACGTCGATCAGGTAGGTGTCGTGGGTGCAGCGCACATGGTCGAACACCACCCACGGGCCCAGTCTTGCGGTTTGTTCCTGCGCTTGCATCGGCGTCGAACTTTGCTGGCAGCAGGCTTTTGCGGCCGGGCGGCGGGTGCCAAAGGGCGGGGCGACGGGCACACCGTAGTCATAGCCGATATGCCGACTGTCCTGGGCCATGTCCCCCAGGGGGGTGTAGCGCCAGGCGTCGGCACTGGTAAAGGTGACATCGTCGGCCTCGCTGCCGGCAAACGGCTGGAGCAGGCACTGGGTGGTGTACTGCGCTGCCGGATGGGCGCGGATCCAGACCTCCAGCATCCGGTCGATATTGGCGTGGTAGGAGCTGAACACCGGGTCGAACGCGGTGTAGGCGTTGTCAGCCATGTCGCCGCCGATCCAGCCGTGATAGTTGTCGTGGGGCTGCTCGTAGAGCCCGTCGAAATTCAGCGCACGGTTGGGGTACAGGTCATCTTCCTGGGGGGGATCAAACACCGGGATGTTCGCCCAGGGATAACCTGGCACGCCCTGGGGCTGGCTGAAGGTGTTGAACTTCAGGGCATCGACCACCTGTTGCTGGAAAATCCGGCTCATGCCGTACAACTGGGTGCGTTCGACGCGCTGCGTTTCGCCCCGGGTGTAGAACAGCGGGTTGCGTTGCACGAAGCGGCAGTCCACACCCGGGATGCTGGCCTTTTCACAGACCTTCGAACAACCGTCCTTGGCAGCGGCGTAGCGCAACGGATTAGGGCGAACCTCGCCGGTGTGCGGGTGCACGTAGGTTTCATCGAGAAACGCCTGGGGCAAGCCGGCCTGGGGGCTGCCGTCGACACTGGCGTCTTCGGCCATCCAGTCCCAGTAGGGGATGGGGCAGTCGATCAGCGCTTCCAGGTACAGCAGATAGGCCCGGTGCCACAGGGCAAACGCTTCCTGGTAATGCAGGCACCAGTTGGTGTGGATATAGGCGTAGCGCTGCCACGGGGAGCCGCTGTCGGCGTTGGCCACCTGCATTACGTCATCGAGGCGTGAGCGGTATAGGTTCAGTTGTTCCTGTGTCAGTGCGCGAATGTCCTGGCGCACGCGTTTGACCGGGTGAGGCAGGTCGGGTGGGGGGATGCGTTCTGCCTCGTCGAACGGTGAGGCGGGAGTGAGGCGCCAGCCCTGGTTGACCCACAGCCTGAAGGTTTCCAGCGCGTCGATGGGCCAGAACTGCTGCTGGTCGAGGGTCAGCGGCATGCTGCGGGAGGCCAGGTGCTGGTAGATGGTTTCGGACCAGGTCTTGACGGAGGCGGGGTCTTCGAGGAATACGAAGTAGGCGTTCATGCAGCCCACCCAGGAGGCGGCGACGGCGGCGCGTTGCTCTTGGGGGATCCAGTAGGGGGCGCTGAATAGGCCGTGGATATCGGTGGCCCATGTCGGTTTCGCGACTATCATAAGATCCCTCTCATGCGGCCCCGGTGCCTGATTTGGCTGGGCTGCTAAGCTGGATTGATGTTAGTGCGCCACCGCGCAGGATTTGTGCAAATTGGTGGGTGTTTACGGTGGATTCATTGCAGTTTTTTCAAGGAAGATATGGAAAAAATGACAGATGCCATGGATTTGAAGATTCTGGGGAAATTGCAAAGGGATTGCAGTCAGAGTCTGGAGTTGTTGAGTGACAGTGTCGGGCTGTCTTCAACCAGTTGTTACCGGCGTATCAGGCGGTTGGAGAGTGTCGGGATCATCAAGGCCAAGGTGGCGGTGCTGGATGAGCGCAAGCTTGGGATTCAGGTTACGGCGTTCTTCCTGATCAAGCTTGATAGGGACAGCAATGATATCGACCGCAAGATGCAGCATATCCTGGCGAGTCATCCGGAGATTCAGGACTGTTATCTGCTGACCGGGGAGTTTGATTTTGTGATGGTGGCGAAGTTTCGGGATGCCACTGAGTACACTGATTATATCTATCGGTTTTTAGAGATTTATCGGGATATTCCGATTCGTACTTATTCGTCTACTTTGGTGGTGCGGACGGTTAAGAAGTCTTATGAGTTGCCGTTGCCGGGGTCTTTGGTTTGAGTACATATCCGTTTCTTCGGTAACGGCCGCTTATGGTTCCGCTCTTACAGCGGGTCACTTTTGGCAAGCGCCC